>VGRE01000544.1 GCA_016875435.1 Deltaproteobacteria bacterium | reverse complement strand
CCGGGGAAACGCCCCTCGAAGCGGCCGCACAACAGCGGCGTGAGCGCGATCTCCGGCACCAGCACCATCGCCTGCTTGCCCGCGGCGAGCGCCCGCTCGGCGAGCGCGAGGTACACCTCGGTCTTGCCCGAGCCGGTGACGCCGTGCAGCAGGTAGCCCCCGGCCGGGCCAATCGCCTCGACCGCCGCTTGCTGGGCAGGGTTCAGGCGCGGCGGCACGCTGGGCGCGCGGGGCGAGGCGGCCACTACCCGGGGGCGCATTTCCTTCCGGGCGGCGCCCCGGCGGAGCAAGACGGCGACGGTCGACGCCGGGAGGTCGGCCATCAAGGCGGGTAGTCTCGCGTGTGCCCCGCGGGCGGCGGCGTAGCGCGGCCCCTCGGGGGGCGGCCCCGCCGGGATCACCCAGAGCACCTCGTCGCGCACGCCCTCCACCACCTCGTCGTGCCCCTCCACGAGCCCGGCCGCGAGCAGGGCCCCGAGGTGCGGGCCCGGGTCGTTCACCTCGCCGTGGAGGCGCCGTTCGAGCGCCGACTTGGTGCAGCCCGGTCGCGACACCACCTCGCGGAGCACTGCGCCACGGTCGCCCTCGGGCGGGTTGACCGCGATCCGCTCCACGCCCTCGGCGGTGGGCCGGTAGGTGCGGCGGGTGCTCGCGCCGGCGTCGGCCGGCAGCGCCGTGGCGATCACCTCGCCCAGCGGCGACAGGTAGTACTCCGCCATCCAGCGGAAGAAGGCCAGCTCCTCGGCATCGAAAGCCGGCGACTCGCTCAAGACCTCCTTTACCGGCTTGAGGTCAACCCCCTCCACGGCCTCGCCCTGCCCCACCACCCAGCCCACCAGCTCCCGCGACCCGTAGGGCACGACAACCACGGCACCAACAGGCAGATCGCGGGGACTGTTCCACGTGAAACGCCCGTGGACCGGCAGGGGGACGGCGACTTCGACCAGCACCACCACGCGCTATCTCTCGCGGGTGCCAGAAAATGGTCGTCGGCGAGGGACGGCCCCGCCACGACCTCGATCGCGACACGGGGAGCCCCCGGGCGCCAGGCGATCCGGTGCCCAGGGAACTCCAGCGGCCTTCGGCCGGGGGGTCCTGTCACCCCTGGCGCGCCCCATCGGCTTCGCTGCGCTCCGCGATGGGGCGCGCCAGGGGCGCCACCCCCAGTACGCCCCTGAGCCCTGGGCACCTCGATCACGTCGGCCCGACCCCGCTGCGGGCGGTCGTGGCGGGGCCTTGCTCGGGCCGGGTCTACGCTCGCGTGAAGCTGTTGGCCTGCTCCGACGCGATCAAGCCATGGCCACCTGGTAGACTCGCGCCCGTGGACCCACTCGCCACCGTGGCATCGTCGGCCGCCGACGTGGCGCGACGCGTGGCAGCCGGGTCAAGGAACAGCGACCCTCTCCCGGAGAGACCACCTCCGATGAAGCTCCACGCGGCTCGGCGCAGGCGAGCACGCTGCGCTTGCGTCGGCCGAAGGCCGACATGGACCTCCCGGGCGGCGGAT
>VGRE01000543.1 GCA_016875435.1 Deltaproteobacteria bacterium | reverse complement strand
GCAGTCGGCGCCGCCGGCGAACTCGGCGTCCTGGCCGTCGCCGTCCTGGTCGTAGTCGCTCTCGCCGTCGCAGTCCTGGTCGACGCCATCGTAGTAGCTCTCGGTGGCGCCGGGATTGATCGCGGCGTCGTCGTCGTCGCAGTCGGAGCCGCCCGCGCTGCTGCCCACGTAGCCGTCGCCGTCGACGTCGTACTCGCTCGACCCGTCGCAGTCGTAGTCGATGCCGTCGTAAGGCACGTCGGCCTCGCCGGGGTTGATGGCCGGGTCGCCGTCGTTGCAGTCGTCGCCCCCGTAGCTGTCGCTGGCGTAGCCGTCGCCGTCGCGATCGAAGTCGTCGGCGCCGTCGCAGTCGCTGTCGACGCCGTCGTACCAGGGGTCGGGCGCGCCGGTGAAGGTGCTGCTCTCGAGGTCGTCGCAGTCGAGACCGCCGTGGGCCTCGGCGTCCTGGCCGTCGCCGTCCTGGTCGTAGTCGCTCTCGCCGTCGCAGTCCTGATCGACGCCGTCGTACCAGGTCTCGGTGGCGGCGGGGTTGATGGTGTCGTCGTCGTCGTCGCAATCGGACCCGCCCACGGTCGCGGCGAGGTAGCCGTCGCCGTCGACATCGTAGTCGCTGCTGTCGGAGCAGTCCTGGTCGATGCCGTCGTAGGGAAGGTCGGTGGCGGAGGGGTTGATGGTGGCGTCGGTGTCGTTGCAGTCGTCGCCGCCCTGCGCCAGCGCCACGTGGCCATCGGCGTCCTGGTCGTCGTCGTCGTCGCCGGCGCAGTCCTGGTCGATGCCGTCGTACCACCGCTCGGTGGCCACGGGGTACACGTCGCCGTCGAGGTCGTCGCAGTCGTCGCCGCCGTAGTCGGCGCTGTCGTGGCCGTCCTGGTCCTGGTCGTAGTCGCTGTCGCCGTCGCAGTCCTGGTCGGCGCCGTCGTACCAGCTCTCGGTGGCGCCGGGATTGGCGCTGGCGTCGGTGTCGTCGCAGTCGGAGCCGCCGCCGCTCGCGTGGCGGTAGCCGTCGGCGTCCTGGTCGTAGTCGTCGGCGCGGTCGCAGTCCTGGTCGACCCCGTCGTACCAGGTGTCGAGGGCGGCGGTGTTGACCGTGGCGTCGTCGTCGTCGCAGTCGGCACCCCCGGCGAAGCTCGCGTCTTGTCCGTCGCCGTCCTGGTCGAAGTCGCTGGCGCCGTCGCAGTTGCTGTCGACGCCGTCGTACCAGGCGTCGGTGGCGCCTGGGTAGATGCTGGCGTCGAGGTCCCAGCAGTCGTCGCCGATGCCGTCGACCTGGTGGCCGTCGCCGTCCTGGTCGTAGTCGTCGTCGCCCGCGCAGTCCGCGTCGCGACCGTCGTACCAGATGTCGGGGGCGCCGGGGTACTCGGTGGCGTCGTCGTCGTCGCAGTCGCCGTCGATCTCGCGGTAGCCGTCGCCGTCGTCGTCCTTGTAGTCGGTGCCCTCGTCGGTCTCGCCGTCGCAGTCGTTGTCGAGCCCGTCGGCGAGCTCCTCGGCGCCGGCGTAGACGGTGTCGTTGTCGTC
>VGRE01000542.1 GCA_016875435.1 Deltaproteobacteria bacterium | reverse complement strand
TGGCGCCCGGGGCAGCCGCCGGCGCGTCGGCACCGCGCGCGAGCTTCCCCTCGACGAGGATGGGTGGCGACGGCTTCTCGCCACGGAGCTCCGCCTCGCACACCCGCAGCGCGCGCACCAGCTCGTCGATGGAGGCAAAGCGCTCGTCGGGCCGCTTGGCGAGGCAGGTGTTCACCACCCAGCCGAGGGTGGGGCACTCGGCCAGCGCGGGGGCGCGCGCGTCGAGCGGGGGAGGGGGCTGGTTGAGGTGCGCGAGCAACACCCCCACGCTGGTGTCGCTGACGAAGGGCGCCTTCCCCGACACGCACGCGTAGAGGATCACGCCGAGCGAGTAGATGTCGGAGCGGGCATCGAGGCGCTCGGCGCGGATCTGCTCGGGAGACATGTACGACGGGGAGCCCACCACGGCGTCGGTGCCGGTGAGCTCGTCGTTCACGCGCAGCTGCTTGACGAGGCCGAAGTCGAGCACCTTGACGAAGTCCTCGTCGTCGCCGTGCTGCACCAGCACCACGTTGGCCGGCTTCAGGTCGCGATGCAGGAGCCCGAGGCCGTGGGCCTCGCGGAGGGAGCCGCAGATCTGCCGCGCGATGGCGACGATGCGCCTCGCGGCGAGCGGCGCCTCGGCGCGAATCACCTGGTGGAGCGTGCGCCCGTCGAGGTACTCCATCGCGATGTAGAGCAGCTCGGCCTGGCCGCCCGGGCCCGCGACGGCACCGTGGTCGAACACCCGCACCGTGTTGGGATGGGTGAGCTTGGCGCAGGCGCTCGCCTCGAGCTGGAATCGCTGGCGGAACTCCCGGTCCTGGTCGCTGTTGCCGCCCCCGCTGGCGAGCACCTTCAGCGCCACCACGCGCCCCAGCGGAGCCTGCTCGGCCTGGTAAACCCGGCTCATCCCCCCGCGCGCGATGGTGGCGGTGACGCGATAACGACCGTCGACAACACGGCCCAGCAAGGGGTCGCGCTCGGGTACGTTCGGCGGGCTGGCGGGCGCGCTACTCATGGAAGGACGGGGTCAGCAGTTCTGCGTCGCTAGGTTTGTCGCGGCATCATAGCGTCTGCGGGCGCCGAACGTCAGTCCTGTTGCCGGGCGAGCCCTTGCCAAGTGGAAGCCGATCGGTAGAATTCCCGGTGGGTACTCGGGCGGCGCTTCCGGTAGCCGCCCCCGCTATGAACCAGCCTCCCGACCCCAACTCGCGCCGCCCCATCCGGATGCCGGTGGTCGTCGAGCGTTTTTTGACCGAGGCCGTGGCATCGCCCGTGCTGCTGGCGGCCACGCTCGTGCTCGCCGCACTCCCCGCGCTGGTGTTTGCCTTCGCCGAGCTTCCGCTCCGCTCGCACGCGATCATCAGCGCGGTGGTGATGGCGGTGAGCCTGTGGGTGCTGCGGCGCATGCCGCACTGGCGCCTGGCGGTAGCCATCCTCTCGGTGTGCATGTCCGTGCGCTATATCGTGTGGCGCGGCCTCGCGACGCTGGCCCTCGATCGCCCCGAGGACGCCATCCTGAGCATCCTCTTGTCC
>VGRE01000541.1 GCA_016875435.1 Deltaproteobacteria bacterium | reverse complement strand
CACCAGCGCGGCGCCCACCGTTCCCGACTTGGCCTCGAAGGCAGCCCAGTAGCCCACGCCGCCCTCGGCGCGGCCGCGAAGAACGACGACGGTGTCGCCCGACCAGAGCAGCGCGTCGGTGACGCCGTCACTGTCGATCTGGACGGGAAGGAGCTCGACGATATCGGAGGCCAGCTCGAGGACACGGACGCCCGCGCCGCCGAGCGGGGGAAACCACCACGCCTCGCCGCCTCGAGTGAGCAGCACGCCGCCGCCCGCGCCGGCGACGGCACCCCCGCTCTCGCCGCCGAGCCACGCGGGGAAACCCACGTTCACGTCGGGCACAGCGTTGACGAAGGCCCATCCCTCGGCCGACTGCGCGCCGTCGCTACCGGTGACGGCAAAGGCCCCCGTGCCCTCGCTCGACACCTCGGCGAGCCCCCACCCGGAGGCGTCGAGGGTCACCGTGTCGGCCGCGAGGGTGCCGTCGCTCGACAGGTTGACGTCGCCGCCGCCTACCGGGGCCCCGATCTCGTCCACGCGCAGCACCGGCACCTCGGCCACGCCGGGGCCCGAGCCGCTGCCCAGCCAGATGGCCACCGGCGCGCCGCCCACCGGCGTGACCACGGTGGGCAGGGCCTCCTCCTCGTCGCATCCCTTGCAGCCGGCGAGGACCAGCGCGAGAAGCAGATAGTGTCGCGACATCAGAGCCCGTAAAAGTAGACGTTGTGGAGCGTGTAGCCGTTGGGGGGCGAGAAGACCTGCCTGCCGGTGCCGTCGGGATCCACGCGAATCACGCCGACGGTGGGCGAGAAGAGCAGGAACTGGTCGCTCTGGGGATCGTACGCGCACTCCGACACGTCGTCGAGCTCGCCGTCGTAGGACAGGTAAGGATCGCGCGAGCCCACCAACAGGTCGTCGACCTCGTAGATCCCGCCGCCCGAGGAACAGCCGAAGGGGGCGTCGCCAGGACCCACGAACACGTTGGCACCGCGCTGCGTGCTGCCGTCGTAGTCCGTGTAGGTGAGCTCGTAGCTGCCGCTGGGTTGCAGCGTCCACAAGTCGGGGCCGCCCTCGGCCACGTCGACGAGGTAGCCCACGTTGGCGTTGCCCCCGACGACCAGCGCGCTGCCAAGTTCGCCATAGGGGACCAACTCCCTTTCGAACGAGAAGGTCTCGTCGAAACGGAGGACCCCGCCCTGGTGGGCGATCATGCCGTACCGGCCTAGCCGCGACACGTCGTCGATTGGACCGGAAAGGTCGCCGTCGTAGCGTTCGGTCGTAAGATCGGCGAAGAGGAGGACGGTAGCGTCGTCGGAAAAGAGGACGCCGGCCCCGGTGGAGGGGTTGTAGTACGCGGTGCCGCCGTAGGCGCCGAAGCCGGCCCACTCCTGGGTGACCTCGCGGGTGACCGGGTCGTAGACCCGCACGCGGCCGGAGGCGCCGCCCACCAGCGACACCACCCAGCCCACGCTGGGCTCCGGAGGCGGCCCGGTGTCGGTGTCGGTGTCGGTGTCGGTGTCGGTGTCGCCGGCCCGG
>VGRE01000540.1 GCA_016875435.1 Deltaproteobacteria bacterium | reverse complement strand
GCCCCCGCCGCCTTCGCCACCGCGAGCACCTCGCCGCCGCCGGCCGCGAGGTCGCGCAGCGCGCTGCTGCCGGTGTCGGCGCAGCCGCTGACGCCCGCCACGCCGCGTTCGCGCTTCGCCGTTGCCAGTCCCGCCGAGGTGCCTACCCCTAAGCCGCGTTGTGGAGACCCGGTGTCCTTGCTCCCTTCCTCCTCCTTGTTTCGTGGTGTCGGCTGGCGAGAGCTCACCGACTTCGTGAGCCCGGCAGTGTTCGACGTGGTCCAGCCGAAATCCGTCGCCGCGGCAGCGAGCGCGCTCTTTCGCGCCCAGATGGACAGCGCCGGCACCGAGCGCGCCCAGGCCGAACGCGCCCGTCACCTCCAGGAGCACCGCCTGCCCGTGGTCGTAGGGGGCCCGGTCGACGGGCGGGTGCCCACGGTCGAAGCCGATCGGCGCACTCGTGGTGAGACCCTGCTGCGCCTCTACTTCCATCAGCTCCTGGTCGGCCCGGTCGCGCTCCTTGACCTCGGCCCCTCGCGCTTCTCGGGCGTTGCTCCGGTACGCTGGGCCCCGACCGCCGCGCGCCACACCTGGACTCCGGCCTTCCGCTCCGCGGTCCGCGACCTCTACGGCGGCTTCTACGGGGGCGACGACCGGAGCTTCGACCGTACGTTGGAGGTGCTGGGGCTACGCCCGGCACGCAGCATCTTCCTCGCCCACTTCGGTGGCGACCAGACCGCGGTCCGCTTCGAGTCGGCCCACTTCCGCACCACCTTCCACGCCGCCTTCGTGGCCTGCCGCGACGCCCGGGTCCAGATCCACCCCGACTTCTTGCCGATGGGCCTGATGCTCGCCTCCCTCTACGCCCACCTCGAACAACTGGAGGTACCGCTCGACGTACGCGCCGCCTGGGGCGAGGTGTCGACGTCCAAGCAGGTGGCCGGGTGAGCCCGACTGGCCGACGGGTCGCAGTGGCCGGCGCCACCGGTTTTGTCGGTCGGTACCTGTGCGCGCTGCTCCAGGACCGCGGCTTCGACGTGACCGCGCTGGGCCGGTCGGTGCCCGACGACACGACGGTCGACGGAGTGCGTTGGCGCCGCGCCGACCTGTTCAGCCTTCGGGAAACCGAGCGGGCGCTGGAGGGAATCGAGGTCGTCTACTACCTCGTACACTCGATGCTCCCGTCTTCGGGCCTCACCCAGGCGAGCTTTGAGGACATGGACCTCATCCTCGCCGACAACGTCGCGCGGGCCGCGGCAAAAGTCGGGGCAAAGCGGATCATCTACCTCGGCGGGCTGATTCCCATCGACGCCACGCTCTCGCGTCACCTCGAGAGCCGTCGTGAGGTGGAGAGCGCGCTCGGCACCCACGCGGTGCCGGTGACCACGGTGCGCGCGGGGTTGGTGATTGGGCCCGAAGGGTCCAGCTTCAGCATCCTGGAGCGCCTGGTCCGGCGCCTGCCCAGCATGGTGCTCCCGCGTTGGACCCGCGAGCGCACCCAGCCCATCGCGCTGGACGATGTGGTGGAGCTGCTGGTGCGTGTGGT
>VGRE01000539.1 GCA_016875435.1 Deltaproteobacteria bacterium | reverse complement strand
GGGCGTCGGACAGGGGGGCCATGAGACCATTTCTCCGCACGCGAATGCCTAGCGCCACGGCATACACGGCAAGACACCGACCCGGGCCGGCGTCACCGGCGCGTCATCGCCCGCCGCGCTCCTGGCGCGCACGACAGCGCTCAGCGTAGTCCTCGGGACAGGCCTCCGTCCGGAGCCAGTCCGTCACCGCCGACTCGATCGCCGCCCGGTCGCCCTCGCCGGACCGCGCGACGATGAGGTCGATCATGTCCTGCATCCGGGCGGCCTTGCCCACGTTCTGCTCGTAGAACTCGCCGAGGATGACGTCGAGCGCGGCGGGGCCGATGACGTCGCCCACCTCCTCGTAGAAACACGCGCCCTTCATGTAGGTGGCAAGCGACCAGATGTCGTGGTTCACGAAGTCGATCTCGTTGCACGTCTGGTCGGGCAGGACGATGGTGTTCACGTCGCGACCGGTACACACGGGCGTGAGGAAGCCGTCCACGTAGTAGTCCCACTGATCCGGGCCGCCCACCTGTTCCAGCGCGCGGGCAGTGATGTAGGTGTTCGTGCCCTCGGAGAGCACGAAGTCTTCCCAGCAGGCGATGCGCACGCCGTCGCCGTACCAGGCGTGGCCCATCTCGTGGTTCTGGACCTCCTCGTCGCCGAAGTCCCACTTGGCCACGTGCACGTAGGGGTGGTGCTCCATGCCGCCCCAGGAGTCGATGCCCCAGTCGACCTGCACGGTCCCCGCCACCGGGCCGAAGGTGTACGGGCCGTAGGTTCGCTCGTAGAAGCTGAACACGTCGACCATGTTCGCGGTGCCGTCGCGCGCTGCCTGCTCCTGGCCGGGAAAGTACCAGGCCGAGATCTCCACGCCGCCGTCGCTTCGGCCCACGTCCATCTCCTCGTAGTCGCCCACGGCAAAGCCGAGCATGTAGTCGGGCGCCTCGCCGGGGATGGAGTCCGGGTACACGGCCGTCTTGCCCGCCGGCACCCCGGTCAACTCCAGCTCGAAGAGCACGCCATCGACCAGACCCGGCTCGCAGGGGAAGAGGTTGCCGCAGTAGTACGGCCACGTGAACGAGATGCCCAGGTCGGGCATCCAGCCGTCGAAACGGGTCTTGTCGCTGGCGGCGAAGGCGTAGTCCACGGTGAAGTCGACCTGCTCGTCATCGGCGACGGGAACGCGAAGCTGGCCGCCTTCCACGTGGCTCTCGATGCGTTGCCCGCCGCTCGCGACCGAGCGGATGTCGAGACCAGACACGTCGAGGGTGACCTCTGCTGCCCCCCGCTCGGGACAGGCGGAGATCCGGGCCTGCCCCGTGAGCTCGGCGAGGTCGAGGCTGAGACGGGTGTCGATCACGTCTTGCGC
Organism: Deltaproteobacteria bacterium; assembly: GCA_016875435.1. Classification (GTDB taxonomy): domain Bacteria; phylum Myxococcota_A; class UBA796; order UBA796; family SXON01; genus SXON01. The sequence continues at coordinate 188 of VGRE01000539.1, read as the reverse complement.
GGGGCCCGACACGCAGGCCGCGGCCTCGGTGCTGGCCGCGGAATCGTCGCCGCCCGCGCAACCGAGCAGGCCGGCGAACAAGGGGAGGCAGCATCGGCTGTTCATGGCGGCCGCGCTATCTCGCCGCCGGGTTCGTCTCCGCTGCGCCGGCGCGGTGCTCCGGCTCGCCGGCGAGTAGCGGTCGCGCG
>VGRE01000538.1 GCA_016875435.1 Deltaproteobacteria bacterium | reverse complement strand
CGCTAGACCGGGTGCGGCGGTGAGCCCCCGCGTCCCCTGCCTCGTGGTGTCCGGGCTCGGCGACGACGGGGAGGGCGAGATCGTCCCCCTCGCCGACGTGCTGGCCGACAACTGCGGCGACGGCGACCTCTGCGCCGCCCTCGCCGCCCTCCCCGCGGGCGGCGTGCTCGTGGTGGGCGGCGGCGCGGCGCCCGAGGTGCGGAGCATCCGCGTTGACCTCGCCCCCGGCGCCCTCGCCGCGCCGGTGTCCGCGTGGTTCGCGGCGGCCGATGCCCTCGGGCTGGCCGATGGCCTCCGCGCGTGGCGAGAGAGCACCGACGGCGGCGCGATCGTCGCCGAGTGCATGGCGGCGATCCTCGCGTGGTCGGCGGGGGGTGCGCGATGATCGGCGCCCTCCCCTCCCTCCCGGTGTCGCGCTCCGGGGCGCCCGTTCGCGCCCCCCTCCGCCCCGGGTGCGTCTACCTCGTGATCCTGCGGGACGGGTGGGCGAAAGCCGACGACGGCTTCGTCTACCCCCGGTGGGCGCTCTGCTCCTCGCTCGACGGCGATCGCCCAGTCAGGCGCTACCGGAACGGGGGCCCGGTGGCCCTGCTCCGCACGTCGGCGATGAGGGCGGCCCCGGACTGGCAAGCGCGGGCGGCGGCGTTCGCCCGGGCCTTCGGCGGTGTCCCCGCGGACCTCGCCGCCGAGGTGGCCGACTGGTACAGGCACCACCGTGACGGGGCCTACCCCGGCGACATCGGGGGTGCGGCGTGACGCCCGCCCTGCTCGGACCCCTGTTCGCCCCCCGGCCCGCCGCTCAAACGGCCGTCGAGGCGGCCCCGCCGGTGAACGCCGTGTACGTGCGGGCTGACGTCGCCGCCGCCCTGGGCATCGAGGGCAAGCCCGGCGTGACCGTGGGCGGGGCGCCCGGTCGCCTCTACTACTGGCGCTGCGCTGACTGCCTCGACCCGGTGACGGTGCGCGAGAAAGTGACGGGCCCCCTGCTCTGCGGCGCCTGCGGCGGGAGCATGGAGTACCTGGGGCGGGTCGCCCGTGACCGGCTCGTGGTCGAGGCTCAAGTGTGCGCCTGCGATCACCGGTGTACCGGCGCCATAGGGCCGATGTGTGACTGCCACTGCGGCGGCGTCAACCATGGGACGGGGCGCGAGGTGACCGTCATTCGCGACGCGGGGCCAGTGCCCCGGCTCTCGCCGCAGCGCGATGCCGCCAGGCTCCGCCAGCGAGCGGAGGAGTATCGCCGCCTGCGTGGCGAGGCAGAGGCCGCGCTGCTCGCCCGGGGCTACCACCCGGAGCGGGCCAAGCTCGAGGTGCGATACGCGGCGGCCGGGCGCACCGTCAAGGGCCGGAACTCCGCGCTCCTGGCGCTGATCGGGGGTGGGCGGTGAGGCCGGCCGATGCCCCTCCCCTGTTCCCCGGGCTGGTCCCGGCATCCTGCCCCGTGGCGGCGGAGCGCCCCTCGTGGGCGACCGCCCGCGCGTGGCGGGAGCTGTGCGACGGGGCGGCCGTTGACGTGTACGCCGCCGATTACGATGATTGTCAAGGAAGTGTCAGGCCT
>VGRE01000537.1 GCA_016875435.1 Deltaproteobacteria bacterium | reverse complement strand
ACCCGCCATGAGCGTGTCCGCGGCATGCGCCTGCACGGTGTCGCCCGGGCCGAGAGCGGCCGCGATGCCGCCCTGCGCCCAGCTGGTGCCGCCCTCGCCGAGCGCGCCCTTGGTGACCACGATCACGTCACGGTGCGCGGCGATGCGCAGGGCCGCGGACAGGCCGGCGAGGCCGGATCCCACGACCACCGCGGGGTGGCGCCGTGTTATTTCACGTCGAAGTGACGTCATTCCACGGTGGATTTTACGTCAAACGGACGGACGCGCAAGCGACTCCGGTAGGTACCGGCGCCCCGGGACGCAACGGGGGCGGCTCATCGCCGCCCCCGTGCATCTCCGGACCCAGGGGATCCCCATCCCTAGACCAGGGCCGACTCCTCCACGCGCCGGGCGCGCCCGATTGCCGCCTGAAGGCGGTCCCATGCGCGCTCCTCGGCGGCGAGGTAGTCGTCCATGCTCGAGAACACCCCGGCTCCGCGCGATACCGCGAGGTAGTCCGAGACGGCGCGCTGGCGCATGCGCTCGAGCGCCGTGGCGGGTGCCGTGGTCTCGTCGGTAATCGCGGTCATCACATCTCCTCGGGGTCGTCCCAAACGGTTCACGCAGTAATGCAGACGCTGGACAACGATGCAAGGGGAACTGTCAAGGTTTTACCTCCCCGGGCGCGAACTTATTCCTCCCCTAATCCTTCGCATCCGCCGCCGCGCCGGCGCCGTCCGCGCCGCGCGCACGGTTCGGGCGGCAGCGCTCGGAGCAGTAGCGCACCTCGTCCCAGCTGTCGGCCCACTTCTTGCGCCAGGCGAACGGGCGGCCGCACATGGCGCAGGTCTTCGTCGGCAGGTCGCCCTTGCGCCGCATGCGGCCCATCGCTCAGGCCGCCACGCCGGACGAGCGCCGGCCGCCGGGGGAGAGAAGCTCGCGCGAGATGTCCTCGCGGTCCCAGAGGATCACCCCGGTGCTGGCGGCCAGCTCGAGGGCCGCGGGCGTGAAGGTGCTGTTGGTCACCACCACCGCCTGGTCGGTTCCGTAGTGCAGCCGCGCCGCCGCGGCCTGCTGCACGGCTGCCACGCCCACCGGCCGCGCCTGCCGCTTGGCCTGCACCACCACCTCGTCCACGGCGCCGTGCCCCAGCACGAGGTCGGCGCCGAAGTCGCCGGTCGCCCGGGTGTGGCGCACGCGCCAGCCCGCCGCGCGGAAGAGGATCGCCAGCCAGTCCTCGAACTCCTCGCCGCTCATCCGATCGGCCGCGCCGAGCCCGCGCCGCCGTGCGAGGCCGTCGCGGCTGCGGCGCGACCAGCTGCCGATGGCCAGCGCGAGGGTGGCGGCCCCGCCCACCACAACGGCGACCACGGCGGGGGCGAACAGCGCCAGCACGACCACCAGCACGCCGCCGGCGATCAGCCACGTGACCATCTCCATGCCCAGCCAGCGTGCCGTGCGACCCATGGGCAGATGTTCGCGCACGCCCCGGCGTGACCTGCTCCCCCGGTGCGTCTAGCGTTGGCGGGGTGGAGGTGACGCGCATACACGACGGGCTCTGGCGGTGGTCGGTGCGGCGGGA
>VGRE01000536.1 GCA_016875435.1 Deltaproteobacteria bacterium | reverse complement strand
TGATACACGCACGTCAGGCGTGTAGGGCAAGGGCTGGCCATGCGTGGTTTGCAACAGGAGGTAACGACTCGTCGCCATGCCGCTGCCGAACACGTCGCCGGGAAGGTCGAGCACGATGCCGGCCCGCGCCGGCTCGCTGGCCACCCGCTCTCGGATGTAGGCAGCGGCCGCGTCGTCGAAGGCCTCGGTGCGCGCGATCGGCCACTGCGCGGGACTAAAGCGAAGGAACTCCACCGCCATGCCCGCCACCGCCGCGCCCGTGAACCAACCCGGCGCGCGGGCGAGACCCACGGCGGCCATGGCGTAGAGCACCGCCAGCCCGGGGAAGCCAGTGCGCTGGGGGTGCCCGAGCGCGCTGCTGGGCAGGACGGCATAAAGGACACGGTAGGGCAAACCCACCAGCTTCGGGCCTGATTTCACCCAGTCGCCGTCGTGGAACAGGAACGGGCCGAGGCTAAACACCAGCGGCAGCAACGCGGCGATCAACCACGTCCAGCGGCGCGACCAGAGCGCAAGCGCCAGCGCCACGTAGCCGATGTACGACGTGTGCAGGAACCACTCGCCGCGCGGCGTGAGGTCGACCGACTGGAAGTTGCCGGGCAGGAAGAAGCTGCGGGGATCCACCGCGTTGTGGCGCAAGATGGCGAGGATCAGCGGGTTGGAGAGCGGCGCGTCGGGCCGACCGATCAGCGCCTGCGACGGGTCGATGACCGTGGTGCGGACGAGAAGGAAGGCCGGCAGGGCGATCGCCGCCGCCACCGTGGCACCGAGAATCACCCCGGGCGCGCTGGCGCGCACGCGGCGAACGAGGGCGAGGAGGACGATCGGCAGCGCGGCGAGAGCGAGGCCGATGGCGTAGTACACCGTGCCCAAGGCGGTGAGCCCGCCCCAGAGGCCCACCCAGGCCCACTCGCGGAGCGGCGCGCCCTCGCGGGTGGCACGGGCGAGCGCACCCAGCGAGAGCGCCGACCACCCCACGCCCACGGCCTCCGAGATGCCATTGTGGATCTCGCTCAACAGGTACGGAGAGATGGCCACCGCGAGGGCGGCGAACCAGGACGAGGCTGGGCTGGCACCGAGGGCCAGCGCGAGCGAGCGCCCGCCCACCGAGGCCAGGATCACGTAGGCGTACACCAGCACATTCCACGCCACCACCACGCCGAACGCCGCCACCAGCGGCATCGAGAATGCAGCCCCCAGAGGGTCGATGTACCAGAGATAGCCGCCCTCGGGCGCGCCGAGCAGCCGCGTGTAGAGGGGAAACACCCCCCGCGAGGCGCTCTCGAGGAACCACCACGCGCCCCACGCGTGGTTCCACACGTCGACGTTTTGATGGCCAACGAGGCGGGTGGCGGGCGCCTCCAGCATCGGCCAGGTGGCGAGGGCGCCGATGGCGACGTGGCCGAGGGCGGCAGCACCGGCGCGGGCGAGCACCGGGCGGGCAAGAGCGTGGCGGGCGAGGCGCAAGCGTCGCGAATGTAGCGCTGCCGGGCGATCCCTGCCGCGCGGGCTACGTTCGGTCCATGCCGCGCTGGGTTGGTGCCGTCCAGGCCTTGACTGTCCTCGTGCTCC
>VGRE01000535.1 GCA_016875435.1 Deltaproteobacteria bacterium | reverse complement strand
CGACAACGGGGCGCCCTTCGCCAACGCCGAGCTCGAGCGCGCCTGCGCGGTGCTGGGCATCCGCCTCATCCACTCCCGGCCCTACTCCCCCCAGGGAGGGGCAAGCAGGAGAGGCTCAACCGCTTCATCCGCGACGCCTCCCTGGCCGAGGCGACCCACGCGGGCATCGAGACCTTCGAGGCGCTCAACGAGCGGTTCGCCGCGTGGGCGGAGCGGGTCGCCAACACGCGCCTGCACGCGGAGACGGGGACCACGCCGCTCTCCCGCTTCGCCGCCGGCGGCCCCTTCCGGTACCCCGACCCGGACCTCCTGCGCGAGGCGTTCCGCTGGTCGGCGGCCCGGGTGGTGGCGCGGACCGCGACGGTGTCGCTCGCGGGCAACCGCCACAGCGTGGAGCCCGCCCTGGTGGGGCGGCGCGTCGAGCTGCGCTTCGACCCCGAGGACCTCTCGCGCGTGGAGGTGTGGCACGGGCGGCGCAGCTTCGGCCCCGCGGTGCCGTTCGTGATCGGCCGCCACGTCCACCGGGCGGTGCCCCAGGCGGCGCCGCCGGCGCCGGGGCGCACCGGGGTCGACTACCTGGGCCTGGTCGAGGAGGCCCATGATGCCGAGGCCCTCGGGCCCCTGACCTACCGCTACCTGCTCAGCGCCGAGGAGGAGCGGTGAGCGCGGGCGCCCGCGCGCCCTGGGCGGCGCACTTCGGCCTCGCCGCCACGCCCTTCGGCAAGGCCATCGCCGCGGCCGACCTGTTCGGGCGCCCCAGCCACGACGAGGCGGTGGCGCGGGTCCGCCTCTGCGTCGCGGAGTCGCTGCTGGGGGTCGTCACGGGCGAGGTCGGCACCGGCAAGACCGTCGCCCTGCGGGCCGCGACCGCGGGCCTCGACCCGACCGCGCACCAGGTCATCGACGTCGCCGACCCCGCGTTCGGCGCCCGCGGCCTCTACGTGACCGTCGTGCGCGCCCTGGGCGCCGCGCCGCGCTTCCTCAGGGCCGAGGTGATGGCCCAGGCGGCGGCGCTGCTGGCGGCCGAGGAGTCCGAGCGCCGGCGGCGGGTGGTGCTCGTCCTCGACGAGGCGCACCTGCTGCCCCCCGAGCAGCTCGAGGAGCTGCGGCCGCTGACCAGCGCGGAGATGGACAGCCGCAGCCCCTTCGCCCAGGCCGTCGACCACGCCTGATCCCGACGCTGAAGCACCGACCGTCCGGGTGACCCACCCGTTCCATCCCTGGTCCGGTCGAGCGTTCCTCCTCGTCGGGCTCCGCCAGACGTGGGGCGAGGACCGGGTGCTCTTCGTCGACGAGGCAGCACAGCTGCTCTCCCTGCCGGTGGCCTGGACCGACGCGGGACCGGTCGATGCCTTCGTCCGCATGGCTGCGGGACGGTGCCCGTTCAAGGTGGACGATCTGCTCCTGCTCGCCCGGATGATCGTGGACATCCGGGCGGCAGCGGCTGTACCGGAGTGTCAGGCGGTTTCTGCCGTTAGTGCAAGGGAGATCATGCCGAGTGGCCGGACCCTGCGACGCCGGTCGGCGGCCGACGGCCGCACCAGCTGAGGTGATGATCCAGAAGCCGCATCCA
>VGRE01000534.1 GCA_016875435.1 Deltaproteobacteria bacterium | reverse complement strand
GTCGCCATCAGCGTCGGCGTAGGCGACGGACCCGTCGCAGTTGTAGTCGATGGCCTCGGAGCAGGACTCGCTCGCGCCGGGGTTGTAGGCGGCATCCTCGTCGTCGCAATCGCCACCGAGCGGCGCGTAGCCGGTGGGCTCGGCGCAGGCCGCCTCCGACACGGCGTCGCTGCCGTAGCCGTCGCCGTCGCGGTCCTCGTGGTAGGTGGTCGTCACCCCCTCGTCCACCTCGCCGTCGCAATCGTTGTCGAGGGTGTCACAGGTCTCGGGGTGGCCAGGGTAGGCATCCGCGCTTGTGTCGTCGCAGTCGGTGTCGTCGGCCACGTAGCCGGTGGGCGCCGTGTCGCAGGCGTTCCGCGTGGCGCTCGCGTCGCCGAAGCCGTCGCCATCGGCGTCGAGGTACCAGGTCTCGGCCGTGCTGGCGTCGAGCGAGCCGTCGTCGTCATCGACCAGGCCGTCGCAGTCGTCGTCGACGTCGTTGCAGACCTCCGCGGAGGCGGGGTTCACCGCGGTCTCGGTGTCGTCGCAGTCGTCGGCGTTGTCGACGTAGCCGGACGGCTGGTCGCACGCGACGGCGGTGTAGGCCGTGCCCCCGTACCCGTCCGAGTCGTAGTCGATGTACCAGGTGGCGGCGTCCACGGCGTCATCCTCGTCAACGAGGCCGTCGCAGTCGTTGTCGATACCGTCACAGGCCTCGACCGCGCCCGGGTGGACTCCCTCGTCGTTGTCGTCGCAGTCACCGTCCTCGGTGGTGAAGCGATCGCCGTCGTCATCGCCATCGTCGACCACGCCGCTGTCCTTGGGGTCCGGCTCCGCGAGATCAGCGTCACAGCCGACGACGAACAGGGCGAACAGGGCGTGGCGCATCGGCCAGTCTTACCATATCGCCGTGGGGCCCGCATCTGAGGCGCCACGGGGCGCCAGAGGCCCCGATTTTCTCCCCCCTTCTCCTCGCCCGCGTGGCTCCCAGCCCCACCGTCGACAGCGGCGGCACGCCCGAGCCGAATCTGCCGGCGCGAAGCGCGGCGCACGAGGGGTACCACCTGCACGCAGGCGTCGGGCTCGCGGCCGCGGGACGCGAAGCGCTGGAACGGCTGCGCCAGTACCTGCTGCGCCCACCGCTCCGCCGGGAGCGCCTCTCGCGCCTCGAAGACGGAACCGTCGAGATACGCCCCGGGCGATGGACGTCGAGACTTCCTCCCCTCACCCCTGAAACTCGTGCAGCGCCTCGCCGCCATCGTGCCCCCGCCGCGCGTGAACCGGACGGGTAGACGTCGTACCAGAACTCGATGCTCGCGTCGGAGACCCGGCCGCCGTCCATGAAGTCTTCGACGATGACGCTCGGCGCGGTTTCGCCCTCCCAGCGCCGATCGGCTTCGTCGGGTTCGTCGCCGATGCAGTCGTCGTCATCGTCTTCGTCCGGGGGCGAGAAGATGGCGCACGCGGCCAGCAGCAGCATGCAGGCAAACTAACCCGATCGATGCGACCGGAAGGGCGGCTGCCGAGGGTGTCGCGCAACCACATCCTTCCGGCTGCACCGCCTTGCCAGGCTCGTCGGACGCGGCAGCTGCGGAGTCCGTCGGCGCGCCCGAGTCCGT
>VGRE01000533.1 GCA_016875435.1 Deltaproteobacteria bacterium | reverse complement strand
GTCGCAATCCCCTCGGACGGCGCGCTCACCAGAACCGCTCCGACGGGGGCTCGCGCAGCAGCAGGGGCGAGAGGTGGCGCACGGCCTGCACGAGCCCTTCGCGCCGGCTCATGGTGGGATCCTCGTGCTCCACCGCCAGGACGCCGGTGTAGCCGGCCATCTGGAGGCCGGTGATGATGCGGCGCCAGTCGAGGTCGCCCCAGCCGGGCACGCGAAAGCGGAAGCCGCGGCCGGGGCGGTCCCACGGGCCCTGGGCCAGGGTACCCGAGCGTCCGCGGCGGTGCGCCACGCGCTCGGCGTCCTTGGCGTGCACGTGCACGACGCGGTCGCCGAGCACCTCGAGGAAGGCGCAGGGGTCGATCTCGGCGAAGGCCAGGTTGGCCGGATCGAGGTTGAACGCGAACGCCGGGTGGCCCTCGACCAGCGCGACGGCGCGCTCGGCGGTCTCGAGGTCGTAGGCGAACTGGAAGGGGTGGCACTCGTGGGCGAACCGCACGCCGAGCGCCGCGTAGGCGTCGAGCACGGGCAGGAGCTTCTCGCGCAGCGGGCCCTCTTCCCGGGCGAAACCCGCGGGATCGGGCCAGGGGAAGAAGCGGGTCCAATCGGCGCAACCCGTGAAGCCGCAGACGGTGGGCACCTCGAGCCGGGCGGCCAGCGCGGCGGCGTCGATCATGCGCCGGGCGGCGAAGGCCGAGCGCTCGGCCGCGGCCGAGGGGTCGGGGTGGGGTCCCAGCAAGAGCTGGCCCTCCTGGTGCACGCTCAGGGCGGAGATCGTCAGCCCGGCCTCGCGGATCTGCGACGCGAGCGCCCGCCAGTCGCCGGCCAGGCAGGCGTCGAGATCCACGAAGGGATTGCCGCGGTGCACGGGCAGCTCGATGGCCTCGAAGCCGAGGCGGCGGGCCGCGGCGAGGGCATCCCGCAGCGGCAGATCGAAGAGGACCTGGGCGCAGACTCCGAGTCTCATGGGGCTCCTGCGGTGGCGGGCGGCTCGGGCGCGCCCTGCGGGTCGAATGGCTGCATGGCCGCCATCACCAGCGCCCCGCGCGCGGCGTCGGTGAGCGCATGGGGGAGCGCCGCCATGGCCGCGGCCAGCAGGCGCGCATCCCGCGTGAGGGCGGCGCGCAGGCCCAGCCGGTCGGCCTCCGCGACCCGCTCGAAGAGGGGTCGGACCTGCTCGGGCAGCGGCCCCGGCGAGCGCGTCTCGAGGTGCCGCCCCGAGAGTCGCAGCTCGACCTCGACGATCTGCCCGGCGGGTGCCTCGACGAGGTGCCCCGCGTTGGGCAGATTGCCGAACCCGAGATAGGGCGCCCCGCCGAAACGGGCGGCCAGCGCGGGCACGAGCGCGTGCTCGAACCACGGCGTGGGGCGCTCGTCCTCGGCGGCGAGGACACGCTCGGGGGCCTCCCGCATCCCGGCGGCGATCCGCGCGTCGAGCGCGGCCAGGGTGTCCGCCCTCAACGGCCGCGAGGCCGCGGCGGGCGGCTCGAACGCGGGCGTCGGCGCCGGCGCCGGCCTGCCGGCCTGCGTGCCGAAGACGCGCTGCTCGTACTTGAGGGCGTGCACTCCGGGCGCGCGGGGCAGCCCCCAGAACCAGCCCAG
>VGRE01000532.1 GCA_016875435.1 Deltaproteobacteria bacterium | reverse complement strand
CTGCTCGCCAACATCGACGAGATCGCGGTGGCGCATGCCCGCCTCGGGCGCCCGGTGGAGGGCGACCCGTGGTTCGATCTGGCCCGCGCCGTGCAGCGCTTCGCCACCTACGCGGATCGCGATGGCGAAGAGGTGGTGGTGCTGCACGACGGCCACGCGCGCGTACTCTTCTGTCGCGACCCGTCGTTCCTGCTCGCGCCGAGGATCGAGGCCGTGGCCGCGCTGGTGGCGATGTCGGCCACCCTCGAGCCCCCCTGGTTCTGGCGCGACCGCTGCGGCATCGAGGAGTCACGCTTCGCCTCGCTTCGCCTGCCGTCCGGCTTTCCCGCCCATAACCGCGCGACGATCATCGCGAGGTCGGTGTCCACCGCCTACCGCGATCGAGCGGCCGAGGCGGGGCGCATCGCCGCCCTGCTCGATGACTGCGTGGCCGCCGTCCCCGGCAACGTGGCGCTGTTCTTCGGCAGCTTCGAGCAGATGGATGCTCTGCTGTCTCAGGCGAAACTGGCCGGTCGCGACCGGATCGTGCAACGTCGCGACATGAGCCACGCCGATCGCGCCGATCTCGCGGCGAGCATGAAGGGTCGCGACAAGGTGCTGTGCGCCGTGGTGGGGGGCGCCCTCGCCGAGTCGATCGACCTGCCCGCCGGGGCGCTCGACGCCGCGATCGTCGTCGGCCCCGCCCTGCCGCCGCCGGGCCTCGAACAGTCACTGCTGCAGGACTACTACGAGCGGCGCTTCTCCGACGGCTTCGGCCTCGCCTCGATCCACCTTGGCATGACCCGCGTGGTGCAGGCAGCCGGTCGCGTGGTGCGCGGCCCCACGGACCGGGGGGCGGTGGTGCTCGTGTGTCGCCGCTTCCAGCAACACGCCTTCCAGGCCTACTTCCCGCCGGAGTGGGTGCCGCTCCCGACGAGCCGTCCCGAGACGGAACTCGCTGCCTTTTTCGCGAGTTTCACGAAAGGTGGAGCCGGCGCGTAGCCCTCCGGCCGCGCGCCCGGTGCGGGGCGGCGCCACCCCGGGTTCCCTTTGAATGCGCTCCGGGTGCTCATCAAGTTCCTGCTCCCCGAGGAGGGGAAGTTCTTCGACTACCTCGACGGGGCCGCCAAGGCCGACGACGCCGCCGCCCGGCGCTGGTGCTGAGTCCCATCGGCGGCTTCGGCGCCGCCCTCGTGTCGATGATCGGCGTCACCTGGGCCGTCCGTCGCATCCCGCCGACGCGGATCAACGTGATTTCCCGTAGATTCCAGCTGGTGTCGAGCGGCTTCATGACGCTCTCGCACGGCACTAACGACGCCCAGAAGTCGATGGGCGTGATCACGATGGCGCTGTTGAGCTACCACGGCACCGAGACGGTGGGGCGGCAAGCTCCCTGCTCTCGGCGGTGTCGTGGGGCGTCACCCGCGCATCCTGTGGGCGTGGGTGCCCACCATCCCCGCATCGGCGCTTTGCAGCGCGGGCGTCCACGAGTCGATGCTGCTCGCCGGCATCTGAGCGCCGTCACGCCGAGCCGCCGGGCAGCGTATACACTGCCGCCCGAGGCTCGACCCATGCGCTACTCGCCGCTCCTCCTCCTGCTTGCCTGCAACATCGACAACGACCTCGGCGCCGACAACGAG
>VGRE01000531.1 GCA_016875435.1 Deltaproteobacteria bacterium | reverse complement strand
CGCGACCCGCCCGCGAGGAGGTCGCCTATCGCATCGACGTCGCCTCCGCGGGAGGACTCAGGCTGGTGAGCCACGTCCTCGAGGTCGTGGATGCGACCGGCACGCCCAGGGTCCGGATGCAGGCACCCTACCTCATCGAACGAACGGGGCGCGTCGTCGCTGCACGAGTGAACGTCGAGGGCTGCGCGTTCGACGCGAGCCCGCTTCCTCCCTGGAATCGCCACCCGACTCCGCCCGGAGCGACCGAATGCCTCGTGCGGATCTCCTGGTCTCGCCCCGGCGTCCGGGTCGACTACCCCGCCGTCCTGGATCCGACGTGGACGACCGCGACGTCGGCGATGACCGTCCCGCGACGGGCGCACACCGCAACGCTCCTTTCCGACGGGCGCGTCCTCGTCGTCGGGGGCGAGCGGTCCGCCGCGGGTGGCGCCGTCACCCATCACACCTCCGCCGAGCTGTTCGACCCCGCAACGGACACGTTCGCCGCAACCGGAAGCCTGAGCGTCGCTCGCTCGCACCACGCGGCAGTCCGCCTGGGGGACGGGACGGTGCTGATAGCGGGTGGGTCCAACGCGACGCCCGCTCTCGCCCCCGCAGAGCGGTGGGACCCGACGACGGGACAGTTCACGGCAGCAGGAACGCTCGGGGATGCACGCCGTGACGCTGGTCTCGCGGTCCGCCCGTCCGGCGACGCCCTCGTCTCCGGAGGCACGGACGTCGACGGGAACACCCTGCGCTCCACGGAGTTCTTCGACGCCACGACCGGCAGGTGGTCGAGGGCCCAGCAGATGTCCTCTGCACGCAGCGAGCATGCGCTCGTGCTCCTCTCGCTCGGACAGCTCCTGGCGGTGGGTGGCATCTCCACGAAGGGGGTCCTCGACCTGACCAGCTGCGAGGAGTTCGGGTCGGCGGCGACGTGGAGCCGTACCGGCTCGCTGAACGAGGCGCGGCACGCCTTTGCGACGGCGATCCTCTCGCCGACCGCTGTGCTCGTCGCGGGCGGGCAGCCAGCCGTCGGAGCCAGCACCTCGAGGACCGCGGAGCTGTACGACTCGACGACCCGCACCTGGAGCCGCACGGGCTCGCTCGCCGAGAGCCGCGCGTACGCCACCCTCACCCCCACGGGGAACGGCTCGGCGGTCGCGGCCGGGGGCGCCGCGCTGGACGCTGCGGGGGTCGCGACGAGCGTCCGCGGAACGACCGAGGTCTTCCGGCCGGAGTCGGGTGAGTGGGCTCCGCTCTCGGACCTTGCCGATCCTCGCTATCAGCACACCGGCACCCTCCTGCTCGATGGACGCGTTCTCCTCGCCGGCGGGGAAGGCGAAGCGGCCACGCTCGCGACCGCGGAGCTCCTCGAACTGGACGACGTCGGGGCAGCCTGCACGTCCCTGGCGACGTGCAAGTCGGGCTTCTGCGTGGACGGCGTGTGCTGCGAATCCGCCTGTGACTCCACGTGCCTGGCGTGCTCGCGAGCGGCGACCGGGGGCAGCGACGGGACCTGCGCCGACGTGCAAGCCAACCTCGACCCGCGGGGAGACTGTGCGGACGATGGCGCCCCCGCTTGCGGCCTGAACGGCCTGTGCGATGGAGCCGGCGCCTGCGATCGCTACGCCGGCCCGGG
>VGRE01000530.1 GCA_016875435.1 Deltaproteobacteria bacterium | reverse complement strand
CCTCGGGCATCGGTCGCGACGGGTTGGCGCTCTCCTGCTCGGCGGCGGCCCGCGCGTTGGCCTCGCGCTCCGCGCGCTGGGCTGCAAGCTTGGCCTCGGCGTCCTTGCGCCGCCCCTCGAGCTCGTCACGGCGCTTGTCGGCCTCCACGCGGGCGACCTCGGCGTTGAAGGCACGGCGGAGGTCGTCGCTGAGGCGCCGCAGCTTGGCGTAGTAGCGGCCGGCCACCGACATCAGCTCGGGGATGCGATCCGGGCCCACGAAGACGAGGATCACCACCCCGATCAGCAGGATCTCGCCGAGGCCAAGGTCGAACAGGGGACGCCTCCTGCGGCCGGCTGCTATCACCCGGGGATAGACTGCGCCTCGCATGTGCAGGCTCTTCGGCTTCCGGTCGGCAGTGGTCTCCCGTGCCCACCGGTCGCTCATCGCCGCCCACAACTCGGTGGCGGAGCAGGCGCGCGAGCACCCCCACGGCTGGGGCATCGGCTACTTCCAGTCGGGCGATGCCTACGTGATCAAGAGCGAGACGGCGGCGGCGGAGTGCGAGAGTTTCCGCCGCGCCGCCGACCAGCTCGCTAGCCACACGCTCGTGGCCCACGTGCGGCGGGCGACGGTGGGCGAGGTGGGCCCGCTCAACACCCACCCCTTTCGCAACGGCCGCTGGATCTTCGCCCACAACGGGACGGTGTTCGATTTCGACCGCATCGAGGGGCGCATGCGCGAGGCCACGCCGGCCGACCTGCTGTCACGCCGGCTGGGCAGCACCGACACGGAGCTCCTGTTCTTCTTCCTGCTCGGTCGTCTCGCCGACGCGGGCATCGACCCCGAGGGACGCTCGCCAACGATGATCGAACCCCTCGCGGGGGCGATCGTCAGCGCGATGGAGAGCCTGCACCGCTGGTCCGCCGAGTCCGGGGCCCAGCGCCCAGTGGTGAACTTCCTTCTCACGAACGGACGCGCTTTCGTTGCCCATCGCGATGGGCGTGAGCTGTACTTCGCCACGCAGAAATCTCGATGTCGCGACAGCGAGACTTGCGCGGAGCGCGAGAAGCCCTGCCTGCTCGACGCCCGGCCGCACGAGCGGGTGAACCACCTCCTCGTGGCGAGCGAGCGGATCGGCGACGAGGATCGCTGGGAAGAGGTGCCCGACCGCGCGATCGTGGCCCTGGCCGAGGACTTCCGCCTGCGCGTGTGGAGCTACGGCACCTAGAAGACGATGTAGGACACGCCGCTGGTGACGGCCACCAGGCCGAGCCCGGCGGCGGCGGCCTCGAGCGGGCCGGCCACGGGGGGACACTCAGCCATGGCGCGTGACACGAGTGGAATCATTGGATCCACTCCCACCTCTTGAGGGCGCTGCTGTAGCGTAGCGTGCCCGCTGTGTTGGCGTTGATGTCGGCGTTGTAGGCCGCCGTGTCGACCTGGACGTTGTGAAAGCCGTGACTGAGCGTGAGGTTTTTCAGGGGCGTGACGCCCTTCCTCTGACCGTCGACGAGCACGGGCAGCCCAATGACGTCGGCGGCCACGGTGATGGTGCGCGTCTTGCGCTCGGCGGGCGCGGTTGCCACCACCGCCGTCGAGGGCGCAGGCTCGGCGCCCGGGGTGGCGGCAGGGGCGGCCGCGGTGCCG
>VGRE01000529.1 GCA_016875435.1 Deltaproteobacteria bacterium | reverse complement strand
CTTCCAGGTACCGTCGCCGACGTGGATGCGGGGGCTGGCCACGGATCCGGGCTGACCGTCCAGGGCACCTGGGATCGCCGCTTCGCTCCGGTGGCCGACGCGTTCCAGGCCAACCTCACCGAGCGCGGGGAGACCGGCGCGGCGCTCAGCGTGTGGGTGGACGGGACGCGGGTGGCCGACCTGTGGGGCGGCGTCGCCGATCCCGCCTCGGGGCGCCAGTGGGCGCCGGACACGCTCGTCAACGTGTTCTCGGTTGGCAAGGCCTTCGCCGCGGTGGTGGTCTGGCGTCAGGTGGAGGGCGGGCTGCTCGACCCCGACCGCCCGGTGGCGGCGGTGTGGCCCGCCTTCGCAGCGGCCGGCAAGGAAGACGTCACGCTGCGCCAGGTGCTTGCGCACCAGGCGGGATTGCCGGCCGTGCGCCGCCGCCTGCCACCCGGCGCCATGTTCGACCGCGCGGTGATGGCCGACGCGCTCGCCGCCCAGGAGCCGTGGTGGGAGCCGGGCACCGCCCACGGGTACCACGTGAACACCTTCGGCGTGCTGTGCGGCGAGGTGCTGCGCCGGGCGACGGGCGCCAGCGCCGGCACCCTCCTGCGGGACGAGGTGGTAGGACCGCTGGGCGCCGACGTGCACCTCGGTCTGCCCGAGCCGCTCGACGCCCGAGTGGCGCCGTTGGGTTGGGCCGAGGCCGGGACGCCCCTGGGGGAGCCGGCCGGCGCCGAGGGCTTGGACCTGATGCGTCGCAACGCCTACCTCAACCCTGCGGGGCTCTCGGGGTTCGGGGTGGTCGACACCCGGGCCTGGCGCGCGGCCGAGCTGCCGGGCACGAACGTGCACGCCAGCGCCCGCGGCGTGGCCGCCGTCTACGACGCCCTGCTCGACGGTCGGCTGCTCGGGGAGACGATCTTGGCCGAGGCGACCGCGCCCCACGCGGCGACGGGGACGTCGCCGGGTCGGTGCTGGCCGACGACTACGACCGGCGGCTGGCGGCGGCCTGAGCCGGCCGGTCGACGACCCGGGCCCGCCACACCAGCCAGGTCACCCAGCACGACAGGGTTGCTGGGGCGAGCATCACGGCCAGCGCAGCCGAGCCGCCACCGTCGGTCAGCACCGACCAGCCGAGGAGGTAGGTCGTCGGGTACACCACCGCGCCGGCGGTGAAGGCCACCACGGGCAGCGCCCATTCGCGGTCGGCGCGCAGGGCGTAGGCGCCGGCGAGCGAACCCGCCACGATGACGAGGTCGGCGAAGAAGAACGCAGCGGTCACCTCTGGCCGGTCCTCGACCAGGGCGAACCATCCGTGCACGGTGTCGGAGGCGGCCGCCGCCGCCCACAGCGCCAGGCCCACCGCCGCTTGAGCGACCAGGTACCAGGCCACCCCGCGCCGGACGTTCACAGCTGCGAGCGCGGGACCGCCCGGCACGGCTGGCCCTCACAGGGGTCGACCACCCGCCCGCCGGGTCGGAACAGCGCATCCTTCTGGGCGATGGCGGCGGGCTGGCGGCGCGGATCCTCGTGCGGGTCGACGCACGGGATCGCGCTCGGGTCTGCCGTGCACGCCGCCAACCAATCCGCACCCTGGGTCGGGGCGACGTCGGACGGAGGGGGCGGCAGCGTGCCGCTGTCCCAGTAGACGA
>VGRE01000528.1 GCA_016875435.1 Deltaproteobacteria bacterium | reverse complement strand
AGTACCTCTACGCCGCCGGCGGGATCGACGCGCAGGCCGAGGCCCTGGCGGCGAAGTAGCCGCCACTTGTCAAGGAAGTGTAAAGGCTCACGCCACCCCCCTTCTCAGGCGTCTTACACCGTAGTACAAAGAATGTGTCGGGAGGCAATCAAGCAGCCCGGCGCACCACGGAGCACACCATGAACACCGACACCACCACGGAGCACACCATGCAGCGCGAGCAAGCCATCATGATCGTGGCCGCCATGTTCCCGCGTCTATGTGCGGGCCGATGGACCGCCGAACGCAACGACAACGACTGGCAGGTATGCCACCGATACCACGGGCGGCGACGCCCGACCGTCGAGGCCTTTGTCTGCGCCGATGGTCGCGTCGAGGATATCGACGGCAACTGCATGAACGCCCCGGTCACCGCATGACCCGCTGCTGTATCGCCTGCGGCCACCGCTACGACGGGCCGCTGGCGTGTCCCGCGTGCGGCGAGCCGGGGGAGCCGTTGCAGCCCGGCCGCCGCCCTCACCCCTCACCCCTCACCACTGGAGCCCCCATGTTCACCGTGCAGAAAACCGCCCGCCCCGGCACCCGCGCGATCCGCGCCCTCCTCTCGGGCGACGATGCGGTCTACGCCGTCGTCGGCGTCAACAGTGAGGGCCAGTGGTGGTACGACGTGACCCCCGAAGGCTGCAACCGAGTCGCCTACGACGGCGGGTACGCGACCGAACGCGCAGCGAAGGTGGCAGCTACGGCCGCCGCCGCGAGCGACGACTACAACCTCGGCGCGCGGCCGGTCGGCCCGTGGATACCGATCCGGGAGGGCTCGCGCTCGCGCCGCGCTAGACCGGGTGCGGCGGTGAGCCCCCGCATCCTGCACACCTACAGCACCGTCACGCCTGAGAGCGCGGAAGAGTGCGACTACGCCGACCGCGGCTGGATCGGGCCCGGCGGTGACCGCTGGTCCTGCGCCTCCGGGGACGACAGCGAGCGGCGCGCGGCCGAGGCCGCGGGGGTCGAGGGCGCGTGGTCGCCCGATCCCGACGACGACCTGGTCGAGGCCACCGTGGCCTACCTCCGCTCCGAGGGCGTCTACGGTGTAGACGGGGCGTCCGTGGGCCAGGTCGGTGCCTTTCACGAGCACGACTGGTGGATCGCCCGAGGCGGGATGGACATCTACACCGGCGAGGAAGAGGAGCGGGGCTACCACCCCGAGGGCTACCCCCCGGCGGTGCTGGCAGAAATCGATCGCCGCGTGCGGGGCGCTGCTGGGGGTGCGCGATGAGCCCCGCCCGTGTTCCCTGCGTGATCATGTGGTGGGACGACGACGACGGGGCGGAGTACCTGCTCCTCACCGTCGCCGAGGTGGTGTCCCAGCACGCCGCGTCTACCGGCTTCCGTGCGGCCCTGCTCGCTCTCGAGCCGTGGCAGTCAATGCAGTGGAGCGGCGGCGCGGTGCCGGGGGCGCACTTCGTCCGCGTCAACGCCGATCCGCGTGACGCGGACTCGTGGGGCGCGTTCGTCGCCGCCCGCGTGGCGGGGGGTGCGCGATGAGCCCCCGCGTCCCCTGCCTCGTGGTGTCCGGGCTCGGCGACGACGGGGAGGGCGAGATCGTCCCCCTCGCCGACGTGCTGGCCGACAACTGCGG
>VGRE01000527.1 GCA_016875435.1 Deltaproteobacteria bacterium | reverse complement strand
CCGCCGTCGGTTACAGCGTGGTGGTGCTGGGTGGGCCCCGTGGAAGCTGAGAAATACACCGTTGCCGGGCTGGTGGGCGAGATCAACGACGTGCTGAGCGGCGAGTTCGAGGACGTGTGGGTGGAGGGCGAGATCGGCGGCTTCAAGGTGGCCGCGAGCGGTCACTGGTACTTCTCGCTGAAAGACCAGGACGACGACGCGGTGCTCAACTGCGCGATGTTTGCCGGGGCCAACCGCAGCGTGCGGAAGCGGCCGAAGGATGGCGACGTGGTGCTCCTGCGCGGCGGCATCGACGTGTACGCGCCCCGCGGGAGCTTCTCGCTGAAGGTGCGGCGGCTGGAGTACACCGGCGCCGGGGAGCTGGCGCGGAAGCTCGAGGAACTACGCCAGAAGCTCACCGCCGAGGGCCTGTTCGACCCGGCGAGGAAACGCCCGCTCCCGCAGTACCCCCGCGCCGTGGGCGTGGTGACGAGCCCCACCGGCGCGGCGCTGCACGACATCCTTCGCGTGATGCACGGCCGCTGGCCGGGGCTGCCCGTGTACCTCGCCCCCTGCCGCGTGCAGGGCGACGGCGCGGCGCAGGAGATCGCGGCGGCGGTGAAGCTGCTCAACGCGCACGCGAGGGTCGACGTCATCCTCGTGGGCCGCGGCGGTGGCTCGGCAGAAGATCTCTTCTGCTTCAACGAGGAGATCGTGGTGCGCGCCGTGGCAGCCTCGGGCATCCCCACCGTGTCGTGCGTGGGCCACGAGGTCGACGTGACCCTCTGCGACTTCGCTGCCGACGTGCGCGCCGCCACCCCGTCCAACGCCGCGGAGATCGTCACCCCGGAGCGCGACGCGCTCTCGGTGTGGGTGGACGAGCGGCACGAGCGGCTGGTGTCCGCGATGCAGCGTCGCGTGCGCGTCTTGCGCGACCGGCTCGTCCGGGTTCGCCTGCAACACCCCCGCCAGCGCGTGGAGCGGTACCGGCAGCGCCAGGTGGAGCTGGGCCAGCGCCTCGCCGCGGCGATCGCCCGCCGCCAGGAGCGCCGCCGCGAGCGCCTCGCCGCGCTCAGCCGCCAACTCGACGCCCTGTCACCCTTGAAGGTGCTCGACCGCGGCTACGCGATCGCCCTGCACGAGGGACACCCGGTCGTCGACGCCAAGACGCTGAAGGCGGGCGACGAGATCGACCTTCGCTTCGCCAAGGGGCGGGCCACGGCGGTGGTGAAGCGGTCGGCTGGTCTGTTCTAGCCCCTACCTCGTCTTCCCCTCGAAGCTCACGTCAATCTCGTACCAGTCGCCGCGGTTGCCACCCTCGGCGGCGAGGCTCGAGCCGTCGGCGGTGCCGTGCATGTCGACCGGGATCTCGGTGTCCCACTCGCGGATGCGGCCGGTCCAGATGAAGCCGATGGTCTCGCTGCGGGCCTCGCCCTCGAGGCCGCCGCTCATCTCGAAGTCCCAGCGATCGTAGGCGCAGTTCGCGCTGCCACTGATGGTCTCGTCGGTGTGGACGGTGAGCGAGAACTCGCCCTCGGCGTCGAAGTCGTACTCCTCGCGCCCGCTGTCGATCCAGAAACGGCACCGCACGTCGCCCGTGTAGGTGACCGGGTCGGCGTCGGCGTCGGCGTCGGCATCGGCATCGGCATCGGCGTCGGCGTCGGCATCGG
>VGRE01000526.1 GCA_016875435.1 Deltaproteobacteria bacterium | reverse complement strand
GCGCGCGCCCATCGGCCGGGGGCGGCATGGTGGGGGACGCCCGTGGATGAGCTGGCCGGCGTGGTCACCGCCACGGCGGAGCGCGCAGCGGCCATCGGCATCCGCAGCATCGGCGACCTCGCCGATCACCTGCCCGCCCGATACCTGTCGTATGACGCTGCGCGGCCGATCTCGGGCCTCGCCGATGGAGAGGAGGCCACGATCCGGGTGGTGCTCGATTCGATCGCCGTGGTACCCACGCGCCGCCGGGGCCTGCGGATCGTGCGCGCGAAGGTGCACGACGACTCGGGCACGATCTCGGCGGTGTGGTTCAACCAGGAGGACCTGGCGGGGGTGCTTGCGCCGGGTGACGAGTTGATGATCCGCGGCAAGGTGTCGCTCAAGCCGCAGCGCCAGGTGACCGTGAAGGCCCACGAGGTGCTGGGCGGCGCGGCGTCGGAGGGCCTTCACACCGAGGGGCTGGTGCCTGTGTACCCGGCCACCGAGGCCCTGCCGGCACGGCGCCTGCGCGAGCTGGTGGACGCCGCGCGGCCCTACCTGCCGGCGGCGCCGGAGATCCTGCCGTCGTGGATGCGCGCCCGGCTGTCGCTGCCCACGCGGGCCGATGCGCTTGCCGCCATGCACTTCCCGCGCACGGCCCGCGAGCCGGGCACGGCGCGCCGGCGACTGGCGTTCGAGGAGCTGCTGGTGCTGCAGCTCGGGCTCATCGCCGTGCGTCGGCACGAGGAGCTCGCGCGCCGCGCCCTTCCGCTGGAGCCCACGGGCGAGGTGACCGACCGCGTGCGCGCGGGGTTGCCCTTCACGCTGACGGCCGAGCAGGAGCGCGTGGCGCGGCAGGTGTCGCGCGACATCCGGCGGGAGCGGCCCATGCGCCGACTGCTGCAGGGCGAGGTGGGCGCGGGCAAGACGGTGGTGGCGGCGCTGGCCTGCGCGCAGGCCGTGGAGGCCGGGGCGCAGGCGGCGATCCTCGTGCCCACCGAGACCCTGGCCGAGCAGCACCTGCGCACCCTCGACGCCCTGCTCGCGTCCGCGGGCATCGCGCCGGTGCTCATCACCGGCAACGTGCCGCGCGCCGAGCGCGACCGGCGGGAGATGGCGGTGGCCACCGGCACGGCGCAGGTGGTGGTGGGCACGCAGGCGCTGCTCGTGGGCGGGGTGACGTTCCACCGTCTGGGACTGGTGGTGGTGGACGAACAGCACCGCTTCGGCGTGGAGCAGCGCCAGGCGCTGGCCGAGCGCGTGGGGTCGGGCGCCGACGCCGCGCACCTGCTGTACATGACGGCCACGCCCATTCCGCGTACGCTGGCGCTCACGGCCTACGGCGACCTGCGGGTGTCGGCGATCCGCGGGCGGCCTCCGGGGCGCCAGGAGACCGCCACGCGCTGGGTGCGCGAGGAGGAGCGCGAGGACGCCTACGAGGACGTGCGCGCGGAGTTGCGCCTGGGACGCCAGGCCTACGTGATCTGCCCGATGGTGGATCAGGGGGATGAGGGCACGGCCGCGCGATCGGCGGTGGAGGAGGCCCGGCGCCTGGCCGAGGGGCCGTTCCGCGACTTCCGGGTGGGCCTCGCCCACGGCGCGCAGAAGCCCGACGAGCGCCGCGCGGCCATGGCGGCCTTCGCCGCGGGGGAGACCGACCTGCTGGTGGCCACCACCG
>VGRE01000525.1 GCA_016875435.1 Deltaproteobacteria bacterium | reverse complement strand
AAGGCGCGCGAGCTGCTCTCGACGACGGTGGACGCCGCCGTGCAGGAAGCTCGGAACGGAGCGTACGTCCGGGAGGAGATCGGGTTCGGCCGCTGGGTGCGTGTCATCGGAGGCGTCCGCTTCGACCACTACACGTTCGAGGTCAACGACGCGCTCGATGTGGAGGGCGACGGCGTCGTGTCCACGGGGGTGGCCGACGCCGACATCCTCTCCCCCAAGGCGAACGTGGTCGTGATGCCGACGGATTGGCTCGACGTGTTCGTCAACTGGGGGCGCGGCTTCCATTCCAACGACGCGCGCGGCGTGGTTCGGAGCGTGGATCCCGTCGATCCGCTCACGACGGGCATGGGCTACGAGGGCGGCGTGCGCGTGAAGAGCGACCGCTGGGGCCAGGTCGCGGTGGTCGCCTGGGCGCTCGACATGGACGCCGAGACGGTGTGGGTCGGGGACGAGGGCACCACCGAGCTGAAGGGGGAGACGCATCGACAGGGCCTGGACGGCATGGTCCGCGCCACGCCCCTGCCGTGGCTGCACGGCGACCTCGACGTGACGCTCGCGTCCGCGACCTACACGTCCAACGCCGGGAACGGCGACGCCGTCGCGCTCGCACCCACGTTCACGCTCGCGGGCGGCCTTGGCGTGAACCACCCCAGCGGGGCGTCGGGCGGCGTTCGCGTGCGCCACATCGGCGACCGGCCGGCCACCGAAGATGGCTCGCTCGTCGCCGAGGGGTGGACCGTGCTCGACGCAGAGGCGGGCTTTCGGTGGCGGTTCATCCAGGCGCAGGTCCAGATGAACAACGTGCTCGGGACCGAGTGGAAGGAGGTCCAGTTCGCGAACGAGTCCCGGCTCGCGGACGAGAGCGAGGCCGTCGAGGACATCCACTTCACGCCGGGTTGGCCGCGCACGGTGCTCGCCACCCTCACCGTCTACCGCTGATCAGCCCGGCGCCTCGGTCCACCGCGGGGAGATAGGAAGGATGAACGGGCAGGCGGGCGGCACACCCCAGCAGGATACCCCCCACCCGTCGACCCCGACAAGCCGGCGCATGCGCGAAAACCGAAGAAAAACGCTCGGATCGGAGACGTATTCCCAACCGCAGCCACGGCTCCGCCTCCGGCCCCGACTACGCGGATGCGCAGTCCCCCCGGTCGTCGCCGCCCGGCGTACCGGGTGGCGGCCCGGTCGACCGGAGCAGGCTCGCGGCGATGTTCCGAGATGGGCCTGGATGGCATCGTCTTCAACTGCGCCGGCCCCAGCACGCCCCGGGCCTTCGCCGCGGCCTTTGCCTCCCTCATCCTGGCGGCGGGAGAGGCAGAGGGCGAGGAGTGATCAGCGCCGACGCGGCCGCTTCAGCTGCTCCATGCGCTCCCAGGCGGCCTGACCCTCCAGCAGCTCCCAGGCGACCACCCGCCCGCCCTGCTCCCGCCAGGCGACAAGCCCGCGATCGAGGGGGCGCAGGTGCCGCCAGGCCGCAGGACTTGTACCCCGATGCCCGCCTCGCGCACCTGCCGCCGCTCCCGAAGGAGTTCCTTGCGACGCTTGTGGTTGAATCGGCCCACGAAGCCATCGAAGTCCCCGAAGCCCTCGTCGCGCCACTGGAACTGGAAGCCGAGGCGCGGCGCGTAGCCAAGCCTAGCCAGGCGACCCGCCTCGGCGGCGGAGCAGAACAGCACGTGG
>VGRE01000524.1 GCA_016875435.1 Deltaproteobacteria bacterium | reverse complement strand
TTGGTCCAGGGCGTCACCTCTCCGATCTCTGCCGCGGCGATGACGTCGCTGATCGGGGCTCGCGCCACCGCTGCGACGCAGTCACGGTAGTACACGTAGAAGTAGCCGTCCTTCTGCAGGTAGGGGGCGCCCTGGATGTTCTCGAGCGCACATGTGCTGTAGGACTGCACGATGTGGCCCAGCACGCGGAATGTGTCGCCCGTGTCATCGGTGGAGTAGGCCAGCGAGACGCGGAACTCGTCGGCGTCCGTTCCGGCCTGCTCGGTGTGCAGGAAGGCAAGCAGGCGCCCGTCGGCGGGATTCTGGTACAGGTTTCACGACCCAGAAGTTGCCGTCGATGTCGGAGGGGTTCTCGAACACCTCGGTCGAGGGTTCGCGGTTCCAGACGGTGGTGGCTACGGGCGAGGTGGGGGGCCCCTTCAGCTTGATGTGGCGGCTTCCCCCATGGCTCAGGTACCAGTAGTCCTCGCCGCCTCCGGCAGGGTACACGCCGAATGAGCTGTCCAGGCAGTACATGTCCAGGTCGGCGAACGTCGAGGGCGTCATGACCGCCAAGGTCTCGGTGGTGAAGAAGCTCTCCGGAAGATCGCTCAGGTCGTCATAGATGTTGATGTCCAGGTTGCTTGTGTCGTAGCCGATGCCTCCTTCCGACTCTGCGAGCAGGAAGTGGAGAGTGTCACCGGCGTCGAGGTGGGTGGTGACCACGGCCTTCTGGGACGCGCGCGGTTCGACCTTCGCATACGTGCCGTAGTAGCTACCACCCCAGACATCCGACCAGGCGTCGGTGGTGGTCTGCTGGCGGATCTTGAAAGACACGCCGTTGCCTTCGAGGAGCACCCTCTGGACGTTGGCGACGATGTAGTATGTGCCAGTGGCCGGGGCCTGCCACGCGATGGACGGCGAGCAACTCGTGTCGGGGTGCGCCCACCCGGGACCGATGAGACAGTAGCTGGTCGCGCCCTGCCAGCGTGAATTAGTGCTGTCCCAGGTCATCTCGTGGATGGTCCCGTCTACGCTCTCCAGGTATTGCCACCCGTTGAGCCCCTGTTCACTGCTGAAGTCCCTCGTGAAGTTCCAGTTGTTCCCGCCGTGCGCCTGCCCGGTGTCCGAGTCGGCGTCGGTGTCCGAGTCGGCGTCGGTGTCCGAGTCGGCGTCGGTGTCCACGCTGCTGTTGGGAGAGCCCTGTTCGCTGGGTTCCGAGCACGCGATCATCGGGGCGGCGAGGATGCCGAGGAGGTGCAGCAGGCGAAGGGAAGCCGCTCCGACGGGTACCCGCGATCCATGGGCTGGAGTGCGGGCTGGGAGATCGAAAGGCATGGGGCGACGAGGAGGCCCGATGGGCGCGGCTGCCGTGATGTCCGCGTCATTCACCGGTAGGTCCCGCTCTTCGAGGCTGCCGGAGCATCGCTCGAACCCGGCCTCGCGGGAGGACAGGCAACATGAACCGCGTTCCCGGTTGAGCATCGGACCACGATAAGACCGCTCGGCGCGTCGACAAGGCCTCCAGGCGCGAAGACGCCGCCGGCGAGCGTGTCGCTCGCGCGCTCCCCGCTCCGCCTCCGTGGAGGACGGCGCCCTGGGGACGACCTCGACCCGGCCTGGAGGACCGCCACGCCGCGTTCCCCGCGAGCACCCCCGCGTGGAGCACCTGGTTCGCCCGCGCAGGGGGCACGATGGCGGCGTGCTTCT
>VGRE01000523.1 GCA_016875435.1 Deltaproteobacteria bacterium | reverse complement strand
GGCGGCGCAGGTGGCGGCGGTGGTGCCGTGCGGGATCTGCGGCCAGCCGGTCGACCCCGCCGTGCGAACGGACTGCCAGCACGCCTGCGGGAAGGTCTTCCACCAGGGCTGCTACCGCGCGAAAGCGGCGGTCTACCGGGGCGACAAGGCCAAGTGCTCGGTGTGCGGCAACCGGGTGGCCTAGGTCGCGCACCGCCTGCCTGTGCTACTTTTTCGCTTCCCCTTCGAGGCGCCCATGCACCCCCGTTCCGCCCGCGTCATCGCCGACCTGCGCGAGCTCGCCGCCCTCACCACCGACGACCGCGGCGCGCAGCGCGTGGCCTGGGGCCCGGTGTGGCGCACCACTCGATCGTGGTTCTCCCGGAAACTCGAGGAGATCGGGGTCAGGCCGGAGCTCGACGGTGCCGCGAACATGTGGGGCACGGTGCCGGGGCGCTCGTCGCGATCGCTGGTGATCGGTAGCCACCTCGATTCCGTCCCCGGCGGCGGCTGGCTCGATGGCTGCCTGGGCGTGCTCGCGGGCCTCGAGGTGCTCCGCGAGGCCCGGGCCAACGGCGTGCCCCCCCTCACGCTGCGAGTGGTCGACTGGGCCGACGAGGAGGGCGCGCGCTTCGGGCGCAGCCTCGCGGGCTCCTCGGCCTCGGCCGGCACCCTCGACCCCGACGCCGAGCTCGGGCACCTCGTCGATCGCGGCGGCGTACGCTGTGGCGACGCGCTCGCCGAGAACGGCGTCAGCTTCGACACCATGCGCACCGCCGCCGCCTACTTCCGCGGGCTCAACCCGGCGGCCTACCTCGAACTGCACATCGAGCAGGGCCCGGTGCTCGAGGAGATCCAGGAGCCGGTGGGCGTGGTGCTGGGAACCATGGGCGTTGAGCGCCACATGTTGCGCTTCGTGGGCCAGGCCGCCCACTCCGGTGCAGCGCCCATCCACCTCCGCAAGGATGCCTTCCTCGCCGCCGCCGAGTTCGCGCTCGCCTGTCGCGACATCTCTGTGCGCCATTCCGGCCCCACCCCCAAGTCGCGGGTGGTGGCCACCTGCGGCGTGGTGAAGGTGGAGCCGAACTTCGTCACCGCCGTGCCCGGCGCCGCCGAGATCTCCATCGACATGCGCGCCCTCGACGCGAGGGTGCTCGCCGCGATGTACGCCGAGGCGCGCGAGGCCTCGGAGGTGGCCGCGAAGCGTCACCTCGTCGAGGTGAAGTGGACACGAGTGTGGGACATCCCGCCCCGGCTCATGGACGAGACGCTCCTCGGCTTCGTCCGCGACTCGGTCCGCGAGGTGACCGGCCGCGCGCCCGAGTTGCCCTCGGGTCCCCTTCACGACGCGGCGGAGATGGTGCCCCTGGTGCCCACCGCCATGATCTTCGCGCAGAGCAGCCCCGGCGTGTCTCACACCAAGATCGAGGACACCCCCGAGCCCGCGCTCGATGCCTCGATCCAGGCATTCCTGCGGACGGTCGACAGGACGATCACCCACTTCGAGGGCTAGGCCCGGCACCGGCGAGCCCCGGCTACCGCCATGTGAAAGAACCAAAAAACCAACGCGCGCCTGCTCCCCTTCCGGCAATGCTGCCGCCGATCGGGTAGGAGTGCCCCATGAGATTCCTCGTCCTCGCCCTCGCCCTCATCGGCTGTCGCAACGAAGAGCCCAGCAAGGACGACGGCGACAGCACGGAGACCGACGAC
>VGRE01000522.1 GCA_016875435.1 Deltaproteobacteria bacterium | reverse complement strand
GCTCCACGGCGTGACCACCTGCGTGATGGGGAACTGCGGCGTGGGCTTCGCGCCCGCTCGCGCGCGCGACCGTGAGGTGCTGATCGCGCTGATGGAGGGCGTGGAAGACATACCGGGCAGCGCGCTCGCCGAGGGGATCCGCTGGGGCTGGGAGAGCTTCGCCGAGTACATGCACGCGCTCGACGCGATGCCCCACGCGATCGACTTCGCGGCGCAGGTGCCCCACGACGCGCTCCGCGTGTTTGCCATGGGCGAGCGCGCCGTGGCCAACGAGGCGGCCACCGGGGCCGAGATCGCCGCGATGCGCGGCGAGCTTCGCGCTGCCTTGCTTGCCGGGGCGGTGGGCTTCTCGACCGGCCGCACCGACAACCACCGCGCACGGAGCGGCGCCGCCACCCCCGCCTCGGAGGCCAGCGCCGGAGAACTAGATGGGATCGCGGCGGCTTTCTCGGGGCTGGGCCGGGGCGTGCTCCAGGCCGTCTCGGACTTCGACATGGCCCGCGGCCAGGAGCCCTTCGACGCCGAGTTCGACGTGCTCGAGTCGATGGCGCGGGCCTCGGGGGGCCGGCCGCTGTCGATCTCGCTGAGCCAGCGCGACGGCGACCCCGGCCAGTGGAAACGCATCCTCGCCCGGGTGAGCCGGGGCGTGGCCCGGGGCCTCGACCTGCACGTTCAGGTGGCCCCGCGCGGCATCGGCGTGCTGCTCGGCCTCGGCTGCACCTACCACCCCTTCATCGGCAAGCCGAGCTATCAGGCGCTCGCGACGCTCCCCCTCGCCGAGCGGGTGGCGGCGATGCGCGATCCCGCCGTGCGGGCGCGGATCGTGAGCGAGCCGAGCGTGGCGGTCTCTGGCGACGGGAGCGCCATCCCGCCGCTGGTCGACCACCTGCTCGCCCAGCTCGACCGCCTGGCCTTCCGCATGTTCCGGCTGGGTGACAACCCCGACTACGAGCCCCCCGTCACCGCCTCTGTCGGCGCCCGCGCCCGCGCCCAGGGCGTGGCCCCGGTCGAGGCGCTCTACGACGCCCTGCTGGAGCGCGACGGGCAGGAGCTCGTGTACTTCCCGATTTTCAACTACGCGAGCTTCGACCTGGAGCCGGTGTACGAGATGATGAGCCACGCGCGCGCCCTGCCCGGCCTCAGCGACGGCGGCGCCCACGTGGGCACCATCTGCGACGCGAGCTTTCCCACCTTCTACCTCTCGCACTGGGTGAAGCAGCGCGGCCGATGGCCGATCGAGCGAGCGGTGCAGTTCCTCAGCGCCCGGCCCGCCGACTTCATCGGCTTCGGCGACCGTGGCCGCGTGGCGGTGGGCCAGCGCGCCGATCTCAACGTGATCGACCTGTCGCGACTGCGGCTCTACGGCCCGCGCATGGTGCGCGATCTCCCCGCCGGTGGCCAGCGCCTGTTGCAAGACGCCGACGGCTACGTGGTCACGCTGGTCGCCGGGCAGGCCATCGCCCGGGAGGGGCAGCTCACCGGCGCTCGCCCCGGTCGACTGGCACGGGCCGGGTAAGGGCCGGTGCACGCCACTCCCGCCGCGGCCGTCGCCGCCCGCCCGCCGCCCCGGGCGCGCCGCGCTGCCATCGCCGTCCCCGACGGCACTCGCCCCGTCGACGTGGGCGCCGCGCTCGACGCCCTGCGTCCCTACTGCGACGACGCGGTGGTGGTCGTCGGCCTCGGCCTGCATCGCCGCATG
>VGRE01000521.1 GCA_016875435.1 Deltaproteobacteria bacterium | reverse complement strand
GCCCTACGATCGGCCCGACACCGCGAGCGACGAGACCGACCCGGGCACCTACATCGAGATCACCTGGCCGCCCAACGAGTACGCGGCCACCGGTTGCGTCACCATGGTGATCGACTGGGGCGGCATCACCTTGACCGACCCGATGGTGAGCCCCGAGCCGGTCGACGGCCAGGGGCACTACCACATCGCCCACGCCGCCGGCTACGCGCTGTGTACCAAGCCGTACTGCCTCGTCAGCTTCGCCGGGCCCGACCTGGCCGTGGGCACCGAGGACGACCTGCCCGAGGGTTTCCAGGAGATGCGGGCCGACCTGCTCGACAACGCCCACGTGCCCCTCGAGAACGACGATGGCGAGGCGATCGTGGATACCATCCAGGTCAACGTGACCCAGGGCGAGTGCTCGGAGGGCACGCCCGTTGCGTACTGACTCCATCACGCAGGTCGTGGGCGGACGCCGCTTCGAGCTCGTGAAGACGCTCGGCGTGGGCTCCTTCGGGAGCGTGTACCTCGCCGAGATGCAGAGCGCCGGCGGCTTCAAGCGTCGCGTGGCGCTCAAGCTGCTAAACGCGAACTGGGACGCGGCCAGCGACGCCAGCCGCCGGCTCCGCGACGAGGCGCGACTGCTCGGGCGGTTGCAACACCGCAATATCGTTCGCGTCGACGACCTCTTGCGCCTCGATGGGCGCTGGGCGCTCTTGATGGAGTACGTGGCCGGCATCGACCTGGAGTCGATCGTGGCGCCTCCGCAGCAGGCGACGAGCGTCCCACCGTTGCCCAGGGGCGGCGCCCTGGAGATCGTGATCGCCGTCGCGAGCGCGCTGCGCGCAGCCGCCGAGTCGCTCGACAGTGACGGCAAGCCGCTGAGCGTGGTGCATCGCGACATCAAGCCCTCCAACATCCGCCTCACCGCCGAGAGCGACGTGAAGGTGCTCGACTTCGGCGTGGCGCGGGCGAGCTTCGAGGGCCGCGAGTCGAAGACCGAGCGCGTGCGCTACGGGTCGATCGGCTACATGGCGCCCGAGCGCCTGCTCGGGGGCGACGAGACCACCTCCGGCGACATGTTCTCGCTGGGCGTGGTGCTGCACGAGTTGTTGCTCCGCAAGCCCTACGGGCGCAGCGAGCTCGGTCCCGACGCGCAGGCGGCGCAGGTGGCCCGCGCCCGCGAGGAGCTCGCCGCCGCCGCGGGCGACGAGGTGGCCACCCTGTTCGCCGCGATGCTGGCCTACGAGCCCAGCGAGCGACCGTCCACGCTGGAGGTGGAGGAGACGTGCCGACAGCTCGTGGCGACCATGCCCGGGGGCGACCTGCGCTCCTGGTGCCTCCACAACGTCCCCGCGCTCGCGGCGCTCGCCCAGTCGCCCGAGGAGACCGGGCTCGCCGGGCGGGTGCTCGCCGAGAGCGACCTCACCGGCCAGGCGACGGTCCAGTCGCCGGCCCTCGCCCCCCCGGTCGACGAGTTGCCGCCCGCGCCGCCCACCACCTCGAGCGAGACAATCATCGTGCAGAGCGACGCTCCCCCGTCGCGGTCGCGCCTGCCGATGGTGGTCGGGGTGCTGGCGGGCCTGCTCGTGGTGGGAGCCTTCGTCGCCTCCGCGCTCGGCGGCAACGAGGAGAGCGCGCCGACCGAGGTTCAAGCGCCCGCGGCGGAGGCGGCGCTCGCGGTCGTGCCCGGTGCCAGCCCCGAGACAAGCGTGGCGCCCGTGAG
>VGRE01000520.1 GCA_016875435.1 Deltaproteobacteria bacterium | reverse complement strand
GGCGACCGGCTCGGGCGCTCGGGCGGGCGAGGCCTGGGCGGGCCGTCGCTCGGGCAGGTTGCCGGGGCGCGTGGACTTGAGCCGGCGCGCGGCGTAGTCGGTGAGGTCCTGGAGGGTGCGGTACTGCCCCATCCGGAAGTCGGGATCGTGCTCCAGCCGCAGCCGTTCCCGCACCTGCGCGATGATGTCGGCGAGCTTGACGGTGTCGATGCCGAGGTCGGCCTCGACGTCCTGGTCGAGCGCCAGCGACTCCACCGGCAACCCGGTGCGCTGCGAGACGATGGCGAGGATTTGTCGCTGCACCTCGGGGGTGCTGACCGACGGCTCCGGTGCGGCGGTCGGCGTGGCGTGGCGGGCCGAGAGGGCCGCCGTGGTGGAGCGACGGGGCGCCGTGGGCGCGAAGAGATCGGTGTGGCGCTCGGGGTGCTCCTGTACCGGGAAACCGAGCGCGTAGAGATCGGCCAGCGTGTCGAAAAAGGAGAGCACGCCGCCGCGCTTGGGCTGGTTGGTGTACAGCGCGCGGTGGGGCCGGTGCTTGAGGATCGCCACCACGAAGCCCGCGAGCGCCCGCTTGGGACCGCACTCCACGAACACGCGAGCGCCGTCGTTGTACATGCGCTCCACCTGCGCGATCCACTCCACCGGGGCGGCCACCTGCTTGGCGAGGTTGTCGATGATCGCCTCTCGGGCGCCAGGTCCGGTGGGGTAGTAGCGACTGTCGACATTCGTCGTGATCTTGCGACGCGGCTCCTGGACGTCGAGCCCCTCGAGCACGCGCTTCAGCGGCGCCGTGGCCGGGGCGACGATGCGGCTGTGGAAGGCGTGGCTCACCGGCAGGGGGTACACGGTGATCCCGCGGGACTTGAAAAGCTCGCTCGCCGCCTCCACGGCGTCGGAGTCGCCGGCGATCACGGTTTGACCCGGCGAGTTCTTGTTGGCGGGCACCACGTAGCCGGGCACCTCGGCGAGCACTTCCATCACGGTGTCGGCGCCGGCGGCGATGCCTGCCATCTTGCCAAAGTCGTCGAGCTTCACGGCGGCCATCTCGCGTCCCCGGGCGGACACGGCGACGAGCGCGTCGCGGAAGCTCAGGATGCCGGCCGCCACGGCGGCGCCGTACTCGCCGAGGCTGTGCCCCGCGACCATGTCGGGGCGCACGCCGTAGGCGCTCAGCAGCCGCAGGATGCCGATGTCGACGGTGAGGGTGGCGGGCTGCGAGATCGCGGTGTCGCGCAGCGCCTCGAACTGGTCGTCCTCCGACAGCGTGTCGTCGCGGCGGATGTACGAGCTGAGGCTGCGCCCGAGGATGGGCGTCATCACCTCGTCGGCCTCGCGGAAGGTGTCTGCCACGATGGGGAACTGCTCGGCGAGATCGAGGCCCATGCCGATGTACTGGGAGCCCTGCCCGGTGAAGAGGAAGGCGAGCTGGCCGTCGCAAGGCACGTCCTCCAGGGCGATGCCGCGCTGGCGCACGAGGTCGTAGCCCTTGCCCTTCTTGACGGCGCTGACGACCTTCTCGATCTGCGAGCTGCGCTCGGCCTCGTCGGCGGCGGCGGCAGCCACGCGCAAGGGCGCGTCCGGCTCGTAGCACGCGGCCTGACCTCGCGACGACAGGGCGTCGCAACGGGCGATCATCTCCTCGGGGGTGTCGGCCGACAGGGCCCATAGGCCCTGGGGGACGGGCGTGGAGTGCACCGGGCCGGCCGTGC
>VGRE01000519.1 GCA_016875435.1 Deltaproteobacteria bacterium | reverse complement strand
CCGGGCCCGAGGCCCAGTTGTTGGGATGAGTGAGGCAGAGGATCGGCGTCTCGCCGCGCGCGATCAGAGCTTGAGGATCGAGGCCCTCACCCCAGCCGCCCTCAGCAGCCGATCGGTCGGTCAGCCAGACCGCGGGCCGGCGCGCCGCCATCGCCTCGTTGCCGTCGAACTCGACCAGCAGCCCGGCGGTGCCGCGCTCGCGGACAAGGTCGGCGTTGCTGACCCCGGGCACTCTGGAGTCGCCGTGCGGCGCAATCGAGCGGATCGGGCCGTAGAGCCGCTGGAAGGCCGCCACCTCCCGGGCAAGCTCGTCGCGGGTCTCCGCGTCCGGCGCGGAGCCGTTCGCGAGCGCCCGCCTCGTCAGCGTCTCGTAGTGAAACCCGACCTGGAAGCCGTCGGCGCGGAGCCTCGCGATCACCGCCGGGTCCGCCGTGCGCCAGCGGAAGTACCAGGTCGACCGCACCCCGGCCCTGCGCTCGATCGCCGCCATCCGCAGCGCCGAGCGCGGATGCTGGTCGACGTCGTGGCGCAGGATCAGCGTCTGTTCACCGTGGCCGGCCTCTCCGTCCACCCAGTCCTCGACCGAGACGATGCGATACCCCGCCTCCCTGGCGCCGGCCAGCAGCTCCTCGTACTCCCGCCAGCGTGCGCGGGCGAGGGTGCGCGAGAGGCGTGGGCGAACGCGCGCGGCCACCTTCAACCCCCCACCCCGAGCGCGGCCCGGTGCGCGTCGGCCAGCTCCGCTCGCTCATGGCGCCAGTCGAGGCCCCCGCGAGTCGCCTCCGCGCCCCTCCGGAATCGGGCGTTGCCGGCCGGGTTCGCCAGCTCGGCCATGGCGGCGGCGATCTCGGCGGTGTCCGCCGGCGTCACCGAGATCCCGAAGCCTCCCTCGCGCACGAAGGGGCCGAGCACAGGCAGGTCCGAGGCCAGCACCGGCAGCCCGGCGGCCAGGTACTCGAACAGCTTGTTCGGCAGCGAGAGCTCATAGCTGCGGCAGACGGGCTGGATCAGGGCGAGTCCGGCCGCGGCGCCCGCGATCTCCGCCAGCACCGCCCCCGGCGCCACCGGGGCGGCGAACTCGACCCGCTCGGCCACCCCGAGGGCGTCGGCGCGGGCCCGCAGCTCGGAGCGGTAGCCCTCGTTGCCGGGCCCGAGGATGCGCAGACGGGCGGCGCCCGCGGCGGGAAGGGCGTCTATCGCCTGCTCGAGCCCGCGCCCGCTCGTGACCGCGCCCGCGTAGGCGAAGACGCCCTCCCCGGCGCCGGGGAGGCCGGCGCCGTTGGCCGAGTGGGCGGGCAGAGGCCCGGCGGGCTCGGGCAGGTTGCGGACCACGCGGGGCTGGGGTATCCGGTGGCGCCGCGCGATCGCCTTGGCGTGCCCCGGGCTCGTGGTCAGCACCTCGTCCGCGGCGCGCACGAACAGCGATTCGCAGGCGATCAGCCACCAGCGCGGCTCGCTGCGGCCGTTGCGGTCGGGCCAGAGCTCGTGGGAGTCGTAGACGAGGGCGGCGCCCCAGAGGTACTTGGCGGCGAGGCCGGGCCACATCGTGTTGTAGTCGTTGCAGTGCACGATCCGCGGCCGGCGCCGGCGCAGGGCCGCGATCGCGCGGCGGTAGTAGCTGAGCGTCAGCAGCCAGCGGTTCAGCCGCACCGGCAGCGAGAGGTGGCCGGCCTCTGCGCCGGGGGTGGGCTGGGAGGGAGCCGCGGCGCCCCGC
>VGRE01000518.1 GCA_016875435.1 Deltaproteobacteria bacterium | reverse complement strand
GCGTTCGTTGAGCAGCGCCGCGGCGGTGCAGACCGCGGACAGGACCCCGCGCCGGTGCCCCTCGGCCACGACGGCCGCCAGCCGCGGGTGGACCGGCATCGCGAGCGCGGCGCGGCCGAGATCCGTCAGGCCGTGCTCGTCGGTGGCACCCAACCGCCGCAGCACGGCATCGGCCTGCGCGATGGCGTCCGGGCTCGGTGCCTCGAAATAAGCGAAGCGCTCGGGGTCCGCCCCCCATCCCCGCAGCTCCAGCACGGTGCGCGCGAGGTCCGTCCGCAGGAGCTCCGGTACGTCCGTCGGGGGCAGCGCGGCATACTCCTGCGCGGTGAACAGGCGCAGGCAGCGACCCGGTCCGGTTCGACCCGCGCGACCGGCCCGTTGCTCCGCCGAGGCCTGCGAAATGCGCACCCGCTCCAGGCGCTCGAGGCCGAGACGAGGCTCGAAACGGGGCACGCGGGCCTGCCCCGAGTCCACCACGCACGTCACGCCCTCGATCGTCACGGAGGTCTCGGCCAGGTTCGTCGCCAGCACGACCTTGCGCACGCCCGGGCGCGCCGGAGGCGAGAGCGCGCGGTCCTGCGCCTCGGCGGGCAGGGCCCCGTGCAGCGGCAGCACCTCGATGTCCGGGCCAAGGTCCCCCAACTCGCCCTGCACCGCGGCGATCTCGCCCTTGCCGGGCAGAAAGACCAGCACGTGTCCGGGCGGCCCCTCGGAAAGGCACCGCCGGACGGCGCGGGCGGCGCGCGGCCACGGCGGCTCGGCCGAGGTCTCGCGCTCGTAGATCATCTCGACGGGGAAGAGGCGCGCTTCGGCCCGCAGGACGGGGCAGTCCCCCAGAAACCGCGCGATCGGCCCCGGATCGAGCGTCGCCGACATCACGACGAGCTTCAGATCGCCTCGGACCTCGCGCCGGATCTCGGCCAGAAGCGCCAACGCCAGATCGGCGTGCAAGCTGCGCTCGTGAAACTCGTCGAGGACCACGCCCGCGACGCCGTCGAGGAAGGGATCGCTCTGCAAGCGGCGGGTCAGCAGGCCCTCGGTGACGACCTCGATGCGGGTCCGCGGGCTCGTGCAGTCCTCGAACCGGATGCGGTAGCCGACGCGCTCCCCGAGGCGGGTCCCGTCCTGCGTGGCAAGGCGGCGCGCGACGGCCCGGGCGGCCACCCGGCGGGGCTGCAGCATCACGAGGCGCCCGTCGCCGAGCACCCCGGACTCGAGCAGCGCGAGGGGCAGGCGCGTGGACTTGCCCGAGCCCGGCGGGGCGATGACCACCGCCGCGCCGGCGTCGCGGAGGGCGTCGAGGAGGGGCCCGACGAGGGCGTCGACGGGCAGGGGAGCGCGGTTGGGAACGACCGGATTCAGGGGCAGCCGAAGGGACCGTGGGTGAAGTAGATCTCCTGGTTGCCGTCGCGCGCGTCGTACCAGAAGACGCCGTACTCGCGGCCGTTGTTGACCAGCCAGGGCAGATACGAGATGCCCGCGCCATTCGAGAGGCGGTGCGCCGCGCCGACGACGCCTTGGGCGCTGACGCGGGCGAAGTAGATCTCGTCGTTGCCCGGGCGTCGGTCGTACCACGAGACGCCGAACCGTGCGCCATCCCAGGTGATGCTCGGCGAGCTCGAGAGCAGCGCGGCCGGCGCGATGACGGACTCGGCGCCGTTCAGCCCGCCCGCGCGGCCGACGCGCACGAACCAGATGTCCTGGGTGTCGCGGATGTCCTGCCAGACGACGCCGTATTCGCTGC
>VGRE01000517.1 GCA_016875435.1 Deltaproteobacteria bacterium | reverse complement strand
GGCATCGCGAGCTGGGCCCACGCGGTGGCCGGTGCCTGTCGCGACGCGGGCATCGAGGCGTTGGTACACGCGCGTGGCCCGGCCGAGGGGGCCACCCGGATCTGGGGCCGGTCGTGGGCGCGCTGGGGACCGGCCTGGGCCGGGCTACACCTCCGTCCCCGGCTGCGCAGCGGCGACGCGGTGCTCGCCGCCACCTGGCCACTCGCGGTCCACCTGCTGGGGGCGGCTCCGCTGGCGGTGGCCTACCATGGCTCCGACCTGACGCGTCCCCCGCTCGTGGCCGGTCGCGACAAGGTCATCCGCGGCGCCGTCAACCTCCCGGTCAGCGACTACCTCGGGGGGCTGCTCGACGCGCCCTACCGGGTCCTGCCCTGCCCGATCGCCGTGGAGGTGCCCGTGGGCGGGGGCGAAGCGCTGCTGGTGGTGGCGCGGTTGACGCCGCTGAAGGGCGTGGACCGCGCCCTGAGATTGGGTCGACGCCTCGGGCGCCCGGTGATCGTCGTGGGAGACGGCCCGGAGCGAGCCGGGCTCGAGGCGCTCGCGGCGGGCCTGTGCGTGGAGGCGCGCTTCCTCGGCGCTACCCGCGCCATCCCGTGGGCCGAGGCCTGGGCCCTGGCACTCCTGTCGCGACCCGACGCGGACGGGTCGGGGCAGGAAGGCCTGGGCATGGTCCTGCTGGAGGCGGCGGCGCGCGGGATCCCGAGCATCGGCAGCCGCTGTGGCGGCATCCCGGAGGCCGCGAGCGTGGTGATCGACGATCCCGAGCGCGACGAGATTCCCGCGTTTCCTGGGCCCGAGGCCGTGCAAGAGGCGCTCCGGCAGAAACACGGTCCAGACCGCTGCATCGAGGTGCTCACCACCGCGTTAGGCTGGCGCTGAGCGATGCCTGCCTCGCCACCGCTCGGGCCCAGCGTGGCCGGGGAAAGCCTCGGGCCGTACCGGCTCGTCCGCCCCATCAGCGCGGGCGGCATGGCGCGGGTGTACGAGGGGCGCTTCGAGTCGCTCGCCGGCGTTTCGACGCGCGTGGCCATCAAGGTCATCCACCCCGACTACGCCGCCGAGGCGGGCTTCCAGGACCTGTTCATCCAGGAAGCGCGCATCTCGGCTCGACTCGAGCACCTCAACCTCGTGCGCGTGCAGCAGTTCAATCGCGAGGGCGATCTGTATTTCCTCGTGATGGAGTACATCGAGGGCGTCACGTTCCGGAAGATCATCTCGGCCTGTCGCGCCGGCGTGGTCACGCTCGACGCCGAGCTGCTCGCCGAGCTGGGACGGCAGGTGTGCGACGGGCTGGCCTACGCTCACTCGCTGGTGGGCGACCACGGGGAGCCGCTGCACCTCGTCCACCGCGACATGAAGCCCTCGAACATGATGCTGAACTCGCAGGGCGTGGCGAAGCTGCTCGACTTCGGCATCTCCTATGCGCACGGCAGCGAGGAGTCGTCCGGCGCCGTGAAGGGCACCTGGGGCTACATGGCGCCGGAGCAGGCGGCTGGGGCGCCGGTGGGGCCCGCGGCCGACCTCTTCGGTCTCGCGGCGGTGATGTACGAGCTGGCGGCGATTGCGCCGCTCTTCCCCGAGGAGGACAACGCCACGATCCGGCGCCTCCTGGCCGATGACGAGGCGGCGCGCCGTGCGGCTCGACTCGGCAGCGAGTGGACCGAGCTGGGCGGCCACCTCGTGCGCGCGCTGCAGCGCGACCCTGCCGCTCGATTTCGCTCGGCGGCGGCGATGGGGCGCGCACT
>VGRE01000516.1 GCA_016875435.1 Deltaproteobacteria bacterium | reverse complement strand
AGTCTCGTGCACTGGCCTGCGGCCAGGGGGTCCTGCCGCCACGGGCGACCCCATCGGCTTCGCTGCGCTCCGCGATGGGGCGCGCCCGCGGCGTCACCCCCGTCTCCCGCCTGAGTTCGGCCGCTGCAAACACGGCCTGCCACCCTGCTTGGCGGCGGCCCCGCCCGGGCGCCGAGCCCCGGGCGCCTGGAGCCTCCAGCCTCCCTCCTCACCCCTCACTTGGGCTTCACCGCCAGATCCACCTCGTAATCGAGGATCCCCACCGTCCCGCCCACGTCCTTGCTGCCGCTGTACTTGGCGCCGATGCTGCCATCGCTGTTGAGCGTGCCGGTCCACGTGACCGAGCGGCCGTCGGCCACCATCGAGCCCGACACCGTGGTGCCCGACACGGTGCCGGTCCAGGACACCGGCATGTTGCCCGAGGCATCGGGGTTGTTCTTCAGCGCGCAGGTGCCGTTGAGATACAGGCGACCGCCGCTCGCAGCGCCGCTCAGCGCGCCGTCGCAGGAGTCAGTCTCGCCGTAGGAGGCGGCGCGGACGGTGCCCCTGAACGTTCCGGTGAGGTCGCCGTCGGGCAGGCCGGTGCCGCCCATCGACGAGGAGCCGGAGCCGGCGCCCGTCACCAGCGAGATGTAGTAGTCCCAGTCCCAGCCCGAGCCGGGGTCGGTGTGGCAGTTCGAGCCGCCGCCGCCGGCCGAGGCACAGCCGGGCACCTCGAAGTGGCCGATGATGTGGCTGCGATCCTTGGGGATGCCGTATCGGTCGCAGATATCGCGCACCAGCGCCGCGCTCTGGCGGTACATCGAGTCGGTGTACCACTTGGCCGGGTCTTCCACGTAGCCCTCGTGCTCGATGCCGATGCTGCGCTCGTTGGTGTCCCAGTGGCCGGCATGCCAGGCGATGTCTTCCTCGCCGACCATCTGCGTGATCTGCCCGTCGGAGCT
This sequence comes from Deltaproteobacteria bacterium, assembly GCA_016875435.1. Classification (GTDB taxonomy): domain Bacteria; phylum Myxococcota_A; class UBA796; order UBA796; family SXON01; genus SXON01. The sequence goes on along the minus strand of VGRE01000516.1, from coordinate 805 downwards.
GCGAATCACGTAGTGCGCCGACACCTGCGAGCTGCTGTTCTGGATCCAGGAGACGGCGCCGGAGTAGCTACCCTGCACGGTGTGGATCACGACGGTGTCGACGGAGCTGCGGTTGTCGTCGGTGTAGTTCGACGATGACGCGGGCACGAAGGACGAGATGAGCGAACTGCCGGTGATCGACTGGCGACGCCAGTCCATGTCGACCGGCGCGACCTCGATGAGCTCGCCGTCGTCGGTGGTGACGGCGAGCCCGTACTGGAGCACGTCGTAAACTTGCGCCGCGAAACCCTCGGCCACCAGCGGGTCGGGCGCCCCGGAGTAGGCCGCCACCAATGGGTACCACTCCTTGTAGCTGTCGATCACCTCGCCGGTGCGCGCCCCCTCCTCGGCGGCCCGCGCCGCGAGCACCTCGGCACCTGCCGCGAGGTTGGCCTCCATGCTCTCCACCAGCTCGTCCTCGCTGGCCCCGGCGATCGCCGCCGCTTCGACGAGGGACGGGTAGCTGCCATCGACGCGGAGGTCCATGATCCCCACGCCGTTCTCGTTGTTCACCGCGCCCTCGCGCTGGTCGAAGCGAGTGAGCGACCAGGCCGTGGCGGCGAGCAGATCTCGCGGCACCCCGGTGCGAGCCGAGGCGGCGTCGAGCGCCTCGTTGAGGTGACCGGTCTCGGGGGCGGGGAGGCAGGCGACGAGGAGAGTGGAGAGCAGCAGGAGTTCACCTGGGAACGATCGGGGTCGTTGCAATCTCCGCACCAATGGGCAAACGCCACTTTTTCTCGTTGGCTCCCCCCTCGAGGCCGGGGCA
>VGRE01000515.1 GCA_016875435.1 Deltaproteobacteria bacterium | reverse complement strand
GGCGACGCGAGCTCGTCGACGGTCGCCTGCGACGCCCCATCGGGCAGCGTGGCCGACGCGACCGACTGCGACGACGGCGAGGCGTCGGTCAACCCCGCCGCCACCGAGGTGTGCGACGGCGTCGACGACGACTGCGACGGCACCATCGACGATGGCCTCGCCACTTCCACCTGGTACGAGGACAACGACGGCGATGGCTACGGCGACGCGAGCTCGTCGACGGTCGCCTGCGACGCTCCGGCCGGCTCGGTGGCGAACGCCACCGACTGCGACGACGGCGAGGCGTCGGTCAACCCCACCGCCACCGAGGTGTGCGACGGCCTCGACAACAACTGCGACGGCAGCACCGACCGCGAGGACGCCTGGTGGGACACGAGTTTCCCGTACCGGATCCTGCTGACGGTCACCGCCTCGGGCTACGCCGTGGACAGCCCCCCGGTCCTCGCCGACATCGACTTCCGCGGGGCGCTCGACGATCTCGGGGACAGCAGCGCCTGGGACAGCGACACGCTGCGCGTCGTGACGCAGGCCTGCACCTCGGGACAGGTGGAGCTGCCCAGCCAGTACATCGAGGACTACGTGGGCCTGCTGGACAAGGTCGATGCCGCCGACGGCACCGCCGAGTACGGCACGGTCGCTTTCCTCGCCGACCAAGACGGCGACTACGCCACCCTCGAACCCCTCGCGGCGGGCACCATCGTCAGCATCGGCCTCTACTTCGGAGGCAGCACCGCCGCCCCGGCCTACGCAACCGACCTCGTCGCCACCGCCTCGTCCTTGGCCAACGACGTGACCACCGCCACCTTCGACGAGGCCTACGGCGGCGTGCTCACCAGTCTTTCCCACGACGGTTCCGCGAGCGTGGAAAACCAGTCCACCTCCTGCTGCGGCAACTCTTTTTACGGCGGGAGCTGGGACATCGACCCCCAGGACGGCACCGGCGACCTGGCGGTGTTGTTCGACGGGCCGGTGGTGGCGGCGCTGGAGGCCACCGGCAGCCGGTCCGACAGCCAATCCGGCTACGAGTATTCATACATATACCTGGCCTTTGCTGGGCGGCCCGAGATCTACAGCAAGGTGTACCAGGTCACCGACCGTGCCAGCACCCTCGCGCACCCGACCGACATCACCTATGGCATCCGGCCGTGGGAGTCGCGTCGCGACAACATTTCCAGCGGCGCCACCTTCACCATCGACAGCGCCTACCTCTACGCCGACGCGAGCAACGGTACCTGGGGCAGCGCCTTCGCCTATGTCGCGCCGCCGGCGTTCGTGATCGGGCTCGCCAACTACGACCCCTACCTCATCGCGTTGAGCAACGACTACTCCGCGGTCGGCCTCGGCACCCCCGCCACCCTCCCCGCCGGCACCGCCTACCTCGACCACGTGGTGCAACTCCACCTCCCCCACGCCGGCGACTTCGACGGCGACGTCCAGGACACCCTCTTCGGCCTCACCGAGGGCGTGAGGGTGGCGCAACGGGCCGCGGAATCGCGCTAGACTCCCGCCATGCGCCTCCTCCCCCTCCTGGTCCTGTCGCTGTTCGCCTGCCGCGAGACCGGCGAGACCAAGTACGTCACCGACCGCGACGAGGACGGCATCGTCGAGGACGACGACTGCAACGACGAGGATGCCAGCGTCGGCAGCCCCACGACGTACTACGCCGACTACGACCGCGACGGCCACGGCGACGCCGCCACCGGCGACGCCTTCTGCGAGCGCCCGGCTGGCTACGCGGAGACCGGCGACGACTGCGACG
>VGRE01000514.1 GCA_016875435.1 Deltaproteobacteria bacterium | reverse complement strand
ATCCTTGCCGCCTTCTCTTAATTAACTGCCACTGGCGAAATTGTGAAGTACTGAGACTCCGATGCCATAACCGATCCGCCGCCATCGATTCAGGGTAGTCGTTCATGGGGTAGCGATGAGGGAAGGGGCGAGGAAGCCGGCGCGGTGGGCGCGGACGGCGTCGGTGAGGAAGGTGAGCAGGGGGCGCTCGTGCTGACGGCAGGTGGCCGTCACGGTCAGGATGCGCTCGACGAAGAGGTTACCGGCGTCGCTAGCGGCCCCGAAGCAGCCCTTGCGCCACAGGACGGCCGGGCGCAGGGCGCGTTCGGCGGCGTTGTTGGTCGGCTCGACGCCCTCGACCGTGAGGAAGGTCCACAGGGCCGGCCACAGCGCGAGCATGTCCCGGCAGAGCGCCCGGGGTGGGGACAGATCGCTCCCCCGCTCCAGCAGGGCGCGCATCTGCGTTTGGATCGGCGCCATCGCCGTTTGCAGGCCCGCTCGATCCAGCTCCCCCGCGCGGAACTGGTGCCAGGTCGCGAAGATCTTCGCGACCACCCCCAGGGCGGCGGTGCCCCAGGGGCCGGTCTGCCCACCCCAGGTGGCGAAGGCCGCCAGGTCGCGCTTGAGGTGCGCCCAGCAGATCTGACGGCGGTCGAGGGGGAGGCCGCGATAGGCGCTGAAGCGGTCGGAGCTGACAATCCCGCCGAAGGCGCCCAGCAGCGTCGTCAGCGTCTGGGCACTGCGACTGCTGGCGACCAGGAACAGCGTGCCCAGCGCCCCGACGGCGGTCCACAGCCAGCGCCGCCGGCCCGCCTGTTTCCAGCCGGTCTCGTCGACATTGGCCCGCGTCCCGGTCTGCACGGCCGCCTGCACCTCGGCATAGGGGCCCGCCAGGGCGTCGCCGACCTCGGTGTAGAGCGCCGGCACGCTCCCCAGGCCCAGCGGCACACCGAAGCAGTCAGCCAGCACCGCCACCGTCTCGCGCGCGCTCAGCCGGAAGCGTCCGTGCAGCAGGCCCACCAACGCCGTCACCGTCGGCCCGAAGGCGCTGCTCACCTCCGCCGCGGGCGGCGGAGGGGCGACCAGCCGCCGACACGTCGGACAGCAGACGGTGGGGTATTGATGCTCGATCACCACGGGCTTGACCGGCGGCACGTCCCAGACTTGCTCGCGCCGTGGCTCGCCAACGGCGGGCGCCTCGGGCGGCAGCACGGCCCCGCAGTGCTCACAGGTCTCGGCCCGATGCACCACGATGTCCGCGACCTGGCTGCTGGGCAGCAACGCCCGCCGATGCCCGGGGTGGCCCGGCTGTCCGCCGGGCCGCCGGCCGCTGGGCGCCGGAGTCGGCCGGGGGGGCGCATCCGGCGGGTCGCTGGAGGGGGGGCGCGAGGAATTCCCCGAATACTGCCGCAGCCGGGCTTGCAGGTCGGCGACCTGCGCGCCGAGCGCCGCCGTCGCCGCCTCCAGCGCCAGCACCTGGCCCTGCAACGCGACAACCTGCACGACCTGCGCCTCGAGGAAGCTGAGGTACGCCTGCGCGACCGCCGGCAAGGCTGCCCGCACGTCGTCGGGCAGCGTCGGGTTTTCCATAACGGGGCCATTCTACCCCACGCCAGCCTCGCTGTCGCAGAGACCCGCAGAGTGACCCCGTGAACGACTACCTGGATACTTCTCGGGAGAGATGAGGTAGATCAAAGGTCCCATGAAATTGTTCCAGTGACCGATGAAGCCCAAGGTTGCCATCGTCGCCAGGGCAGGCTTGGCCAGCGGTAACAGTATCCGCC
>VGRE01000513.1 GCA_016875435.1 Deltaproteobacteria bacterium | reverse complement strand
CCTGGAACAACACGCCCGCGAACGCGCGCGTGGCCAACCGCAACAGGAACGACCCGTCCAACCGCAGGAACAACCTTGGCCTTCGTCTTGCCAGCGCTACGCAACGGCCCGCTTGTCGGGCTGGCCCGAAGCCGAGGGATCACGGTCCCCGGGCCTGCGCATGGGTGTAGCCCCGGCCGGCGTCCTGCGCGCGGGCCTCGCGGCCGGCGCCGAATCACCCCCGGGCGGCGGCGGCGTGGAGTTTCACTGCGCGTGGCCGTCGCCCCATTCCAGAATTCCCGGACCCGGCTGACATGCTCCTCCTCCCCCTGGCCCTCGCCGCCGACCCCAGCTCCCTCTGCGGCAGCAAGACCCCGCCTACCGGCTACCGCATCGCCACCGGCTACGGCTCCGGCCCCCGCGTCCAGGCCATCGAGCTGGCGCGCGAGCAGGCCATCGACAACGCGCTGTCGCTCTACGGCAGCGATTTGTCCGAGCTCCAGCGAGCCGCGTTCCGCAAGCAGGCGTTCGACTGGAGCGACGACAACTGGGAGCCCGGCCTGGGCTTCGCCGCCGGCAGCGCCTGCTTCCGGCTCGCGGTGGCCAACGAGGCGTTCACCGCGCACGAAGCTGCCTTCGACAAGCTGCGCGCCGACCTCCAGTCGCTCGCCGCCCAGGTGAAGGTCCGCGGAACTTCCGTCGACGTCATGGCCCCCGCCTGGGAGGAGAGCGGTTGTGCCGCCGACATCGGCGGGGCGCTGCGCACCGCGCTCGTCGCCGAGTTGCAGGGTCTGCGGGTGGAGTCGGGCGCCCCGAGGCTCGCGCTGAGACTGTCGGCGCTCTCGACCACCGTCACTGTCGCGGCCACGCTCGACGGCGTGTCGCTCGGCGGCTTCTCCTTCCCGCTGTCGCTCTTCCGCAACGAGGTGGGCGAGGTGGGTCGCTGCGCGGCCAACCGGACGCTGGGGCTCGCCTCCGACAATCGGCCCGGCGCGGGCGGCCTCAGCGCCACGGTGCGACTCGGCGCCCACGTGGGCGAGGCCTGCGAGGGCGACCTCGACGGGCCGGTGCTCACGGTGAGCGCCCCCTCTTCGGTGCAGGTGTTCAGCATCGACGCGCGCGGCGGGGGTCACTTCGTGGGCCAGTGGAACGTCGACCGCGAGCTTTCCCTCGGCCAGGGCACGATGTTGGCCGAGCCCGAGGGTGGCGACGAGCGCCTGGTGGCCGTCGCCATGCCGAAGGGTGCGGCGTTCAGCCGCACTCGCGCGTGGACCGGCTACTGCAAGGTGCCCGGCACCTTCTCCACCTCGTGGTTCCCGTCCGGGGCGGCCATCGGCACCACCACCTTCATCGTCCACCGGTCGGGCACGCATGACTGCCCCCTGGTGAACACGCCGGAGACTGCTCTCGAGGAGGCGGCTCCGCCCTGTCCCTGAGCGCCGCCGCTCGGCTCACAGCCGCGTGCCGACGCCAAGCTGGAGGGAGACGCCGCTGACCGACGGCTCCAGTGTTGCGGTTCGCTGGCGGCGGCGAGCTGGGCCAGGAACTCGGCCTGGTTGCCGCCCAGCACCAGGGCCGGTGCGCCATCCACGCCGATCTTTGCCACGCCGGGCTGCACGGGCACCCGGCGCGGCCGATGATTCCGCTCGCCACGCACCGGGACACGCGGCCGCCGGCGAGGGCGAACGCCACGTGGCGCGCGATCACGGCGACGACGTGGGCGGCGTCGATCCCGAGCCCGATCCCAGGCCGCCGCCGAAGGTGCGCTTGGCGTCGTCGCAGGTGGC
>VGRE01000512.1 GCA_016875435.1 Deltaproteobacteria bacterium | reverse complement strand
GGCGGTGGGGTACTGGGTGTACGACGCCACCAACCCCTACACCGGCACCATCGACGATGCCGGCGCCGTCTGGGTGTTTTCGGGCGGCGCCTCCGGGGGAGGCCCGGCGCTGATCGCCCCCTCCGGCGCCGCGGCCACCAGCTTCTCCACCGGCTACGCGTGGAAGATGGAAGGCGCGTCTAGTAACGCGTACGTCGGCTATGACACCGCCCCCGCCGGCGACCTCGACGCCGACGGCACCGACGATCTCGCCATCACGACCTACCGCGCCTCCTCCTACCTCGTCTACGGCCCCCTCGACACCACCGGCGCCTCCTACACCACCTCCGACGCCGACGCGACCTTCAGCGGCCTGAAGTACGCCGTCGAGCCCGCCGGCGACGTGGACGCCGACGGCTACGACGACATCTGGGTCGGCTCTGATTCCCTCTACCTCTTCAGCGGCACCCCGAGGTAGCCATGCCCCTCCTCCTCCTCGCCCTCCTCCCCGGCTGCCTCCCGGCCTTCCCCGAGCGCACCCTCGAGGGCGACCCGCTCGGCGACTGGGACCAGGACGGGGTGACGCTGGCCGACGGCGACTGCGACGACGCCTCGCCGAGCGTGGGGCCGGGCTTTCCCGAGGTGTGCGACCAGAAGGACAACGACTGCGACGGGGAGACGGACGAGATCTCCGACGACGACGGCGTGTACGTGGTCGACGCGCCGAGCTGGTACGGCGACGAGGACGGCGACGGCTACGGCATCGACAGCTACGTGGTCACCGACTGCGCCCAACCGGAGGGATTCGCTTCCGAGGGCGGGGACTGCGACGACGGCTCGCCGAGCATCTTTCCCGGCGCCAACGAGGTGTGCGGCGGGCGGGACGACGACTGCGACGGGCTGGTGGACGAGCCCGGCGCGGACGGACTGCTGGACGAGAAGACGTGGTACCTCGACGGGGACAGCGACGGCTGGGGCACGGAGGAGACGACCTACGTCGGCTGCGAGCCGCCCCAGGGCTACGCGTACGACGCGGGCGACTGCGACGACACCTCGCGGCAGGCCTACCCGGGCGCGGACGAGGTGTGCGACGGCGTGGACAACGACTGCGACGGGCTGACCGACGACGACGACGACGGGGTGACGGGCCTCGCGACCTGGTACCGGGACGACGACGGCGACGGGTGGGGCATCGAGGGCGACACCGCGGAGGCCTGCGACGCGCCCGAGGGCTACGCCGCCGCCGACGGCGACTGCGACGACGCGAACGCGACCATTCTCCCCGGCGCCGCCGAGACCTGCGACGAGGTGGATCAGGACTGCGACGGGCGCACCGACGAGGGCGCCCAGCTCGACGTGTACCGCGACGCCGACGGCGACGGCTACGGCAACCCCGACGCCCTCGCGCTCGCCTGCGCGCCCTCCGACGGCTGGGTGCTTGACGCCACCGACTGCGACGACGGCGACGCCGACATCCACCCCGACGCGGACGAGCTCTGTGCCACGGTCGGCATCGACGACGACTGCGACGGTTTCGCCGACGAGTCCGACGCCGCCGACGTGGAGGCCTGGTACGCCGACAGCGACGGCGACGGCTACGGGGACCCCGAGGTGGCCGAGCCCAGCTGCGAGGGCCCGGCCTTCTACGTCGCCGACGCGAGCGACTGCGACGACGCGCGCGCGACGGTGAACCCCTCCGCCACCGAGCGCTGCAGCACGGCTGGCGTGGACGAGGACTGCGACGGCTCCACCAACGACGCCGACGCGGACGGCTGCAGCGCCTTCTACGTCGACGCC
>VGRE01000511.1 GCA_016875435.1 Deltaproteobacteria bacterium | reverse complement strand
CCGCTCAAGGAAGAAGGCCTCTGGCCCGCCCAGATCACCGCCATCAACAACCTGGAGAAATCCCTCAAGGAAAACCGCCCGCGCGCCCTGATCCAGATGGCCACCGGCTCGGGCAAGACCTTCACCGCCATCTCCTCGGTGTACCGCCTCGTGCGCGAGGGCGGCGCGAAGCGCGTGCTGTTCCTCGTGGACCGCGGGAACCTCGGCAAACAGGCCCTCAAGGAGTTCCAGGCCTACACCACGCCCGACGACGGCCGGAAGTTCACCGAGCTCTACAACGTGGTGAACCTGACCCACAACCAGGTCGATCCGGTCAACAAGGTGGTCATCACCACCATCCAGCGCCTGTACAGCATCCTCCGGGGCGACGAGTCCTTCGACGACGCGCAGGAAGAGGGCTCGGCCTTCACCGGCCAGGGCTCGGCGCTCGTCCGCGAGCCGCCCCCGGTCGCCTACAGCCCGACGCTCCCACCGGAGTTCTTCGACCTGGTGGTGGTGGACGAGTGCCACCGCTCGATCTACGCGCTCTGGCGGCAGGTCCTCGAATACTTCGACGCCTCGCTCGTGGGCCTGACCGCCACGCCCGCGAGCCACACCTACGCCTTCTTCCACAAGAACGTGGTGAGCGAGTACCGCCACGAGCACGCCGTCCGCGACCGCGTGAACGTGCCGTTTCAGGTGTACGAGATCCGCACCCGCGTGGGCGACGGCGGGGCCACCATCGTGGCCGAGCCCGACACCGTGGTCGGCAAGCGCGACCGCGCCACGCGCGCCGTGCGCTGGGAGGCCCTGGACGAAGACGTCACCTACGCCGCCTCGCAGCTCGACCGCAGCGTGGTGGTGCCCGACCAGCTCCGCACGGTGATCCGCGAGCTGCGCGCGCGCATGTTCACCGAGATCTTCCCCGGGCGCACCGAGCTGCCGAAGACGCTGATCTTCGCCAAGAGCGACGATCACGCGGAAGACATCCTCCGCATCGTCCGCGAGGAGTGGCCGCTCTCCAACGAGGCTGCGGTCAAGGTCACCTACAAGCCCGAGCGCAAGGAGGGCGACGCCGGGCGCGCCAGCGCCTCCCACAAGCCCGAGGAGCTGATCCAGGCCTTCCGCAACAGCTACAACCCGCGCCTCGCCGTCACGGTGGACATGATCGCCACCGGCACCGACATCAAGCCGCTCGAATGCGTGGTGTTCCTGCGCTCGGTGAAGTCCCGCGGGCTGTTCGAGCAGATGAAGGGACGCGGCGTCCGCGTCATTCCGGACGCTGACTTCCAGGCCGTCACCCCGGACGCCAAGCACAAGACCCACTTCGTGGTGGTGGACTGCGTGGGCGTGATGGACGAGCAGAAGGCCGACCCGCCGCTCGACCGCGAGCGCGGCATCAGCTTCCCGAAGCTGCTCGACCTCGTGAGCGCCGGAAATCGGGACGAGGACGTGCTGGCCACGCTCGCCGCGCGGCTGGACCGCGCGCAGATCGAGGCCGTGAGCGGCGGTGTGGCGCTTCGGGACCTCGTGGCCGGCATCCTCGACCGCATCGACCCCGACGCCGAGGACGCCCGCGCCCGCGCGATGGCCGGGCTGCCGGAGGGCGCCCCCGTCAGCCCGGAGCAGCTCGCCGCCGCGCAGGCCGCCTTGCGGGACGAAGCCGCCGCCCCCATCGCCAGCGATCCCAAGCTGCGGGCCGCGCTGCTGGAGGTGCGGAAGGCCCAGGAGGTGCTGATCGACGTGGTGACGGTGGACGCCGTGACCCGCGCCGGCGCCCGCCCCGACCAGGCGCTCGACTACGACGCAGACAAGGCGCTGG
>VGRE01000510.1 GCA_016875435.1 Deltaproteobacteria bacterium | reverse complement strand
ACCTCGAGCTTCCCGGCTTCGACTTCGAGAACGGGAGCCTCCAGCACGCGCTCGAGGCCAGCTGGCACACCGACGGCGAGGTGGTGGCCGAGTGGCGTGCCTACGTGGGGAGCTTCGACGAGGCCAGCGCCACCGCCACGGCGGCCGCGGCGCGGCACGGCGACTACGGCCTCCGCCTCAGCGGCGACCGGATCGCGAGGCTCGACGGCCTCCAGCAGGTGTTCGGGGTCAGCGTCGTCAGCCAGCCGCGGGTGCAGACGCACCAGCTCATGGCCGGCGTCCACCTCGGCTTCAGCTACCGCCCGGTGGCCACCAGCAGCGACTCCGCCCTCCTCGTGGAGATCCCCATCGGCCTCGACGCCGAGGAGACAAGCAGCGTGAATCACGGCTATCGCGTGGTTCTCTACCACCCCGCCGACACCAGCCTCGCAGAGGACGATGGCCGCACCGCCTGGGTTCCCCTCGCGGGCGACACCGGCCGGTGGAGCGAGGTGTCGGTCAACCTCTCCGACGTGGTGCAGGACGCCTTCCCGGAACTCGCGCTCGACGCGCACGTCGACCTCGCGCGCGCCGAGATCCGCACCTTGCACCGAGGCACCGTCACCTACGATCTCGACGACTTCGTGTTCTCCCAGGACGTCCGGGGGACCGACCTCCTCGCCATCCAGCAGGCCTACCTCGACAGCCTCGGCACCACCGCGCGGCACCACGTGGGGCTCGAGTGGAGCTGGCTCCACGACGGTCACCTCACCGTGTTCGGGGAGAGCTGGAGCTTCATCCCCTTCTGGGACGGCGGCGACCACGACCTGTACGAGGGTGTCGACCAGGCGCACGGCGAGGGCTCGATCGTGGCGCTGGCGCACATGTTCGGCACGGGCGACGACGTGCCCGGGGAGGCGAAACGCCGCTCGACGGTGATGCAGACGATGGCGGAGTTACTGACCGCCGAGGCCTACGGCTGCGACCTGCTGGAAGTGGGCTACCGCGAGCGGGGAGGCACGCTCGAAGACCACCTCGCGGTGTGGGACACGCTCACGGAGCACGGCATCTACCTCACCGGCACCGGCGTGAGCGACAACCACCAGGACGTGGAGTGGTCGCTGTTCCCAAACAACCTCGTCACCTGGGTGTCCTCGCCGTCCGACGGCCGCGACGACCTCGCGTGGAACCTCCGCCGCGGCGTCGCCTGGTTTGGCGACCCGGACTACTTCCCCGGCGCCGAGGCGGAGATGACCTTGTCGGCCCCCGACCTGCGCGCCGACATGGGACAGGTGGTGGTGGGCGCGTCCGGTCCCACCCCCCTGGAGTTTTCCTTCTCCCCTTCCAACGCCGCGTGGAGCGTTCGCCTCGTGCGCGACGGCGAGGTGTACGGCGAGTGGCCCGCCAGCGACGGCAGCACCTGGGAGATGGTGGTGATCGACGCCGGCGAGCCGGCCGCCTACCGGGTGGAGGTGCTCGACGACACCGGCACCCCCATCCTTCTCTCCAACTGGATCGCGTTCGCGGCCGACGACGGCGGCCGGTCGGTGCCCGGCTGGCGCGTGCCCGAGCCCTGAATCCTCACAGCCGGTAGTGCATCGTGTAGCGCGCGATGAGGGCGTCGCGATCGGCACGAACGGCGCGCACCTCGAGTCCGGTGTGGTCGCGCACCGCCGCCATCGCGCCCTCCTTCGCCGGGTCGTCGATCGCCACCACCAGCGAGTTGCCCTCCTTCCGGAGCGGGATCACGAGGTACTGCCGCACCATCCAGGTAGGCAGGAGGTTGAGGATCTCCTCCGCGATCCGGACGCGCAGCAGGTCGACGTCGGGCGGCGGCTCGTCG
>VGRE01000509.1 GCA_016875435.1 Deltaproteobacteria bacterium | reverse complement strand
CAGGGCGGTCAGCGGCACCGGCAGCGTGTCCGGTCTCTTCGCCGTGGATACCTCGGCTGACGAGGCTGGTTTCCGCGCGCTGATGGACAACCCTGCGGTGGAGTGGGTGGAGCCGGTGCAGATGTGGAAGCTCGCGTCGTCCGACCCGTACTACCGCTACCAGTGGAACATGGCGGGCCTGCAGATCGAGCAGGTACACGCGCGCGCCAATGGCAAGGGCGTGGTGGTGGCGGTGATCGACAGCGGGGTGACGGTGGGGGCGGACGGTCCTGCCAACGTGCTCCAGGGCTACGACGTGTTCGACCGCGACAACGATCCGAGCGACAGCGCCGCGCCCACGCAGTCGCCGAGCGGCAGCCACGGCACTCACGTGGCGGGGACCATCGCCCAGTTGACCAACAATGGCGTGGGCGTGGCGGGCGTGGCGCCCGGGGCCTCGATCCTGCCCGTCCGGATCGGCGACTACCGCGGCGTGAGCAGCGAGAACATCGCCGCCGGCATCATCTGGGCCGCCGACAACGGCGCGCAGGTGATCAACCTCAGCGTGGGCGGGAGCTCCTACGCGCGGGTGGTCGACGAGGCCTGCCGCTACGCCTACGACAAGGGCGTGGTGGTGGTGGCGTCGAGCGGAAACGACGGCTTCGACGGCAAGGTGAGCTACCCGGCGGCCTACCCCACGGTGATCGCGGTGGGCGCGCACGACGCCAACAGCAAGGAGGCGGTGTACTCGAACAATGGGAAGGAACTGGCACTACTCGCACCGGGTGGCGACACCACGCAGGACGTGGGGCACGACGGACAACCCGACGGCATCCTGCAGGGGACCATCACCGGCAAGGGCTGGGGCTACGCGCAGATGGAAGGCACGAGCATGGCCTCGCCCCACGTGGCCGGCGCCGCCGCCATCCTCATCTCGGCAGGCGTACGCGGTCCCGACGCGGTGAAGTCGGCGCTGGTGGGCGGGGCCAAGACCGTCAACGGGGTGAAGGTGCTCGACATCCTCGGGGCCCTCAGCTACCAGGGTCCGGTCATCCCGATGGTCGATCCGGCGGCCGACAAGGCCACCGGCCCGGTGGCCGGCAAGGGGGGCACACCCGGCGGGCGTCGACCGGGGATGGGTCCCGGCCGCGGCGTGGGCCGCGAGGGCAAGGCGGGCGAGGGCAAGGGTAAGGGTCGCCCCGGCAAGGGCAGCAAGGCCGAGCGCCCGGGGCGGAATCAGTAGGCGCCGACGGGCGCGTCGAGCCCCCACTCGCCGCGGACGCCGAGCAGCGGCACGAAGACCGGGCCCTTCACCTGGCCCACCTCGTCGTAGTCGTAGCTGTAGGCCACGTACATCACGTTGTTGCCCGGGGGGACGATCCACGCCTCGCCGTAGGCAGCGAGTTTCCACGTGCGGAAGCGCCAGTCCTTCTGGAGGTGTAGGTCGACCTTCTGGAACACGGGCAGGCGCGCGCTGTTGGTGCTGCCGTACACCGGGCGGTAGCTGTCGCTCGCGGCGTCGTAGCTGCCATCGACCACGGGCGTGTAGGGGAGACCCTCGCCCGCTCGGTACCGGACGCCCGCGTTCCACGTCGGGCTGAAGCTCCACGATCCCACGAGGTTGAGCGCCCAGGGTTGGTCGTAGTCGAAGCGCTCGCCGCCACGCTCCGCGTGTGACAACGACACGCTCGCCGAGGCGAAGAAGCGCTCGCGAATGCGGTAGCGGCTCTGCAACTCCACGCCATAGGCCAGGCCGTCCACCGCCTCGGGGGCCTCGCCCACGTCGAGGTCCACGAGGTTCTCGCCGAGTTTGCCCCACAGGTCGAGTTCGAGCTCTAGCCGCCG
>VGRE01000508.1 GCA_016875435.1 Deltaproteobacteria bacterium | reverse complement strand
AGGCGGCACCCGCCAGGCCGGGTCGGCCGTCCAGGCCTCGGCCGTCGAGCTGATCTCGAAGCAGTACCAGCGGCCCTGCTCGGCCACGAGGCGGCGCAGGTCGTGGCTGTCGCCATAGGCGGCGTCGGCGGTCACCCAGGTGTACGGCAGGTGGCCCCGCCCGGCGGCCGCGGTCAGCATCCCCGCGGCGAGCTCGAGCTTGGTCGCGAAGCCCACGTCGGCGGGCACCGCGGCGCGCGGCGAGGCGCGCTTGACGGGGTCCGCGAGCCAGGCCGCGTGGAGGTACAGGCGCCGGTCGACGAGCGTGTGGCCGTGGGCGCTCGCGTAGCCCAGGAACACGCCCACCTGGCAGTTGTCGACCCGCCCCAGGGTGCCGCTGTACTGGCGCCCCACGCCCGCCGAGTGGGCGCCCCTCTTGGGGAAGCCGGTGTCGTCGAGCACGAGCACCCCGCAGGGCGTGCCCAGGCGCTCGGCCACGAAGCGCTGCAGCTCGCCGATGCAGCCCTCGTCGTCCCAGGGCGAGTCGGAGAGGAACTCCTGGAGCTTGCGCGGCGGCGCCCCCACCGCCTCGGCGATGTTCTCGACGTTCTTGCGCTCGACCGGCAGCGTCAGCCCGACCAGGTACTCGCGGCCGAACGCCCGGCCCTCCGTGCGGCGGAAGAAGCGGCCGAAGCGCGTGTGGAAGCCCTCCAGCGCCGGGCGCAGGGCATCGAGATCGTCCTCGTCCATGATGGCGACCCCTCGTCCTCGGAGCCACCGTGGCATCGGCGACCCTCTGGACCGCCACCATAGCCGACATCACGTCGACTGTCCATCAACCGGCGTTGTAGTACTAGGAGGCTGGTGCCTTTCGCGGCCGGGCGGTCCGGCGCGCGCGGTCGACGGTGGGCCCCCGTAGCTCGGCCTCGGCGACCTCCAGGGGGATCGCCTCGAGCTCCTCGGTGAGCTCGCGCAGCCGGCGGCGGGCCTCCAGCCAGGGACGGAGGTCGGCGAGCTGCTCGGGGTCGAGCCGGCGGGTGACGGTGCGCCCGGCGACCTTGCGGGTCCAGCTCAGGTAGGGGCCGTGGAGCAGCGGCGGGTCGGCCGCGCAGCGGCAGCCGCCGCTGCCGCAGGTCGTGCGGCGGACGGTCACCGAGCCGGGCAGCACGAAGCCCAGGCGGGCCATCGCCTGGCCGATGCGCTCCGCCCGCCGGCGCTGCTCGGGGCTGGGGCTGGGCAGCCCGGGCCTCCTCCGCTCGGGCCCCCGCACGATGACCGCGCGGGGCCTGCTTGCACCCATCATACGGTCAGCATGACGCTCGGACGCGCGCCCCGCCAGGCGGACATCTTCCGCTCCACCGCCGGCTACTGCGAGGGCCGGGTCGCGCCCGACTCGATCTTCGCGCTCCTCCATCGCGAGTGCCACCGGCTCTTCCCCGACGAGGCCTTCGCCGACCTCTTCACCGACATCGGGCGCCGCTCGGTGCCGCCCGTGATCGTGGCCGTGGCCGTGGTCCTCCAGCGCCTCGAGGGCTGCTCGGAGCGCGAGGCCGTGGAGCGCTTCGGCTTCGACCTGCGCTGGAAGCGGGCCGCGGGCGGCCTCGACTTCGACCACCCCGGGCTCGCCCACACGGTGCCCGTGGGCATGCGCGCCCGCCTCGCCCGCTCGGAGCGTCCGGGGCGCATCTTCGAGGTCGCCCTGGAGGCCGCCCGCTCCGCCGGCCTCGTGGGCCGCCGCCGGGTGCTCGACTCGACCGCGCCCTACGACGCGGTGGCCACGATGGACACCGTGACCCTCCTGCGCTCGGGCATCCGCGGCCTGCTGGCCGCCGCGGACGAGCGGGAGCCGCTG
>VGRE01000507.1 GCA_016875435.1 Deltaproteobacteria bacterium | reverse complement strand
AAACCCCATCATCGTGGTGCCGCCCACTCCGCCCAGCGCGGAGAGCGTGCCGGAGATCTCGACGGTGTCGGCCACGAGCCAGAGCGTACCGCCAGACCCGCCGCCCCCCGCGCCCCGTGCGTGGTGTACCGGTCCGTGCTCGACGCGATGGCCAGGGCGGGCGACGGGGCCTACACGCACGTCCACCCCTGGGGCGCGCCGTTCTCGATCGACGACCTCCTCGTGGCGAGGCGCGCGAACGTCACCGAGATCCGCGCCGAGGTCGACGGGGACGGGTTCACCTGGGTCGTCAAGCGCCCGCCGGGTGGGTGGCCCGACACCGACGTGATGCGGGAGGCCTATGCCGCCGCATCGACAGCGGCGATTGGACCGGCAAATCGCCAGATGGACGAGTTCGTGCGCGCTGCCGGTCGAAACCCCGCCGACGCGGCGAGTGCCGCTGGTTACAACGAGCAGACCTGGAGGCGTCTCTATGCCCGCGCCATCACCGACACCTGGAACGACGCCTTCGCCGGCACCGGCCTCGTCGCCGAGCGAGTCCCCAATCGTGGTGCAGAGCGACTGGCTGCCGGAGTACGGCAAGCCGCCGAAGTTGCCGGAGCCGGACCCGGAGCTGCTGCAGGCGCCGCCCGCCGTGGAGCGACCCCGGTAGAAGGGCAAGTCCCGCTGCTGGAGCCGGACAGCGCCGCGACCGGTCACATGGGCACGTACTGGATGCAGGCCGAGGCCTACCGTCGCGCCGCGGCCGAGGTGAGCAGGAGAGAGGGGCGGCTACTGTTGCCGCGCGAACTCCAGAGCATCACCTGGGAGGCCGCGCGAGGCCTGTTCGACCCCAGCTTCAAGGTAAATTCAAAGAAAGCGGCGGCGGCTGCACCGGTTGACACGGTGTGGTTATCATTTAGGAATGGCTCAATCTCCGCCGCCGAAGCCCGCGCCCGAATCCTCGACGAGGCAGGGGGAATCGCTGATCCCCCCTGGGCAGAGTCCCACGGTGGACTGGCTACGGGCGGTGGGTCTACCGGTTACCCCGGAGAACTACCTTCGCTACGGATGGGGCGTGGAGAGGCTGGAGGACCTGGAGCCGGAGCAGCAGGAGACGGTGCCCCTGGAGTTGTTCCTCCCGGCCGGGGGCGAGTAGGTCCACTCTGCGAGCGCCGGGGCCAGCGAGTCCTCGGCAGCATCGAGCCGGTGGCGCCCTCGTCGGCGACGAGGGCGGCCGACTACCTGATCCGCTTCTTACAAGGGCGCCGACTTCGGCACCGTGCTGCACGAGAACGCGCACCTGCTGCGCTTCGTGATGGGCGACAAGTGGACCGACGACCTGGTGCGGTTCTTCGACAGCGAGCCTGACCCTGCACGAGCGGGCAAGCGGCGGCTGACGGTCAAGGGCGAGGAGCAGGCCGCCGACGCGCTCTCCCGCTACTTCCGGTGGAAGATCGCGCCGACCGGTCGCCTCCGCGCCGCGATGGATGAGTTGAAGGACATGCTCGGCGACCTCTGGATGCGAGGCCGCGTGCGTGGCGTCGAGCTCGCTCCGCGGATCGTCAGCCCAGGCGGCGCGCACACCCGCTCCGTGGTGCGGGATGTCGGCCCGCCGCAGGAGCTCGCTGGCCAGGTGGAGCCCCGCCTCACGCGCCACCGCCGGCCCGAAGGTGCACCGCGCGGCTCGTGGATGGTCACGCCGTCGAGTTCGACGGCCTCGCGCCTGGCTCCGACCCGAGTCGAACCGCAGTGACGAGATGAAAAATCCGCCGTGGTCTTCACCAGGGCGGATGGGGGTTTTCGTGGAGCCGAAGATGGGAATTGAACCCACGACCTGCTGATTACGAATCAGCTGC
>VGRE01000506.1 GCA_016875435.1 Deltaproteobacteria bacterium | reverse complement strand
TGACGAACCACTCGTAGGAGACGGTCACCGTGTCGCCGTCGTCGTCGCTGGTGGCGCCGAGCGTGGCGGAGAGCGTGTCGTTCTCGGTCGGCGCCGCCGTGGAGAGGGTGACACCCGCGAGCACCGGCGCCGTGTTGGAGATGGTGATCGCCGCGGAGGTGACGGCCGTGCCGCTCTCCTCGCCGTCCCAGGGCGTGGCGGCGCAGGTCACGCTGTCGCCCTTCGAAAAGCTCGCCCCGTCGAGCGTCGACGTGGTGGCGACCTCCGTGCCGTTCACCGACCACGCGTGCGTCCACCCCTCCGCGTCGCCGTCGGCGTCCGCGAAGCCGCCCGGCACGCAGGTGAGCGTGCTCGCCTCGTAGGCCGTGCCGGGGTCGATCGCCGCGCTGCCCGCCGTCGGCAGGCTGTTGAGCGCGATGGCGTCGGCGGAGAGGAAGGCCTCGCCTTCGGCGGCGCCGTCGCTCGGGACGACCTCGACGCCGATGCGCTGGTGCTTCGCGAAGCCACCGCTGGCCAGCGTGTCGCTCGGGCCGGACTGCACCTCGGCGCCGTCCACGAACCAGGTGTAGGTGTAGCTCACCGCGTCGCCGTCCGCGTCGGACGACTCCGCCACCGCCACGATGTCCTCGGTGACGTACGGCGCGTCGGGCACGAGCGTGACGGAGAGCATCACCGGCGCGGAGTTGGCGATCTCCACCTCGGCGGCGACCGGCGTGCCGGCCTCCTCCTCGTCCGACGGCGTGACGGTGACCGCCCACGTCTGCCCGTGCGTCGTCGCCTCGGCCGCCACGGTGTCGGTGCTGTTGCCGGCGTCGGCGCCGTCCACCGACCAGGCGTACGCGAAGCTGACGTCGTCGCCGTCGGCGTCCGTCGCGCTCGGCACGGCGAGGAGCGCGTCGTCCGTCGTCGGCGCCTCGGGGGAGAAGGCCACCGTCGCCTCGGGCGCGGTGTTGAGGATGGTGAGGGAGGCGGTGGCCTCATCGCCCGCGTCCGCGCCGTCCGTGGGGGTGACGGTGACCTCCCAGAACTCGCCCTTCGTCGTCTCACTCGCCGGGACCGTGTCGGTGAGGAGGTCGGCACGCTCCCGTCCGTTCTGCGTCCACACGTAGGTGTAGGTGACCGCGTCACCGTCGGCGTCCTCCGACGGCGTGTCCACCACCACCACGAGGTCGTCCGCGGTGCGCGCGCCCTCGGGGCCGATGTGCACCACCGGCGCCGCGGGCGCGGTGTTGAGGATGGTGGTCGACGCGCTGCCCGCATCGCCGTCGTCCTCGCCGTCGTTGGGCGTGACCGTCACCTCCCACAGCTCGCCCTTCGCCGTCTCCGCGGCCGGCACCGTCTCCGTCGCGAGGTCCGGGCGGGGGAGGCCATCCTGCTTCCACGCGTAGGTGTAGGTGACCGCGTCGCCCTGCTCGTCCTCGGACGCGGCGTCGACGACGGCGACGAGGTCGTCGCCCGTCCGCGGCGACACCGGGCCGATCGAGACCGTCGGCGCGGTGGGGGCCGTGTTCTTGGCCTTGACGACGACCTCGTCCTCGACGCGACACGCCGAGAGCAGGACCAGCACCGCCGGGAGGGGATAGAGAAGGGCCAAGGGGGAGGATGTCACGGGCGCTCCGAGTCGTGGAGCGCAGGATAGTCAGGGCGGCGTCGACGGTCAAAGGGTGTCGTCCCCGCGGGTAGGAAGTCCGAACCACCACCCTCGCGACTCGCGCCCGGACCATACGCCACCACCCGGGGGACCGCAAGCTCCCGCCGACCGACCGCGGCGCCCCCCGCGCGGCCTCGAACCGCCCCGGTACCGCGTTCTCGCGCCCTCTCCGCGCTGAACCTGGACCTTCACT
>VGRE01000505.1 GCA_016875435.1 Deltaproteobacteria bacterium | reverse complement strand
TGGATGTCGCGCTCCGCTGTACCAAGGCCAACATGAACGCGGACGGGCACCGACGGGTGCCGAGCGCCGATAAGGGCCTTTATGTTGCCTACGCTCTCCATGGGAGCTGAGCCGGACGGCGTTTTTCGGCCGCGGGTCCGCGCCCTGCCCGGTGTCGGGCAGGGCGGACCAGGAGTGTGCCTGCTCGGTCAGCTGGGCTAGCGCTTCTTCAGCTTCACGTCCTCGTAGGGGGCGGAGTAGGCGTGCCCGGGGATGAGCCCCAGGCCGGACTCCTCCACGCGCGGCCCCTGCCCATTGAGGAACCCGAGCTCCCAGATCGGCCCGTACATGACCTTCTCGTGGATGAGCTGCTGGGCGCGGTGGAGCAGGGCCTCGCGCTTCTTGCGGTCCAGCTCCGCCGCCTGGTCGCGGAAGAGCCCGTCGATGTCGGGGTAGCTGCCGTAGGCGTACGTCCCGCCCGCGACCACGAAGGCCTCCAGCCGCGTGGCGGCGTTGCCGAAGGCGGCCGAGCCCGACTGCACGATGCCCTTGAACTGCTTCTCCGCGTACGTCTTGAAGAAGGCCGCGCGCTCCACCGGGCGGAGCTTGGCGCGGATGCCCACGGGCTGCCAGTAGTTCAGGATGGCCTCGCCCACGCTCGCGTAGGAGGCGTCGCAGTTGTAGTCGCCGCCGTCGAAGCCGTTGGGGTAGCCCGCCTCGGCGAGGAGCTTCTTGGCCGCGGCGGGGTCGAAGGGATGCGCGGGCGGCTGCCAGAAGAAATCGAAGGTGCTGGGGATCATGCTCCAGATGATCTTGGAGTGGCCGAGCGTCTCCGCCTTGTTGATGGCGTGGCGGTCCACCGCGAGGTTGGCGGCGAGCCGCACCCGGCGGTCGTGCCACGGCGACTTCGGATCCCACTGGTCGACGAAGACCATCCACTGCGGGGCGGGAATGACCACGGGCTTGAGGGTCAGCCCGGGCGTGCGCATGAGCTCCTCGGCGAGGGCGCCGCGGATGGAGTAGACCACGTCGATCTCTCCGCGCTTGAGCGCGGCGAGGCGGGTGGCCTCGTCGGGGATGACCTTGAACACGAGCCGCTTGACGTTCGGCACCTTGCGCCAGTAGCCCTCGAAGGCCTCCATCACCAGCTCCACGCCCGGGGTGAAGGAGACGAACTTGTACGGTCCCGCGCCCACCGGCGCCTTCTTGAAGCCGTCGTCGCCGACCTGCTGGACGTACTTCTTGGGCACGATCCAGCCCGCGCCGGTGGCGCCGGCGTAGAAGAGCATGAAGTCGGCCCAGGGGTCCTTGAGGCGGAACCGGATCCGGTTGGGATCGGGCGTCTCCACCGCCACCACGCGCTCCTTCAGCGTCTTGGCGGAGGCGCCGCGGAAGCGCTCGAAGGAGAACTTCACGTCCTCCGAGGTCATGACATCGCCGTTGTGGAAGCGCACGCCCTTGCGCAGCACCAGCTCGTAGGTCTTGCCGTCCGGGGATGCCGTCCACGACTCGGCCAGGCTCGGCCCCAGCGGGTGCTGCGGCGAG
Source organism: Deltaproteobacteria bacterium (assembly GCA_016875435.1). Taxonomy (GTDB): domain Bacteria; phylum Myxococcota_A; class UBA796; order UBA796; family SXON01; genus SXON01. Next base: position 323 of record VGRE01000505.1, on the reverse strand, counting down.
GGCTTCACCATCGAGTCGTGCAAGGCGTGCATCACCATGAAGGGCGTGATGATGCCCGGCGTCTCGGCGGGATCGAACCACGTGGGCGCGAGCGAGATGTGCACGCCCCAGGTCATCTGCCCCTCGGGGGTAGCCTCGGCGGGCGGGGAGGCGGCGATCAGCAGGGCGAGCAGGGCGACGAGAAGGCGGAGCGATCCGGTCATGGTCGTCCTCTCTTGGGTTGGAGCCTCGGCTCCGGGTCGGGAAGGGTGTGTTTCGGGAGCGACCTCCATGTCCTGGGGGTCGGGGACTGCCAGGCGCGATGCGCCTGGCGCAAACGTCAA
>VGRE01000504.1 GCA_016875435.1 Deltaproteobacteria bacterium | reverse complement strand
CGGGTCGGTCGACCTCGACCTCGAGGTCGACGCGCACGTGGTGGTGCTCGGTTTCGGCGTGCAGGACATGCCGCGGGGCCTCTCCGGCTACGACCAGCAGCACGTGCCGCGTTTCATCAGCAACCCTGTCCTGGTCGACGCCGACGGCGACGGCGCGTGGACCGCGCCGGGCCCGAAGGACTGCAACACCGGCGTGGAAGTGGGCCGGGCGCTGGAGTAGGCCACCGAGTCTGGTACTCTCGGCGGACGAGGTGATCTTGCCCCCCGGGATTCTAATCGTTCCATTGTCGCGACGCGGCCTCCTCGGGGGCGGCGCGGCGCTCCTCGCGGGCTGTGCCCACAAGCCCTCGCCCATGCAACTCGCGCCGGGACTGCCGGGCTCGCCGGTGGCCCCGGTGACCGGTCCCGCGACCGGCTACCAGGGCCCCGTGCCCGCGCGCGCACACGAGCGCCTGTGGGACGTGGAGAAGGCGATGGCCGGGCCCACCGGCCTGCAGTCGGCGCCGCTGGTGATCGTGGGCGGCGGCCTGTCGGGGCTGGCGCTGGCTTGGCGACTGCGCGACCTGCAGCCGGTGCTGATCGAGCACGAGAGCCGCCTCGGCGGCAACAGCCAGGGCCAGGACTGGGACGGCCTGGCCTTCTCCGTGGGCGCCGCCTACTTGGCGCAGGCGCCGGCGGGCAGCTTGCTGTCGCGCGAGTTCTACCGCCCGCTCGGGCTGCACCGGGCGTGGCGAGTGGCGGGGCCGGAGGACACGGTGATGCAGGGCGGCAAGGCCGTCGCGAGTTTCTGGGAGGGCACCACCGACCCCGCGGCGGCTCCGGACTTCACCCGCGTGGCCGATCATTTCCGACAGGTGTCAGAAGAGGCCTATCCCGACATGCCGCCGGGCGAGTGGCAGGTATTGAACAGCGAGCAACTCGCCGCGCTTGACCGGCAGAGTTTTCGCGAGGCGCTGGTGGCGGCCACCGGGCCCTTGCACCCCCACGTGGAGGCGCTGCTCCAATACTACTGCTACTCGTCCCTCGGGGGCACCCTCGACGAGATCTCGGCCGCCGCCGGCTACAACTTCTACTGCGCCGAGATGGAGGGCAACTGCACGCTCCCGGGAGGGAACAGCCGGGTGGCGGAGCGGCTGCTGGCCGAGCTTCTGGCGTCCGGCGTGGACGTCCGTACCGAGCGGACGGTGGTGCGCGTGCGCCTGGGCGACAACGCCGTGGCGGTGACCGTGGCCGGGGGCGAGCAGCCGCTGGTGATCAACGCCGACCGGGTGGTGATGGCCTGTCCCAAGTTTGCGTGTGCGCGCGTGGTCTACGACCTGCCGGTGGAGCAGGTCGAGGCGATGCGACGGATCAAGTACCGCGCCTACCTCGTGGCCAACGTGCTCATCGAGGCGCCGGGGCCGAGCGAGACGATGGGCATGTACCTGCTCGATCCGCCGAGTGACGGCTTCACGGACTTCGTGGTGGCGGAGTGGGCGGCGGGCGGTCACCCGTCGCGCAGCGTCCTCACCCTCTACCGGGCGTTGCCCACCGATGGCGGTCGCGCCGCGGTGTTCGACGACGCCAGCTTCGAGGTCCACCGGGCCGCGTTCATGGCCCAGGTGCACCCGCTGATGCAGTCGCTCGGGATCGGCGGCGCGCCCATCTTCGACCTGCGCATCCAGCGCTGGGGGCATGCGCTGCCGCTGGCGGCGAGGGGGCTGGTGGCCGACGGTACGCTCGCCCTGGCACGGCGCCCGATCGATGGGCGGGTGTTCTTCTGCAACCAGGACGACTGGGCCTTGCCCGCGCTGGAGACTTGCCTGGTGCGCGCGCTCGAGGTGGAGGCGGAGGTGCGGACCGCGCTCG
>VGRE01000503.1 GCA_016875435.1 Deltaproteobacteria bacterium | reverse complement strand
CGGCTGCATGGCCTTCGCGGGCGACCCGGAGTGTGAGGGGCTGATGCCCAAGCTCGGCTTGCCTTGGGAGGGTGTCCAGGACCCGCCCGCCCAGACCTTCTTCCAGGTGGAGGCGCAGTGATCCTCCCGCTCCTGCTCGCTTGCGCGGGCGACGCGGCCGACAGCGCCGGAGATGTACCGCTGCCGGGCGACGCGGACTACGAGCGCGACCCAGCCCTCAACGTCGACGCCCAGAGCGAGGCGGGCGCCACGAACAGCCACAACACGGGCGAAGCCTGTATGCACTGCCACCAGGCCCACAGCAACGGTCCGGGGATCTTCACCGCTGCCGGGTCGGCCTACAATGCCGATGGGACGCCGGCGACTACAGGCTCGGTGCAACTCTGGGATGGCAGCGCCGACGGCGGGACCATGCTGCTGGAGCTGCCGATTGACGCGCTGGGGAACTTCTACACCACGACCGACCTCGGCCTCCCGCAGTCGCCCGTCCAGCCTTTGCTCCTCGACGCAGCCGGGACCGAGGTGGACCGGATGCCGTGGCCCACCGAGTCTGCATCCTGCAACCAGTGCCACACGCCGGTGATCCGCGTGGCCTTCCCATGATCGTCCTGGTCCTCCTCGCGTGCGACGGCGCCGATGGGGATACGGCCCAGCCCGCAGAGGACGCGACCTGGCTTCTCCCCTTGCCCGATGGCTTCCCGGAGCCGATCGTCCCCGCCGAGAATCCGGCCACGCCGGAGAAGTTCGAGTATGGGCGCCACCTGTTCTTCGACCCTCGCCTCTCGGGCAACGGGACGCAGGCGTGCGCCGACTGCCACGACCCCGCGCTCGCGTTCACGGACGGGGAAGCCCTCCCCGAGGGCTCCACCGGAGATCTCATCCCTCGCAACGCGATGGCGCTCGTCAACGTCGCCTGGCAGGCCACTTACACCTGGCCGAACCCGCTCTTGACCACGCTCGAAGAGCAGCTCCTCATTCCGATGTACAACGATGTCCCGACCGAGCTGGGGATGTCGGGCCACGAGGACGAGATCAGCGCGAGGCTGGAGGACGAGCCCGTCTACGACGACCTCGCCACCGCCGCGTTCCCCGACACCGATCCCTTCGAGCGAGAGAGCCTCGTGTACGCGCTCGCCACCTACGCGCGCGGGCTCATCTCGTCGGACAGCCCCTACGACCGCTATACCTACGCCGGTGACCGCGACGCGATGGATGACGCGGCGCTCCGCGGAATGGGGCTCTTCTTCGGCGAGCAGGCGGAGTGCTACCACTGCCACTCCGGCCCGCACTTGACGGCCTCGTTCGTGAGCACCCAGTCCTCCGGTCTCCCGGAGTCGTTCTTCAACACCGGCCTCTACAACGAGGATGGCGCGGGTGCGTACCCCGCCGACAACCGGGGCCTCATCGAGTTCAGCGGCGAGCCCGAGGACATGGGGAAGTTCCGCGTTCCCACCCTTCGGAACGTCGCCCTGACCGCCCCGTACATGCACGACGGCAGCGTCGCCACGCTCGACGAGGTCATCGAGAACTACAACCGCGGCGGCACCCTACGCGAGACGGGCGATGGCGCCACGAACCCCTACAAGAGCGCCCTCGTCCACGAGCTGGCACTCACGGAGCAGGACAAGGCCGACCTGAAGGCGTTCCTCGAGTCGCTGACGGATGAGGCGTTCCTGACGAACGAGGCGTATGGGGACCCGCGGAAGTAGGGTTCAGTTCGACCTACAATGGCGATGTAAGCTTGGCTTTGAGGATAGGCAACATGAACCGCTCTCCGGGAGGTAGACCCGGTCATCGTAGCCCCCGCGAGCAGGCCCGACGAGCGGCGGGGAGTGCTCACGAGCTGGC
>VGRE01000502.1 GCA_016875435.1 Deltaproteobacteria bacterium | reverse complement strand
CCGCGCTCCTCCCCGGTCTCGCCGCCTTCCGCGAAACGGTGCAGGGCGCGGGCGACAGCGGCGCGTCGTGGCGGCTCGAGCGCGCCGAGCGAGGGACCGTCGCCGTGCCGCTGGCGCGGGGGGCACGCCTCGCCGTGGCCGAGATCGGCCTCGGTGATGCCCCAGCCCTCATGCGCGCGCTCACGCCCCTGCCCGACCCGGTGGCGGTGCCCACGGCGGAGCTTCGCGACCCGCTCGACTGGCTCGGCGCCGAGGGGGAGGGCGTGCTCGCGGTGCTCGAGCGGGGGGTCGTCACCGGCTGGCTCGACGCCGACCGGGAGGCCGGCCCCGCCGCCGAGGCCCTGCGCTCCTCCACCTACGACCGGCTGCGGGAGATGCCCGCCGTGAAGTTGCTCGACGCCCGCGACCGCGAGCTCAGCGACCCGGCGGCCGGCGCCGCGGCGCGGGCGAGGCTGGAGGAAGCGCTGATCTACGCGCTCGGCGAGGCCGCCGCGGATCGCGACCGGGAACAAGCGGCGATGCGTACCCGCCGGGCCGAGCTGCTCGCCGCATACCCGGGCGCGACCGACGCCGCCGCCGCCCTGCTCGCCGACGCCGAGCGCCTCGCGACCGCCGACGCCGGCGCCGACGCGAGCCTTGCCGTCGCGATGGTGGCCCAGTCGATGCAACGCTGGCGCGGGCGATGCCCCGACGCGCCCTGCGGCGGGTTCGACCGCATCGGGATGATCGACACCGCCTCGCGCCTCGACCCCGGGCTCCGCGGCCACCTGGCCACCTGGTGGGTCGTGCTGTGGAAGGAGTCGCTCGACAACCTGCACGCGTCCTGGGACTACGCCAATGTCACGTCGGCCATGGACCCGATCACCGAGCTGGCGGCGAGTCGCGACCCACGTGCGATGGACTGGACGCTCCTCCACCGCCGCCAGCCCGACCCGGTGGTGGGGCTCGCGTGGTGCCGAGCGCTGGGGCTCCCCGAGGCCACCTCGAAGGAAGGGGTGCTGCTGGAGCTGGGGCGCTACCTGCAGCGCATCGCCGCCAACGCCATCCCGGTGGCCCCCGAGGCGGCGAGGGAGCCGCTAGCCCGCGTGGCCCGCCGCGCTACCGAGTAGCACCGCCGCCGCGAACGCGTTGTTGCCGAGGTGCGCGAGGATCGCGGGGCCCAGGGAGCCCGAGCGCATCCGCAAGTAGCCGCAGGCGAGCCCGATGAGGCAGAGCGGGGGCACGAGCCAGGGGGCATCGAGGTGCATGGCGCCGAAGGCGAGCGCCTGCGTCCAGAGGGCCAGCCGCGGCCGCCCCGAGCGACAGAGCGCGGTCAGCAACCAGCCGCGAAACACCGCCTCCTCCAGCACCGGGGCCAGCAGGGTAACCGAGAGCAGCGCGACGGCGGCCACCCACGGCGCCTCGGTCAACAGCGCCTCGGCGACGAGTTGCCCCTGAGGCGCCACGCCCAGCGCCTCCAGGCCGGTGACCCAGAGGCCGCTCACCAGCACGAAAGCCGGGCCCGCGGCGAGACCAAGCAGCCAGTCCTGTCGCGACACGTCTCGCGGCCAGCGGGGAACCAGCCCCGCGTAGGTGGCCAAGAACAACTCGGCGGCGGTGGTGCCGGCCACGGCGGCGAGCAACCAGGGCCCGGTGGTCATGGTCGCCGGGTCGGGGCCCAGCGGCCCGCCGAGCAAGAGGGCGAGCGACACCGTGGCCACACCAGAGCCGAGGAAGGCCAGCGACACGCCCGCGAGCACGTCGGCCCACCAGCGCCGCCGCGGCCACGCTCGCCCCAGCGCGAGGCCGATCGCCCCGCCCGCCGCCACCGCCAGCGCGGCCAGCACGAGGGCGGGCAGCGGCGCGAAGGGG
>VGRE01000501.1 GCA_016875435.1 Deltaproteobacteria bacterium | reverse complement strand
CAGCGCCTGCACGTAGGCTTCCTGGGCATCGCCGGGCCAGGCGCTCGCCACGCCGCGCCATAGCCATCCCACCAGTCGCGCGCGCGCATCGGCGTCGAGGTGGGGGTCGAGGCGCCCCGCCACCTTCTCGGGCGCCAGCCGCGACAGGTCGGCGTCTCTCAGCTCCCGCAGCCACGCGCGGAGCCAGTGGATGCCGTCGTCGTCGAGGGGGATGCCCTCGCAGAAGCTCTCGCGGATGAAGCGCACGTCGTCGCGCGAGAGCTCGCGGCCACCGGCGCGGGCGTTGGCCACCAGCGCCATCACCGCGCGGCCAGGACCGCTGTTGCCGAGGCGCCGCACGGCGGTCGGCAAGCGCACCGCGAAGGTGGCGTCGTCGCCGTGGCCGGCCGGGCCTCGCAGCCGCACCTTGACGTCGACCGACTCGCCCCCGGGCAGCTCCGCGTAGGGGAAGAAGGCCCGGGGCAGGGCGCAGGCCTCGTCGGCGTCGTCGGGCACGACGATCTTCTCCTCGCGACAGTCACCCGCGCTCAGTCGCACGCGGATGTCGCGACCGGGGAGGCGCCTCGCGCGCCACACGGGCACCAGCTCCATCCCCGGCCCGCAGGCGCGGAAGGCGTGGTGTTGCCAGTCGAGGCGCACGATCTCGAGCGCCTGGTTGCCGTCGCCGAGCACGTGCCCCAGCGCCGCGCCCACCCCGGCGCCCACCGGACCCCCGAGCATGCCGCCGAGCAGGCCGCCGACGAGCTTACCCGTCCACGCCACGGTCGCGACTCCACTCGGCGCTGCCGTTGGGCGTTTCCCAGAGGCGCACGCTCACCACCGTCACGCCGGTACCGCTGAGCAGGCGCTCGGCCACGGCGGCCAGCTCGGCGGCGATGTTCTCCGCCGTCGGGGGCACCGGCAGCCAGTACACCGGTCGCCCGTGCGCGGCGTTGCTGGCGGCGAGCGCCATGATCGCCGGGTCGGGGTCGCCCTCCATCAGGATGGCGGTGTGGTCCCAGTGCCGGTCGATCCAGCCGCCCACGCGCTCCTTCACCACGCCGAAGTCGATCACGCGGCCGCGGTCGTCGAGCGCGGGTGCGTGGCAACTGATCTCGGCCGCGTAGCGATGCCCGTGGAAGGCGGCACACTTCGACTCGTGGCGGGGAATGCGGTGCATCGCGTCCCACTCGAGCCGGCGGGTGCAGGTGATCATGCCGGGCGGCTAACCCGCGCGATAGCTGCGGCGGTCATGCGCGTCCTCGTCACCGGCGGTGCCGGCTACATCGGCAGCGTCGTCACCCGCGAGCTCCTCGCGGCGGGGCACGAGGCGGTGGTGCTCGACAGCCTCGTCACCGGGCACCGCGAGTCGGTGCCGGTCGGCGTGGCGCTGGTCGAGGCCGACACTCGCGACGGCGCCTCGGTGCGCCGGTGCCTGCGCGATCACCGGGTGGAGGCGGTGGTCCACATGGCCGCGATCTCGCAGGTGGGCACGAGTGTCACGCAGCCGCGCGAGTACTACGACAACAACGTGCGGGGTGGGCTGTCGCTGTTCGACGCCATGCTCGACGAGGGCGTGGGCCGCCTCGTGTTCTCCTCCACGGCGGCGGTGTACGGCGAGCCGGAGCGCGTTCCCATCGAGGAGAGCGCGGCCACGCGGCCCACCAGTCCCTACGGCGACACCAAGCTGTTCCTCGAGACGGCCCTTCTCCGTTATGGCGCCGCCTACGGGCTGCGCGCGGCTTGCCTGCGCTACTTCAACGCCGCGGGCGCCCACCCCGAGGCCGGGGAAGACCATCGCCCCGAGACGCACCTCGTGCCCCTCGTCTTGCAGGCCGCGCTCGGCACCGGGCGACCGATCACCGTCTTCGGCACGGACTACCCAACGCCCGAC
>VGRE01000500.1 GCA_016875435.1 Deltaproteobacteria bacterium | reverse complement strand
GTTGACGAAGTAGTTGTCGTCGAGGCTGCCGAAGTCGGAGTTGGTGACGATCAGCCCCGTGAGATCCTTGTAGAAGGCTTCCACGTCGACCCGGAAGGCCGACCCGATCTGCTGCTCCAGGCCGAGACTCGTGGCCCAGGACTGCTCGGCATCGACGTTCGCGTCCCTGTCGTCGGGGCGGTAGTTCTGGTAGGGCTGGGGTGGCTGGTGGTACAGCCCGGTCGAGCCCTTGAGCCAGGTGCTGTCACCGAGTCGCCACCGGGTGGAGAAGCGGGGGTCGACGGCGAAGACCTCGTTCTCGCCCGGGATGTTGACGTACATCGCACGCACCCCCGCGTTGAGCAGGAACGCGTCGGGGTCGGCGAGCGGCCTCCAGGCGAGGGCCAGGTAGGGGTCGGGACCCCAGCCGGTGGCCTGGTCGCTGAGCGCGTAGGGCTCGCGCTCGGCGAGGGGATCGGTGGAGGCCAGGCTCTCCGGGTTGAAGGGCAACTCGATGACGAAGTCGGCCCAGCCCGCGATGAAGTCGATGCCGGCGGTGGCAGAGAAATGCTCGTCGAGCGTGTACTTCGCCTCGCCGCGGAGCTCGCCGGTGTAGCGCGCCTGCACCAGGTGGAAGGTGTCGCCCACGTCGAGGGCAGCGTAGTCGCTGCCGAAGCTCGGGGCGGCGCTCAGGCGCCAGTGCTCCCCGTACTCGCGATGCCACTGGGCACCGATCCGGTAGGTGTCGTACTCGGTCGCGACGCCGCCCTGGGTGTCCTGGTCGGTGCCCTGGGCGGTGCCCTCGGGCGAGTACACCTCCAGCGTGTCGCGGAAGCCGAAGGCGAGCACCGACCACTTGTCCGGCCTGTCGCCCTGGTACTGGTACTTGGCCTGGAAGTCCCACCAGACGGGGATCACCGTGTAGCCGGTGGCGCCGAGGAAGGGGGGCAGCACCGCGTCGATGTACGAGTGCCGAGCCGCCACGCCCACGCCGTGCTGCCCGTCCTTCCCGAGGCTCCCGAGGTACGCGCCGCCGGAGTCGAGCAGGTCGGTGGACCACGTGAGCCTGTGGCGCTCCGGGAACTCGGAGCGCGTGGACACGTCGACGGTGCCGCCGGTGCTGCGACCGTAGTGGGGCCCGTAGCCGCCGGGCAGGTAGTCGACGGCCGACACGAGGTCGGGGTTGATGACCGACTCGAAACCACCGAGGTGGTAGATGTACGGCACGTACATGCCGTCGATGTAGACGCGACTGTCCTCGGGATTTGAACCCCGGATGATGAGTAGGCCCGTCCCGAGGGGCGCCCGGGCGGCGCCGGGCAAGGACTGGATCACCCGGACCGGGTCGCCGAAGGTGCCGGGGATACGACGTACCTCCTCCATCGAGATGGTCCGGCGGGTGACGTCCTCGGATTCCTTCCGGTAGCTCCCGATGATGCCGGGGTCGGCGTAGGCCTGGTTGCGCAGCCACAGCCGCGCGGAGACGGCCTCGCCCTCGGCGATGTCCACGGGCTTCTCGAGCACGTCGTAGCCGGGGTGGACCACCCGGATCGTGTGCCTCCCGTTCGCGACCCCGTGGAAGGCGTATCGCCCTTCGGCGTCGGTCTCGGCCTCGAGGCCGAGCGGCTCCACGCGCACGCGCACCGCCGCGAGCGGGCGGCGCGTGCCCATCTCGACCACGGTCCCGTCGAGGTTGACCGGGGCCTCGGGGACAGCCATGCCGGGCCCGGCCTCGGGCACGGCGTTCTCCACGGCCCTCGCGTCGAGCACGAAGCCGTAGGCGAACTCGATGGCGACGGGGACGGGGCCGGCGGCGTCTTCGGCCGGGCTGAACTTGAAGGCGCGGGCGGCCTCGACTGCGGCCTCGTCGAAGCCGTGCCCGGCCGGCTGGGCTACCTCCACCCTGGT
>VGRE01000499.1 GCA_016875435.1 Deltaproteobacteria bacterium | reverse complement strand
AGAGGAAGTCGGTCTCGTCGGTGCCGAGCTCGCCGGCGTCGGCGGCATTCGGCATCTTGCCTTCCCAGCCGAGGAAGCCCGTCACCGGGCCCACCGAGGCGAGGCGCACCGTCGTCCCGAGGCGCAGGTCACCGAATCCCGCCACCGGTTCGCCGGCCGACGTCATGTCGTGGAGCCACTCGCCAGACACGCCGAGCCGCACGCGGTCGCCGAAGGCCACCGTGTTGTCGACGCCGAGGGCGAGTCGATCACGCGCGCCAGCACGGAAGGGCGGGACGAGCGCCCAGGCGTTGCCGACGCGAACGTCCCCCTCGACCAACACCGCGTTGCCGGGCGCCTCGGCCTCGGTCCAGCTCTCACCGGCCTCCACCCGCCATCCTTCGCCGGCGTGCGCAGGGGTGGCGGCGAGAGACAGGAGGCCCGTCGCGAGCGCGAAGCGTGGGAAGAGTGGTGGGTAGGCGTGGCGAGTTGTCAAAGCCTGTTGACGATGGACCATGGGGTTGCGTACGCTGCGGCTCCGCCTGATTCACATGCGCCGCGCGTCGCGTCCATCGCGAACGGAGTGCCTTTCCATGAAGCGACTTCCTCCCGCCAGCCTCGTCCTGCTGCTGGTCGCCTGCCAGCCAGTCGAGCCAGAGAACAACCTCACCAAGGTGATCGACACCTGCGAACAGCCCACCGCCTCGCTCACCGAGGAGGTCCTCACCGCGTCGGTGGGCGACCGCATCACCCTCCAGGGCGCGGGCAAGCCCTGCACCGAGGGCGCGGAGGTCACCCCCACCTGGACGGTGGAGAACGTGCCCGTCGAGTCCAACGTCGATGCCGGCACGCTGAACATCGACGACCTCTGGCAGCCCTACTTCGAGTGCGACGCCGTCGGCACCTACGTGGTGTCGCTCGCCGTGGCCGAGGATGGTGGCGGCACCTCGCTCCCGGTCTACAGCGTGATCGACTGCTCCTCCGACAACGACGCGCCGGTGGCCGACTGCGGCGACAACCAGTCCGCCACGGTTGGTGATCGCGTGGATCTCGACGGGAGCGCCTCCCGGGATCCCGAGGGCGCCGAGCTCAGCTACCAGTGGGCCCTCTCCAGCACCCCCGCCTGCTCGGGCCTCGACGCCGCCGACGTGTACAACGGCAGCACCGAGCTCGCGAGCATCGTGCCCGACTGCGACGGCACCTACCTCGTGAGCCTCGTGGTGAGCGACGGCGAGAACTGGTCGGAGCCGAGCCAGTGCGCCGTCACCGTGGCGGCCGATAACCAGCCCCCCATCGCCGACGCGGGCGACTCGGCGGTGCTGAGCCCCTGCACCAACGAGCAGTACCAGCTCAACGGCTGGGGCAGCTACGACCCCGAGGGCGAGGAGCTCTCCTACTGGTGGACGGTCATCAGCGTGCCCGCCGGCTCGAGTGCCGCCGACACCAGCTTCAACGACCAGACCGCCGCCAACCCCTACTTCCAGTTGGACATCATCGGCGACTACACCTTCCAGCTCCAGGTGAACGACGGCGAGCAGTGGGGCGCGCCCGACGTGGTCAGCTACACCTTCGTCGACGTGACCGAGAACGTGAAGCCGTTCGCCAACGCGGGCGACGACCAGACCATCACGAACGAGCCCGACTGCGAGACGGCTTCCTACGTGTTCACCTGCGAGGACTGCCCCGCCGACATCGTGACCGTCGATGGCAGCGCCTCCACCGACGACAACGGCGACCTCCTCGACTTCTACTGGACCGAGAGCACCGGCGAGCTCACCGTCGCGGCGCCCTTCAGCCCGACCACCGAGCTCACCACGCCCGCCTTCGCGGCGGAGTACAACACCCCCATCACCAAGACCTGGACCGTCGACCTCTCCGTCAGCGACTGCGCCGACAGCGACACCGATCA
>VGRE01000498.1 GCA_016875435.1 Deltaproteobacteria bacterium | reverse complement strand
GCGTCCACCGCGTCGAAGCGCCGCGCGAAGAGCACGGTGGACAGCCGCATCGCCCAGGACGGCCACGAGTAGGGGACGAAGCGAGCGCCGCCGGCGGACTTGTAGCTGACCCCGGCCGCGAGATCCGCGGCGAAGGGCAGGAGGGCGAAGGCCACGAGGAACACCCCGGGGATCGCCGCCAGGAACGGCCACGCCCGCCGGTGGATCAGCGCGCCGGCGAGGAACGCGCTCATCACGAGGAGCGGGTGGCCGGCGAGGATCGCGAGCCCGGTGACCGCCGCGAACGCCGCGACACGGACGCGGGTCGGACGCGCCGCGCCGAGGGCGGCGAAGACCGGGGCGAAGGCGAAGACCGCCGCGCCGTCGTACCAGTGGAAGGAGGCGATCGGCGGAGTGAGCCCGAAGACGCCGCCGCCCCGCCCCGCCCCGCCCCGCCCCGCCCCGAGCGCGCGGAGGGAGAGGAACGCCGCGGAGAGCGCGAGCGCCGCCCCGAGGAGGAGATAGGCCGAGCGCGCCGCGGCGGGCGGCCACAGGCAGGAGAGCCAGCGAAGCGGGAAGAGCACCCCGCCGTACGACTTCGCGAGCGGCGAGGAGCCGCCGCCCTGAGCGGGGTTCCACAGCGGGAGCGCCCCCCGCGAGAGGCTCTGGCAGACGAAGTGGTGGGAGGGCGCCCAGATCAGGAACGGGGAGTTGTCTTGGGTCTGGTAGATCGGAACCTCCGCGCCTCGGAGGAGCGCGTCGCGGTCGAGGAGGTGGCTCCCATCCACCACGCGCCCCGACGCCGCGAGCGCGCTGGCCGCGACCACGGCGAGCAGGAGGGGCGCCGAAGCGAGCAGCAGATCGGCGCGGCCGACGGGCACCCGGCCTAGTTGGACCGGCGTGGGCGCGAACGCAAGCCGACTTGCACACTGGACAGCCTCGCTCCGCTCTAGTAGGCGACGGTCGCGATGAGCGACAGAATCACCAGCGAGGGCGCGACGCTCGCGGACGCGATCCAGGGCGCCGCGGCGAGCCTCGGCATCTCCACGGACGACGTGGACTTCGAGTACGACCGCGAGCACCTCGCGGGCGGCGGAGCCACGGTCCGCATCTTCGCGACCAAGCGCCAGGGCGGCGCGCCGCGCCGCCGCGTGGACGCGCCGAAGCCCCGCCACGATCCGCGCCGCGACGCCGAGGTGAAGCAGCGCGGCCAGGCGGCCATCGACCAGGTGAGCGCGGGTCAGGATCAGGCGGTGGTGCCGGATCTGAACAGCTACGAGCGCCGCCTCATCCACATGCTCGCCCGCGATCAAGGCCTCGCGACCGAGTCGATCGGCGACGGCAACCGCAAGGACGTCGTCGTCAAGCGCGCGTAGCGCCGACCATCAGGTCGGAAGCCGGCCCGTCGATCCCGCGTGACGCGGCGGGGATGCGTCGTGTAAGCGCGATTCCGGTGCTCCGCTATCAGGCCGATCGCCGCACCCTCGGCTTCGTCGCCACGTATTTCCTGCTCACGCTCGTCGCGTGGCGCACGCCGTGGCCCTCGCCGTGGATGCAGCTCCCCGTCGTGCTCACGCTGTGCGTGTTCTCGTGGTTCTGCGCGGTCATCACCCACAACACGATCCACGCGCCGATCTTCCGGCACCGCTCGCTCAACAAGCTCTTCCAGGTGGTCCTCACCCAGACCTACGGCCACCCGGTCAGCACCTTCGTCCCCGGCCACAACCTGAGCCACCACCGCTTCACCGAGACCGCGCGCGACGTGATGCGCACGACCAAGGTGCGCTACCGCTGGCACCTGCTGAACCTCCTCCTCTTCTTCCCGAAGGTCGCCAAGGGCATCACCCGCGGCGAGTGGGCGTACATCAAGCGGATGCGCACCGAGAAGCCGCGCTGGTTCCGCCAGCTGCT
>VGRE01000497.1 GCA_016875435.1 Deltaproteobacteria bacterium | reverse complement strand
GTACGCCGACGCCGACGCCGACGGTTACGGCGACGCCGCAAGCACCTACGCGGCGTGCGAGGTGCCCAGCGGCTACACCGCCGACGACACCGACTGCGACGACACCGATGGCGCGGAGTACCCCGGCGCGACCGAGTATTGCGATGGTGACGACGACAACTGCGACGGCGAGGTCGACGAGGACACCGCTGCCGACGTGCAGACGTGGTATCGCGACGCAGACGGCGACGGCTACGGCTACAGGCTGGTGCGCGACACCGACTGCGACCAGCCCGCCGACTACGTGGCCGACGACACCGATTGCGACGACCTCGACGACGACATCAACCCGGGCGCGCCGGAGGTGTGTGACGACGACGACACCGACGAGGACTGCGACGGCGACGCGGACGACGACGACCTGAGCGCCACCGGCCAGAGCACGTGGCACTGGGACCGCGATGGCGACGGCTACGGCGACAGCTTCCTCGACGTCGACGCCTGCAACCAGCCGGCCGACTACGTCGACAACGCCGACGACTGCGACCCCTTCCAGGTGGACGTCAACCCCGGCGCCCAGGAGGTGTGTGACGACGACGACACCGACGAGGACTGCGACGGCGACGCGGACGACGACGACCCGAGCGCAACCGGACAGTCGTCCTGGTACCTCGACGGCGACGGCGACAGCTATGGCGAGGCGACCACGGGCACCAGCTCCTGCGACGCGAGCCCCGGTTACGTGGCCGACGACACCGACTGCGACGACAGCCAGTCCACTGTCAGCCCGGCCGGCACCGAGGTTTGCGACGACGGCGCGTACGACGAGGACTGCGACGGACTCGTGGACGACGACGACCCGAGCGTCACCGGCACCTCGGCCTGGTACTACGACGACGACGCCGACGGTTTCGGTGACTCCACGCTGTCCACCAGCACCTGCCTTGCGCCCGCCGACTACGTGGCCGACAGCACCGATTGCGACGACGACGACGCCACTATCTACCCGGGCGCCGAGGAGGTATGCGTCGACGGCACCGACAGCGACTGCGACGGGGGTCGCACCGACACCGACTGCTTCCACTACGGCGAGGGGGTGGTCGGCGACTACGACGACGCGATCTGGTACGGCCTCACCGCCAGCGACCAGCTGGCCTCGGGCCTGGCCGGGGTGGGCGATCTCGACGGCGACGGCGCCGACGACATCGGTCTCGGCGCGCACTTCTACGACACCACGTACGCGGCCAACACCGGAGCGGCCTGGTTCATGAGCGGCGCCAGCGCCTCCGGCGACACCCAGCTGACGCAGACGGTCACCGCCATCGCCACCGTGCGCGGCGTGTACCGTCTCAGTTCAGTGGACTACATGGGCTTCCAGCTCGATGGCGCCGGAGACTTCGACGACGACGGCGAGCTCGACGTGGTGGTGGGGGCCTACAACACCCGCGTCAACAACGGCACTAGCTACGGCGCGGCCGGCGAGGCGATCGTCTTCTCCGCGCCCTCGGGCAGCCTCACGCGCGACTCGAGCACGGCCGTGCTGGTGGTCCAGGGCAATAGCTCGAGCGAGTGGGTCGGTTACGACGTTTCGGGCGGATACGACGTAGACGGAAACGGCGTTCCCGAGGTGCTGGTTGGCGCCTATGGCTACGACTACGGCGGGACGACCAACACCGGCGCGGCCGGACTCTGGTACGGCCGCAGCGGGGGGACGGTGCTGTTCTCCGCGGCCGACGTGCTCTTCTACACTTCCACCGCCAGCGACCAGACCGGGCAGGTGCTCGCCATGGTGCCCGACCTGGGGGGTGACGGTCGCGACGAGATGGTGATCTGCGCTTACAAGGGCGACGGCAACGGCAGCAACGATGGCATCGCCTACGTCGTGTTTGGCGACGGCGCGCTCGCCAGCGGCAACCTCTCCACC
>VGRE01000496.1 GCA_016875435.1 Deltaproteobacteria bacterium | reverse complement strand
GCCTTTGTCTCCGGGGACGTCGTCACCTGCACGGTCACGCCGGACGACGGCACCGACACCGGATCGGATGTCTCGGCCAGCGTCACGGTGGACAACACCGCGCCGGTGCTCGGCGCCGTCAGCATCTCCCCCGCCACTGCCTACAACGACGACCTCTTGACCTGCTCGGCCAGCGCGACGGACGCCGACGGCGGCAGCCCGAGCCTGTCGTACGCGTGGACGAACAGCTCGTCGGGGAGCTCGATCGGCTCGGGCAGCACGCTCTCGCTGACAAGCGCGCTCGCGGCCTCGCGAGAGAGCGTCGCCTGCGCGGTGACCGCGACGGACGCCGACGGCGGCTCGGACAGCGGCAGCGCGAGCCTCACCCTCTCCAACCGCGCGCCCGTCGCCGCGGCCTCGCTCTCGCCCTCGAGCCCGACGGCGAGCAGCACCCTCACCTGCTCCGGCTCCGCCACCGACGCGGACGCCGATTCCACCACCCTGTCCTTCGCGTGGACGGTGAACGGGAGCACGGTGTCGGCCACGAGCACCACCGCGACCTCGAGCACGCTCGCCGGCGCCTTCGCCGCCGGCCAGCTCGTGGCGTGCACGGTCACGGCCACCGACGGCAAGACCGGCACGGACACCGACACTGCCAGCGTCACCATCCAAAACACCGCGCCGACGGTGAGCGTGTCGCTCTCGCCGGCCACGGTCTACACGAACGACACCCTGACCGCCACGGCCACCACCGCCGACGCGGATGGCGACGCGCTGACCGTCAGCTACGACTGGTACGTCAATGGCACGGTCGTGCAGTCTGGTGCGTCGAGCACGCTCTCCGGCGCCGCGTACTTTGACCGCGACGAGTCCGTGTACGTGGTCGCCACCACGGACGATGGCCTCGACAGCGCCACGGCCACGAGCCGCAGCGTGACAGTCAGCAACACCGCGCCGACCGCGCCGGAGGTGGAGATCACGCCGGAGGACGCGGAGGAGGGCGATGACCTCACCTGCACGGTGGTCACCGAGAGCACCGACGCGGACGGGGATGCGATCACGTACAGCTTCGCCTGGGACGTGGACGGGGTGGACTACACCGGCGCGACGGATTCGGCGGCGGAGAGCGTGGTCGACGGGGCGGAGGTGGGCGGCAACGAGACCTGGACCTGCGATGTGGTGGCGGAGGACAGCGCCGGGGGGGGCGCGACCGCGACCGCGTCGGTCACGACGGGGTGCGCGACCGGTGCGTCCGAGACCTGTGCGGCGAGTTCCTGCGCCGACATCTTAGGGTCCGGCAGCAGCCTCGGTGACGGCGTCTACTGGGTGGACCCCGACGGCTCCGGAGCGCTGCGCGTGTATTGCGACATGACGACTGACGGTGGGGGTTGGCAACTGATCGCACAGGGCGGTGGAGGATGCGCGTCGCGCTCCTGTTCCACCTCTATGATGGGCTCGGTCTCCGAGATCGACAGCTCCGATACCTGCTCTTACCTGAACATCGACCGCGTGATGCGCCTCGCCGGAGCATCGTCGGAGGTGGCGCTGCGGGTCGGCTCAGGCTTCGGGACCTGGGAGTCATCCGCGACGAGCACGAACTCGCTCGCGATCGAAGCACTCCGCTCCTCCACGACCACCTGGCACAACGGGGCCACGTTCGACAACTGGAACTTCTACCCTGTGGACACCGCGTCGGTCGAATTCTGTGGCGGCGGATGGCCGAACATGTACCATTCGCTTGGCTACGAGTACGGCGTACATTGGATCGTGGGAGACGGGCACGACCGTTACTCCCGACGCAGCTATGCCGTCACCACGACCTGGACTCGTTGAGCGAAGGGCCGGGTAGGCGACGGCAGCACCGCCGAAGTCATTCAGGAGCTACGAGAGCTTCACGTCGGCCGTCGGCATCCACTCCGGAGTGGAACCGT
>VGRE01000495.1 GCA_016875435.1 Deltaproteobacteria bacterium | reverse complement strand
CCCGGGACATGCGGGATGCGCACCACGGCGTGCCCCGGTTCGCTGTGGACGATCGACAGGTCGGCCCCGTGGGCAAAAGGGACGGTGCGAAGCAGCTCGGCGACGGACATGGGTGGACCCTAACCGCCCGGAAGGTGCCGGAGGTTAAGGGTTAAGAGTTAGAGCTTGTTGGTCTTGACCTGCGCCGGCTGGCGAGCGGGCGCTCACGGTTGCGGCGCTCGCTGATCGCACGCGCACGCTGGCTCAAGGCCCTCCCCCCGGCACCGAAAAGGGCCCATGCGCCTGCCCGATCCCAACCGTCTCCTCGCCGACCCCGGTCCCCAGGTGCGGGGTCCTGCTCGCCGCTGGCTGGCCAACGAGCTGGCCAGTGCCCTCTCCGCCCGCGTGGGCTTCCGCCAGATCGGTCCCTTCACCGCCCTGTTGCGCGAGCACCTGCTCAATGCCTGGAACGCCGGTCGCTCGCCCACCCTCGACGAGGTGCTCCGCGCGGTGGTGGAGCCCCAGCCCAGCGCTCGCTACGGCGCTGCTGTCGACGCGCTGGAGATGAACACCCGCCTGGAAATCGCCCTGCGCTACCTGACGGCCACCCCCGAGTTCTCCGGGCGGGTTCCCGAGGGACCCAAGCGCGTGGAGTTCGACCGTTTCGTCGACCGCGCCAGCCGCGCGCGAGCCATGGTGTTCCCGCGGCCGGAGATGGAAGGCCTGATCGAGGACCCACACCCGTAGCCTCGCGCGGATAGGCCGCGCGGCGTGTCGGCTGCCGACCGTCTCCCCGCCCTCGCCCGCGCCATCCGCCGCGTGGAGTCGACCTTGCTCGCCCACGTGCGGGCGCATGGATTCGACGAGGTGATCGTCCCCATGGTCGAAGACGCGGGGGTGTACCTCAGCGACGACGCGCCGCGCATCGTCCAGGACGGCCAGGTCATGGCGCTGCGCTCCGACTTCACCGGGCCTCTCGCCCGCCTGGTGTCCACCCGGTGGGAGGGTGTCGACGCCCCGGTTCGCCTCGCCTACCGGGGCATCGTCTTTCGCGGCGGTCGCCAGCGCTGGCAGGCCGGCGTGGAAGCCTATGGCACCGAGGCCGGCCCCGGCGACGAGGAGATCCTGCGACTGGTTCTCGGCGCCGCCGACGCGCTCGGGCTTCACGACGCGGTGCTGGTGGTGGGGAGCGTGGCGGGCATCGAGGCGCAGCGGCCGGGGGCGCTCGCCGACCCCGTGCTGCGCGACGCCCTCGATCGCCGGGACACGAGCGTGTTGATACATGATACATGCATCAAACTCGTCGATGTATCAGCGGATGTATTGGCCCTGAAAGAGACGATCGGACCGAGGCTCCGCCCAGACCCGGCCCACGTGCGCCGCTTCCCCTACTACACCGGGATCGTCTTCGATCTCTTCGCGCCGGGCTTCCCCGGCCCCCTTGGGGGCGGCGGGCGCTACGACGGGCTCTGCGCCCGGTATGGGCGGCCCCGCTCCGCCATCGGATTCTCGCTCGACGTGGAGCTGATCGCCCGGGGGCGCCGGTGATCACCTTTGGGTTGCCCAAGGGACGCCTTGCCGACCAGGTCGTCGCTGGGCTGGGCGAGATCGGTCCCCTGCAGACCGATGGCCGCGAGCTGGTGGTGCCCGGGCGAGGGGGTGGGGTGCGCTTCCTCCTGCTCAAGCCGCCCGACGTCCCCGCCTACGTGGCGCGTGGCGTGGCCGACCTGGGCGTGGCCGGGCTCGACGTGCTGCGCGAGCACCCGGCCGACGTGTTGGAGCCGGTCACCACCTCGCTCGGCCGGTGTCGCCTATCGCTGTGTGGCCGGCCGGGGAGCGACCTCGAGGCCCGGATGCGGGAAGACGGCCTGCGCGTGGCCACGAAGTACCCGCGCATGGCGGGGGAGGCGCTGTCGCGACGCGGACTCGTCGCC
>VGRE01000494.1 GCA_016875435.1 Deltaproteobacteria bacterium | reverse complement strand
CTCGCCGCGCCCGCCCCGGCGGCGCAGCCGGTCGCGACGCCCGCCGCGACGGCGGCCACCGCCCCCCGGGTGAGCGTGGTGTGTACCGGCGCCTCGCTCGGCCTGCCCGGCGGCACCGAGGTGTTCGAGCCCGACGCGGTGCAGCGGATGCTCCGTGGCGAGAACCGCATCACCCCGGTGACCGAGCGCGACCAGGACCGGTTCATCGAGAAGAACCTCGTTCGCCTCACCAAGGACCCGCTCACCGGCGAGGGCAGCTTCCTGCCGGTGAACACGCGCGACCAGGTGATCCGGCTTGCCGGGCAGAAGGCACACTTCGACCTCGTGGCCGACTACGGCGTCGACGCCGCTCTCGCCCGCAGCCTCGACATCACCACCCAGCTTGCCTTCGCGGCGGCGCTGGAAGCCCTGAAAGACGCCCGCATCCCCCTGGTCCGCACCTACCGGCAGACCACCACCGGCAAGGCCGTGGCCACCGGCTGGGCGCTGCCCGCCTCGCTGCGCGACAGCACCGGCATCGTGTTTGCCAGCGCCTTCCCCGGCTACGACCAGCTCGTCCGCAAGCTTGGCGACAACGGCGGCGACGGCGAGGGGCACTTCGACCGGCGCTTCCTCTTCCAGATCCTCGCCATGGGGCACAGCCAGGTGGCGCAGTTCCTCGGCGCGCGCGGCCCGAACACGCAGGTGAACGCCGCCTGCGCGAGCACGACGCAGGCCCTCGCCGTGGCCGAGGATTGGTTGCGCTCGGGGCGCTGCGAGCGAGTGATCGTCGTGGGCGCCGACGACGTCACCAGTGACGCGCTCCTGCCATGGATCGGCGCGGGCTTCATGGCCGCCGGCGCAGCCACCACCAAGGACAAGGTCGAGGAGGCCGCGCTGCCCTTCGATCGCCGTCGCCACGGCATGATCCTCGGCATGGGCGCCTGCGGGATGGTGCTGGAGACCACCGAGGCCGCCGCCGCCCGCGGCGTCCGTCCCATCGCCGAGTTGCTCGGAGCGCACATCGCCAACAGCGCCTTCCACGGCACCCGCCTCGACGCCGAGCACATCGCGCGCGAGGTGAAGACCCTCGTCGACCGCGCCGTGGCCCTCGCGGGGACCACTCACGCCGACTTCGCGCGGCAGTGCGTCTTCCTCTCGCACGAGACCTACACGCCCGCCCGCGGCGGGTCGGCCGCCGCCGAGATGGCGAGCTTGCCCCATGCCTTCGGCCCCGCGGCCAGCCGCATCGTCATCGCCAACACCAAGGGCTTTACCGGGCACCCGATGGGCGCCGGTATCGAGGACACCGTCGCGGTGAAGGCGCTGCAGTACCAGCAGGTGCCGCCGATCCCCAACCTCAAGGAGCCCGACCCGGAACTCGGCGAGCTGACTCTGAGCAAGGGCGGCCACTACGACGTGCAGTACGCCCTCCGCCTCGCTGCCGGTTTCGGCTCGCAGCTCGCGCTCGCGGCGTGGAAGAAGATCGCGCGTGACGACGAGCGCCTCGCCGACCCGCGTCGCGCCGAGGCCTGGCTCGCCGAGGCCGCCGGGGGACGGGGACACACCGTGGTGGAGCACCGGCAACTGCGGTTCATCCTCGACGAGCCGACGGCACCGGCAGCAACAACGCCACCGGCAGCCACGGCTACGACAGCGAGAGCGACAGCGACAGTGTCGAGCACGGACGTGCTCGCGAGACTCGTCGGGGTGATCGCCGCGAAGACCGGCTACGGCCGCGAGGAGATCGATCCCGCCTACGAGTTGGAGGCCGACCTCGGCATCGACACCGTCAAGCAGGCCGAGATCTTCGCCGAGGTGCGCGACGCCTACGGCCTCGCCCGCGACGACAGCTTCAAGCTCGCCGACTACCCCACCGTGGAGAAACTGGCCGGCTGGCTCGCCGAGCGCGCGAGCGCCACCGCGAGCCCGAGTAG
>VGRE01000493.1 GCA_016875435.1 Deltaproteobacteria bacterium | reverse complement strand
CGCCATCCTGGTGGCCGCCGAGCGCCTGCCGGCGCCACGGGCCCTCGCGCTGGGACTGGTCGACGAGATCGCCGGCCCTCCCCTCCCCCGCGCCCGCGAGCTGGCCTCGCGGATCGCCGCGATGCCACCGGAGGCGGTGGCCGGGGCCCGGGAAGTGGCGATGGCCTGGGCAGGCGGCAACGGCGCCGCGGCCGAGGTCGACGTGTTCCATCGCCTCTGGGGCGGCCCGGCCCACCTCGCCGCCCTCGACCGCCGGTGATGTTGCTGGCGTGGCTGCTGGCCTGTCCCCGGGCGACCCCGGAAGCGGAACCCGCGCTCGTCGACAGCACCCGCGCGACCGCCCGCGCCGAGCCCTCCGGCGCCGTCTCCGCCGGCGTCTGGGAAGACGCGGAGTTCCCCTACGTCCTGCGTGTGCCCGAGGGCTACGAGCTCACCCCTGGGCTGCGTGGCCAGAACCCGCGCGTCACGCTGGTCGACCCGGGCACCCGCGCCCGCGTGGAGCTATCGGTGTACCCGGGGGGCCCTCGCGGCCCGCGCGAGCGTCGCGGCTGCACCTGGACCTTCGTGGATACCGCTCGCTACCGGCAGTTTGCGCTGGCCGCCGACGTGACCATCGGCACTTGCACCCCCGCCGACCCGCGCCACGCCCGCGTGATCGGCTTCTTCGTGGAGCACGCCGGCAGCGCCTACGATCTCGAGGCGATCATCCCCCCGGGCAAGCTCGTCGACGGCAAGGCCGCGGCGGAACGGGCGGTGGGCGGGGTGCGGTTTCGCTAGCCGCGCCGCCGCCGCGCCACCAGCACCGCGAGCATCGCCACCTGCCAGTGCGCGAAGGGGCCCACGGCGCAGGAGGTGCCGCCGGAGCATCCGCCGCCGCAGTCGCCCGAGCCGCCCCCGGTGTCTTCCCCACCGCAACCTCCGCACGACGACGCGTCGCCGTAGGAGACCGGACCCAGCCAGGTGTACACGCCAAGCCAGTCGGACGCGTCGCCGTTGGCCGCCACGTCGATGCTCTGCAGGCCGATACCGCCGAAGTTGGGCAGGGCGAAGGCCAGCGAGCTCAGCAGGTCGCCCGCCACCGAGTCGATGATCGTCCCGAAGAGACCCGCGAACTTCTCGAGCACCGCGTCGTTCGCGGCCGGCTCGATCTCGTTGTAGCTGACACTCGGCGTGAGGTTCTCGGCCGAGAGGTCGACGGCGACCTCGAGGTTGCCGGTGCCCCCGTCGAACACGAGGTCGGCGCCGGCGTCGGCGTCGAGCGACAGGGTGATCATGCGCGCCTGGCGACCGTCGAGTTCGGCGTAGAAGTCGAGCTCGAGGTCTTCCACCTTCAGCCCGAGGTCGTGCTCGCCGGTGTAGTTCACCTCGGGCGCCTTGAGCGGGCGGGTGACGATGGTGACCGGGCCCGGCTCGCCGAAGAGCGGCGCGAAGGCATCGTCGGTGAGCAGGTTGAGCATCGAGGTGTCGAGCGGGACGGGACCGTTCTCGTCGAGCGTGTAGCAAAGCAGGCCGCTCCGCCAGAAGCTGTAGAGCGCGGCGTTGGCGAAGTCGTCGGCCACCATGAGGCCGAGGTGGTAGTCGCTGGAGATGCCGCTCGGCAGCTCGTCGGGATCGGGGAGCTCGCTGTTGGTGCGGAGCGACCCGCCCGGGTCGACGTTCTCGATGCAGGTGGCGGCGTCGCCGGAGAAGGCCCCTTCCATGGTGATGCGCATCGCGGCCGGGGTGATCTCCACGTTGGAAGGTTGCAACAGCACGTGGACAGTGGCATCGCCCAGCTCGATGTCTTGCTCGATGGT
Organism: Deltaproteobacteria bacterium; assembly: GCA_016875435.1. Taxonomy (GTDB): domain Bacteria; phylum Myxococcota_A; class UBA796; order UBA796; family SXON01; genus SXON01. The sequence goes on along the minus strand of VGRE01000493.1, from coordinate 128 downwards.
GGCCGCCGCGAAGGCCTCCTCGACCTGGGCCTCGAGTTCCGGGCCCATGTCGGCGATGGTGGAGTCGAGCGTGCCGGCGACCAGGGACAGGATGAGGTCGTACAGGGAGATGCCCACGTAGTTGAGCA
>VGRE01000492.1 GCA_016875435.1 Deltaproteobacteria bacterium | reverse complement strand
GTAGAGGCCCCATCCGCCCCCGACCAGCAACAGGATCACGAGCACGAGGCCGAGGATGCTTTGCGGGCCGAGGCGGATGGTGTCGCGTTCGTCGATCACCGTGGCCGGCGGTGTGTCGGTGGGGTGCGGTCGGCGCGGGGGCGGCGAGCCCAGCTCTCCGGGCGCGGGCGGCAGCCCCGCGACCGGTGCGGCCTGCGACGAGGGGCGCGGCGGCGTGGGCGGCGGCGTCGGGCGGTCGAGCGTGACATCGAGGGGCGCCGCCCGGGCGACCGCGTGCTCATCGACCGGCGCGACCGCCTCGCCGGGGAGTTCCCTCGGGCGCTCGGTGACGACGATGGGCCGAGCCATGGGCGACATCGCGGACACGGGCAGATCCACCGGCTCGGGCCCCCGGCGCGCGTACGCGCGGAGCGCATCCTCGGCCGCCGCCTCGTCGTCGGCGCCGCTCCACGCGGCCCAGGGGTCGTCGCTGCGCGTCCTGGGCCCCGGCTTGCGCGGCGTGGCGGGCGGGGCGTCGAGAGGCGTCCATCGGCCGTCGCGCCACACGTCGGTGTCGGGGCCGAGCAGGCCGCGGTCACGCAGGGACTGCAGCTCGGCCTCGTCGGCCACGTCGATCTCGACCCCGCCGGTGCGGATGCGCATCCCGCCCATCCCCCACCGCGTAACCAAAATGCACAAAGAGGGGCCGAATCCCCTTGCCCGTCGTGGTCGTTTCTTGTAAACACGCGGCGCTTGGAGATCTGCATGCGGAGTGGGCCGGAACTCGTGCGCGCGTCCAACGAGTACGCCCGGGAAGACCGGGCGAAGACGTGGTGGCTTCTCGCCGTCACGCTGCTCGCCTGGGCAACGAGCGCGGCGGTTTCCGTGTTTGCGCCGTGGTTTCCCCTGCGCTTCGCGGCCGCCGTCGTCAGTGGCCTCGTGATTGTCCGGGTATTCATCTTCTACCACGACTGGCTCCACGGCGCCGTGCTCACCGGGTCGACGCTCGGCACCGGGATCATGCGCCTTTTCGGCTACTACTTGCTCGCCGGGGCCTCAGTCTGGAAGGAAACGCACGACTACCACCACAAGCACACGGCGAAGATCGTGGGCGCCAGCATCGGGAGCTACCCGGTCGTCACCCTCGGCATGTGGCGCGGGATGACGCCGCGCCAGCGCTTCGCCTACCGGGCGGCGCGCCACCCGGTGACGATGCTCTTCGGCTACGTCTTCCTGTTCGTGTGGGGCATGTGCCTCTCGGCCTTCAAGCGGCAGCCGCGCCAACACCTCGACGGCTTCGTAGCGCTCTTGTTCCACGGCTCGCTCACCGCGGCCGTGACCCTCGCCTTCAACTTCGAGGCGGCGATCCTGACGGTGGTGTTCCCCGTCGCGATGTCGACGGCGCTCGGCAGCTACCTGTTCTACGCCCAGCACAATTTCCCCGACATGCAGATCCGGGGTCGTCGTGAGTGGGAGTACACCTACGCCGCGCTGCGCTCCTCGTCGATGTTCGAGATGCCGCCGTTGATGCACTGGTTTACCGGCAACATCGGCTACCACCACGTGCACCACCTGAACCACCGCATCCCGTTCTACCGCCTGCCGGAGGCGATGGCGGCGATGCCCGAGCTCCAACACCCCGGTCGCACCTCGTGGCACCCGCGCGACATTTTTGCTTGCCTCCGCGGCCACGTGTGGGACCCGAGGCAGGGCCGGATGTTGAGCTACGCCGAGGCCGAACTCGCCTCGCCCGACGACAACGTCGTCGCCGCCAAGTAGGCGACATGCCCAAGATCGCAGTCGTCCCCGGGGACGGGATCGGCCCGGAGGTCATCGAGCAGGGCCTGCGCGTGCTGGCGACGCTGGCGCCCGACCTGGAGGTCGAGCATTTCGACCTCGGCGCCGAGCGCTACCTCCGCGACGGCACGACGATGCCGCCCGACGTGACG
>VGRE01000491.1 GCA_016875435.1 Deltaproteobacteria bacterium | reverse complement strand
TGGTGAGAGACCAGCTTCAGGTTGGCTCGGGCTTCACCTACCTCTACCAGGCCGTGCGCTTTTCGATGACGTCGATCGCCGAGCAGGCCGAGGTGCGCCAGGCCGTGGAGAACGGCCGGAAGGCGCCCACCGTCATCGCGCTCACCGACGGCTTCAACAACGAGCGACCGCAAGACCTCTGCGGCGACAACGTCCCGCGCTTGCAGGAGTTGCTCACGACCTTGCGCGACGTGCGCCTCGGGCGCGGCGGCGTGCGCGGCTACCAGCCCGACCTTTTCACGGTTGGCCTCGGCCGAAAGGCCTGGCGGCGCTTCAAGGTGCCCGAGGGCATCGAGGTGAAGCCGCGCAATCTCTGCGAGCGTTGGGCCGAGCAACTGATCAACGGCAACGTCGAGAACATGGGCGTCGACAACGCCGCGCTCGAGTGGATGGCCAAGGTGGGCGGCGGCAAGTCGTACGTCAAGCGAGACGCCGACGGCCTCGCCGAGGCCTTCATCGCCGCCGCCCAGAAGCGCTACGCCTGGTACGAACTTCGCTACCGCGTGGATCCGTTCCACCTGCGCCGGAGTTTCACCGTGACCGTGCGCATCAACGCCCCCTACCAGGTGGAGTCCACCGTCACCGTGTACCCCTCGGCCTGGCTCGACGGCCCGCCGGGAACCGAGGGCGACGATGGCTGGGTGCTGCCCGGACCGTTCCGCGCGACAATCGCGGCGGTAATGCCTATCTTCTCCGCCCTCATCGTCTGCGCCTACCTGCCCGCGGCCTTGTTCAACGTGAGGCGGGCGCTCTTCGGCCTGGTGGGCCGGGCGTGAACGTCGCCGAGTACGAGGTGATCCGCGAGCTTGGCCGAGGCCAGTTCGGCGCCGTCTACCTCGCGGTGGGCGAGGTGCCGGGCCGGGGCGGGTCGCCGGGGAAGCGCCGCGTGGTGGCGATCAAGACGCTGCGCGAGAGCACCAACGCCGAGTCACTGCGCCTGTTGCGGCAGGAGTTCTCCCTGCTCGACCAGGTGAAACATCGCGCCATCGTGCGGGTGTTCGAGTTCCTGGAGGCCGAGAAGGCCGTCGTGATGGAGTATGTGCATGGCGTCACGCTGCGCGCCGTGCTCGACGACTGCGGCAAGGCACGCGAGCAGGTGTACACCGAGGCCGCCATCGAGATCGGCTGCGAGATCGCCGACGCGCTCTACCAGGCCTTCACGTCCCCGGCCGACAACGGCGAGGCGCTGGCGCTGGTGCATCGCGACCTGAAGCCCGAAAACGTCATGCTCACCACCTCGGGCGAGGTGAAGGTGCTCGACTTCGGCCTCGCCCGGGTCGACAACGCCGAGTGGGCCCGCGACAGCGACGGCGCCCGCGTGCGGGGCACGCCCCTGTACATGTCGCCCGAGCAGGCGCGCGGCGAGCTGATCGACCATCGGAGCGACCTCTTCGCGCTGGGGCTCTTCCTCTACGAGCTCCTGCTCGGTCGCCCGGCGTACCGGATCCCCAACGACGCGCGGAACCCGGTAGCCGCGGCCTTCGCGGCCATCGAGGCTGGCGCCCTCGAGCAACAATGCCGTGAGCTGGAATCAAAATTGCCGGGGATGGGTCCGGTCGTGGCGCGGCTGTTGCAGGCCAACCCCCGCAACCGATACCCCAATGGTCAAGACCTGCTGGTCGACCTCCGTCGCCAGCTCTACCGCGAGCGAGGTTCCTATGTGAAGGAGTTCTGCTCCTTCTACTTCGGGAGCCTCCACCCTCTCTCTCAACCGCCCGATCCCGACGTGCCCAGGGGGGCCCGAATGTCCACCGACAAGCGAAAGTCCATCGAGGAGAAGCTGGCGGAGTCGATGTCCGACGACGGCAACGAGGAGCCCACGCCCCGCATGCCCGTGCCCGTGCGCCGGGCGCCGAGGGCGGAGCCCCCGCCCGTCGAGTCGGCGCCGCCGC
>VGRE01000490.1 GCA_016875435.1 Deltaproteobacteria bacterium | reverse complement strand
GCCACCAGCGTCCTTCCTGGGCATTTCCTTCTGCGGCTCGGCCTTGGGGGCCTCGGCCTTGGGCGGCTCGGCCTGGGGCGGCTCCGTCGCGACGGCCTGCGTCGGCGCCGGCGGGGTGGCGCCCGACGCGGCCGGCATGGCCCCTGGCGTCTTGCCGTTGTGCCACCACATGTCCTGGTAGTCGTCGCTGGTGCCGGGCGTGGGCTCCACCGCGACCGGGCCCGCGCTCTCGGCGAAGGTCTTGCCGCCGCCGGTGCTCACGAACACCTTGTTGCCCACGTCGGCACCTTCCTTGCTCTTGCCCGCGTCCTGCCAGACCACCACGGTGTTCTTGCCGTCGGTGGCCATGATCTGGCGCGCCCACTCGGGGGCCGGCGTGCCGCGCAGCTTCGCGCTCTCGGCCCACGTGGCGCCACCCGGCGCGAGCACGGACACCGCGCCCTCGCCGTAGCCGCCGCCCCAGGCGTTCGCGATGCCGGCGCTGGTGAAACCGATGCCCGTCGCGGGGTAGTTCTTCATCGCGCTCGGATGCAGGGTCCACGTGGTGCCGCCGTCGCTCGACTCGGCGAAGGCGTAGCCGCTGTCGTTCCACATCGAGATCTCGGTCGCGATGGTCTTGCCGTCGGCCGAGAACGCGCAGCGGCCGCGGTCGTTGCCGTCCTTTCCGCCCTCGAGCGCGATGCGACCCTTCTCTACCCAGGTCTGCCCGGCGTCGGTCGACCAGAAGGTGCGCCCGTTGTTGGCCACCATCGCCAGTTCGTTGGCGGCACCGGCGCAGATCGACAGGTACTCCTTTGCCGTGTCGGCCGGGTTGCTCACCACGTTGACCTTTTCCCAGCTCTTTCCGCCGTCGCCCGAGGTGTAGAGCGAAGCCTTCCAGCCGAGCACGTACATGCGGCCGCCCGCGTCGGCCGCGAAGCGGTTGTAGAAGTTGTCGAGGTCGCTCGGGAGTGCGCCGGCCGGAGCCCAGCTCTTCCCGTCGGCGCTCGTGTAGATCGTCTTACCAGGGTTGTACCAGACGAAGAAGGCGCCCTCCTCCTTGGGAGCGGGCGGCGGCGCCTCCGCCTTGGGCGCGGGAGCAGCGGCGGGCGCGGCGGGCTTGTCGCCACCGCAGGCGAGAATGGAGAGCACGAGGATCACGAAGACTCCGGGGAAACAAGTGACGCACAACCTCGCGGCGTCGGGAACCGACGTCCGGTCGGGTGCGCGACCGTGTAACGCAACAGCCGTTGTTCACCAGCATTCTCGACCCGAAATCGCGCGGAGACGGTCACTCGACCGTGATGATTCTCCCGAGGATAGATGGGATGAGGCGGCCGGTGCTCCAAGCGGAGCACCGGCCGCCTCATCCCATGTATCCTCCCCCCCATGCGCCTCCACTTCGTCCCCGCGGCCCTCACCCTCCCCACCGCCGTCGAGGCCTTCCAGGCGATGTACGCCGCGCTCGGTGGCACGGACGCCTGGCGCGAGGAAGGCCGGACGCCGCTGGACGACCCGAATTGGGGCAAGCCCCAGGCGCGCGAGGTCGTCTACGGGGCCGGCGACGCGACGCTCGTCGAGCGCGTCCAGGCCGCGAGCGGCAACCCCCGGGACGGCTGGGGCTACGAGGTCATCCTCCGCCTGGACTGGGCTCGGCCCGGCGGTCCGACCCGGATCGAGGCGCGCTCGGGCGGCTGGGAGCCGTGCCCCCGCGAGCTGCTCATCGAGGTCTGCGGGGTCTCCGGGGCAGAGCTCGGCGCGCTCCGCGGGGCGCTCCGCGCAAAGTTCGGTCCCGACGCGGACCGCTCTCACGACGCATGTTGGGCGTGGACGAACGTCCAGGCGCTCGCACGGGCGGCAGACCTCGCCACGGCGCGCGCGTGGGCGGAGGAGGGGCGCGCGCGCAACAAGGCGGGCACGAGTGGGCGCCAGGAGCTCGTCGCGTGGCTCGGCG
>VGRE01000489.1 GCA_016875435.1 Deltaproteobacteria bacterium | reverse complement strand
CGTCCGTCCTGGGGCTTCCTACGCGGGCGGGTGGCGCCGTTGACGACACCGGAGCGGTCCGGGGACCCTCCGGCGCTCGCATCCACGCGCACCGTGTCAGATGCAGCACGGGGGGACATCCGGCATATCGAGACGCAGCGTGGCCCCGTTTACGGCACGCCGATCTGGACGCCGCCGAAGATGCGGCGGATCAGGGCGCACCTGCGTCCGCCGAGCCACGCCGCGCGGCGCCGAAGGGGGACGCCCTGGCCGCGCGGCCGGCCCCCACGAGGTGGCGACCATGACCCGCGTCCGCCGTCGTCTCGCCCGCGGCCGCGATGCTCGCGGCGTCCAGAAAGCCCGAGGCGTCGACCTCGGCGATGACCAGATGACGCGCCACCAGGCGAGCGTGAGCGGGTGCCAGGGACGGCCGGGCGCCAGCTCGGCGAGGTCGCGATACGTGGCGGGCGGAGCGTCGAGCGTCGCGGCGGTCGCGACCCGGTTCCGCCGCTGCCGCTGGGCCGCCGGCTTCGGGGTGGGAGGCATCCTCAGCAACTCCTTGAGCGTGGGGTCACGTACGCACGGAAAACAGCCTTTCAACCGGGGTAAACGGCGATGGACGTCCCCAAGAATCCGCGGCGCGTTCGCGCTCATCGCGTCGCTCAGTGCCGCGCGCGACGTCGCTCCGCCTCGAGGGCCCCATGGCACGGGCGCCTCCCTGCCTGGCGAAACCTGACGCGGGTGCGAGGCGGTTCAGGACAAGGGTAACGGCATCAAACGCTCCCAAGATTCTGGCGGCGCCGCCACCCACGCCGGCTACCGGCTCACGGAGCTGCCCGGCACCCATCCGGCCATCGTCGCCGCCCACGCCGCCGCCATGGCGGAGTACGGGCTGCTCGGCGGCTGGGGCACCGATGGCCGCGCGTTCGCCTGGTCGGCCGCGGACGGGAGCCTGGCGGCCTGCACGACGGTCGGCCGCTGCCCGTTCGGGCCGTTCCTCGACTGGACGTGGACGCACCCCGCGCACCGCCGCCGCGGGCTGGGCGGCGAGGTGGTTCCCTTCGTGCGCGCCGCCGCGTGGGCCGCCTCCACGAGCGCGGTCCGCAGCCAGGCGTTGCCGGGGCCGGTCGCTCCCGACCGCCGCCTGCCGGCGCTCTCGTCGGTGCCCGGGCAGACGCGCGCCCAGGACGCGAGGTGGGCCGCGGAGGGGAAGCGGGACATGTCCGGGCCGACCTCGGCGAGGATGGCCTCAGCGGTCCGCAGCGCGACGCCCGGCACCGAGTCGACGAGGGCGACCGCCGCCCCGGAAGGGCGCATGCGCTCCGCCACGTCCGCCGACAGGGTCGCGACCTCGGCCTCGAGGAAGTCGATGTGGCGCAGCTGCGCCGCGAGCATCCGCCGCTGGTGCTCGCCCAGCAGGCCGCGGAGCGCGGGCACGAGGCGGTCGCGCTAGCTGCGCAGGCGCCCGCGGGCGAGCGACGCGAGCGCCTCGGGGTCGTCGCGCCCGGCCACGTTGGCCTCGAATGGATGACCCTCCGGGCTCCGGCCCATCGGGTGCAGTCGGGGCCGTGTCAGACTGCCCGCCCAGCACCGAGAGGAGGTGACCCAGAGGGGGTGGGCAGCCCCCACGTCGGCCGCTCCGAGGCCTCCGATGCGCGGTGATCGGGAACCGTGGACGGGCTGATCGGTCCCCGTGGACTACGCAGGCCGGGGACATCCAGTCCCCCCGACCCGTGAGAGAGACGTGGAGAGGGTGCCCAGCGACGTGCGCGCCGTGGTCATGCTCGCGGCGCGCTCGACCACGATCTCGGCAGCGTCTGTCTCGTGATCGGCGTCCACGAGGGCGCGGATGCCCCGCGTCGCCGGGCCCCCATGCCGCGTGCGCAGCGTCGGCTCAACGATGCCTCCGGGCCGGGCCGGGCGGAGCCATCAGCGGGCCCGGAGGAAGATGTCGGCGG
>VGRE01000488.1 GCA_016875435.1 Deltaproteobacteria bacterium | reverse complement strand
CAGCCCCGCCTGCGCCAGCGTCGCCGGGTCGGCATGGGTCGGCCTCGGCCACCGGATCGCGCGAGGCCCCGCCACGAGGAACACGCGGTGCCGCCGCTGCGGCACGCCGTGATCCGCCGCGTCGATCATCGTCCACTGGACCGAGGCAAAGCGCGCCTCGAACGCGGGCACCACGACGCGGTGCCAGTAGCAGCCGGGGCAATCATCGGCGGGGCCGCGCCCGTCGCAGTCGCCGCGATGGTGAGTCAGCCCCGGCACGTTCTCGCAGAGCACCCAGCGGGGCCTGACGTGGTCCACGACGTCGAGGGTCCACGGCCAGCCGTTGCGCTCGTCGGCCGCGCCGAGGCGCTTGCCAGCGGACGAGAAGGCCTGGCAGGGCGGGGACGCCCACAGCAGATCGACCGGCGGTAGCCCCTCGTAGAGCGAGAGGTCGCGCACGTCGCCGTGGACGGACGGCAGGCCAGCCGCCACCGCCGTCTCGTGCGCGTCCTGGTCCCACTCCACCGAGCGCAGCAGGTCGATCCCCGCCGCGCGCAGGCCGAGGTCGGCACCACCGGCGCCGCCGAACAGCACTAGGCCGGTCACCTTGCCCCCTCGACGACGGCCCGCGCCGCCCGCGCCTCGTCGAGCGAGCACCGCGCCACCATCGCCAGCTCCTCGTCGGTCCATAGCGGCGACTCGTCGAGCGCGCGGCGGACCATCGCCTGCACCGCGACGCACGGCCCGACCGACCGCGCCGATAGCCACTCGCGCGCCTCGGACAGGTTGCGCCCGGCCCGCGCGTCGTCGCCTGCCACGGCGGAACGAATCGCCGCGCAGCAACAGCGGCGGAACTCGCGCAGGGCGGCGGGGCTCACGACCGCCCCCCGAGCGCTACCGCGTCGCGCAGTCTCACAAGCGCGAGCGCGTGGCGGTCCCGGTCGATTTCCGCGCCGACGTAGCGCCGCCCCTCCAGGGCGCAGGCGCGGGCCAGCGGCGCGAGCCCGGCGTAGAGGTCGAGCACGAGATCGCCCGGCTCGGTCCACGCCCGCACCCACGCGCGCAGCCACTCCAACGGCTTCTCGGAGTGATCGCCCGGCGTCGATACGTGGCCGTTGAGCACGAGGTCGCCCGGCCGCCCTGTCGTGCCGCGCGCCCACACCGCCACCGGCTCGGCCTGCCCGCGCCAGTGGTAGCCGACGCCGACCTGGCCGGTCTTGATCCACGCGCCGCCGGTCTTAGGGGAACCCCAGCGAGGCCCGGCCATGCCAACCGCGCGCCATTCCTCGGCCTTGGGGAAGGTGTACCAGACCGCCAGCCGCGACGAGGGCGCCGCGCAGTCATAGGCGGCGTCGAGGTGGGCGGCGATGTCCACGTCGGCCAGCCCGGCATAGATCCCGCTTTGCTCCGGGTTCGCGCCGCCAGGGTTCTCGTCATACCGCCACGGAGGGTCGGCCACGACGAGCCGCGCGCCGCGCACGTCGCGCAGGAGGTCGGCCACGTCGCAGCAGCGGAGGTCGATCCCCGGCGGTGACGCGGGCGGCCGGAGCGAGGTAAACAGCGTCACGACCGCCCCCCGAGCGCCAGCCACGCCGGGTCGGCGCCGGTCACGGCGGAACGAATCGCCGCGCAGCAACTGCGGCGGAACTCGCGCAGGGCGGCGGGGCTCATCGCGCACCCCCGCCGCCTTGCTCGACTGGTCCGAGCCCAAGGATGCAGAAGCCCGGCATCAACCCGAATTCCTCCGCGTTGTGCAGGACGCACGTGATCCGCCGCTCCAGCTGGTTCCCGGTGACGTGCTCGCCCGCCATGTTCCACTCGATCAGGACGATGGTGTCCCCCGCCCGATAGGGCCGGTCGTAGCGCCTCAACTCGAATGTCTTGTCGCCGCGCTTCACCGAGTCAAAGAAGATCGGCCACGTCTTGACCTCGTGCCTCATCGCGCACCCCCGAGCGCCA
>VGRE01000487.1 GCA_016875435.1 Deltaproteobacteria bacterium | reverse complement strand
AGCCCGTCCGGCCTGGTGTGCCGCTCCAGCTGGATCGCGACTTCTCTGACCTGCTGATAAAGCAAACGCGAGGAGTCCATGACCAAGAAGACCCGCCGGCACCTACCCCCCGAGAAGAAGGCTGAGATCCTCCGGCGTCACATCGCCGACAAGGAGCAGGTCTCCGACCTCTGCAACGAGAACGACCTCCAGCCAAGCGTGTTCTACGGCTGGCTCCGGCAGCTGCTGGCCAACGCGCCGGTGGCGCTCGCCAACGGCAAGAAGGCGAAGCCCGGCGGGGGCCGCGAGGCCGAGTTGCAGGCCCGGATCGACAAGCTGGAGGCTCGGCTCGCGAAGAAGGACGCCGTCATCGCCGAGATCTCCGAGGAACTCGTCGCGGAAAAAAAAAGAGCTGGGGACGACTGAACGGCTGCTGGGTGCCTCACGACACCCGCGACACCGTCGTCGACTTCGTCACCCGCCTCGCCGAGAGCACCGAGATCCCCGCCACGCGCGTGGTCGCATGGGTGGGCATCTCCCGCGGCAAGTTCTTCGACTGGAAGGACCGCTTCGGGAAGGTGAATGAGCACAACGCGTGGGTCCCACGCGATCACTGGCTCACCGAGGACGAGAAGCGCGCCATCATCGACTTCCACGGTAAGCACCCGCTGGACGGCTATCGGCGGCTCACGTTCATGATGCTCGACGCAGACGTGGTCGCGGCGAGTCCCTCTTCGGTCTACCGCGTGCTCCGGAAGGCCGGGCTGCTGGACCGCTGGAACGCGAAGCCATCGAAGAAGGGCACCGGCTTCCACCAACCCACGTACCTGCACGAGCACTGGCACATCGACATGGCGTACCTGAATGTGGGCGGCACCTTTTACTACCTCTGCATGATCCTCGACGGCTTCAGCCGGCTGGTCGTTCACTGGGAGATCCGTGAATCCATGACCGAGCAGGACGTCGAGTGCATCCTCGAACGCGCACGCGAGCGCTTCTCGGGGGCGAAGCCGCGGATCATCTCGGACAACGGCCCGCAGTTCATCTCGCGCGACTTCAAGGAGTACATCCGCGTGACCGGCATGACCCACGTGCGAACCTCGCCGTACTACCCGCAGTCAAACGGGAAGCTGGAGCGGCTCAACAAGACGGTGAAGTCCGAGGCGGTCCGCGTCGGCAACCCAGGTTCCCTGGACGAGGCTCGCAAGCTGGTGGGCAAGTTCGTCGACCACTACAACAACGTCCGCCTGCACAGCGCGATCGGCTACATCACGCCCGCCGACCAGGCAGCTGGGCGTGGCCCAGAAATTTGGAAGGCGCGCGACGAGAAGCTGCACGCCGCTCGAGAGCGCCGCCGCGAGCTTCGCAACGCCGAGCTCTCGCCGACGCCGCCGGACGCTCCGGAGGGCGCGGGCGCTGCCGCGTGACATCTGCTTGGGCAAGTTGGCTTGCGAAGACTGATCTGCGACGAAGACTTCGTTTCCGAGCCGTAGAGGCGCCCGGAGGTGCACGTTCCACGCCGGCCAGCTCGGGGGGCTCGGGGCGGGAGCCCCCAGTGCCGGCCTCCGGAGAGGGCGCGCGGCGAAGGCGAAGGAGTCCGTGGCGCCGCCGCGTGCCGAGAAGCTGCCAAGTCCCGACGCCCCCCAGCCAGCCTCCGAAGGCGGCGCCCGACCAAGGCCAAGAGTAACGCGGCGCCGCTGCGCGCAAGAGGTTGCCCGGCCCCAACGCCCCCTCCGAAGATCCCGCGAGGTGGTCGCCGGTCGCGGTCGTCATCGACTCCGACGGCATGAGGATGTCGGGCGAGACGAAGGGACCCTATGCTCTCAGCCAAACCCCGAAGTCGCGTTCACGTTGAACCAGCACAGAACAGGACCTCGCCCGTCGCGTCGTCAACGAACGCGATCAAGTCCTGATGGGCCCCATCGGCGCTCTCGAACCAGCGGTGCTTGCTGCCGTCGAGGTG
>VGRE01000486.1 GCA_016875435.1 Deltaproteobacteria bacterium | reverse complement strand
ATCGTTCCCCCGCAGGACTTGTACCCCGATGCCCGCCTCGCGCACCTGCCGCCGCTCCCGAAGGAGTTCCTTGCGACGCTTGTGGTTGAAGCGGCCCACGAAGCCATCGAAGTCCCCGAAGCCCTCGTCGCGCCACTGGAACTGGAAGCCGAGGCGCGGCGCGTAGCCAAGCCTAGCCAGGCGACCCGCCTCGGCGGCGGAGCAGAACAGCACGTGGTGCCCCGAGGCGCCGGTCTCGCGGCGAAACATCTCCACCGCCGGGACGAGTCGCGCCGGGTCGCCCAGCACCCGCCCCGTCGACGAGGGGGTGAAGGGCACCGCCGTCGTCAGCTTGGGGTAGTAGCGCAGCCCAGCCCGCGCGGCGGCGCTCGCCCAGCTCCAGTCGAACACGTACTCGCCGTAGCTGTCGCCCCGCGCGTAGAGCGGCATCGCGGCCACGACTCGCCCCTCGTCTTCCACCACCACGTGGCACGGCTGCCACCCCGTCCCCCGGCCCACGGCCCCGCTGGTCTCCAGCCCGTGCAGGAACCGGTGCTCCAGGAAGGGGTTGTCGGCGGGCACGAGCGCGTCCCAAGCGGCCGGGTCCACCTCCTCGAGCCCGGTCACCACCCGCGCCTCCACTAGCGATCTCGCCGGGTCCAGTCGTAGGCGAAAACGCCGTTGTCGTGGGCGGGCAGGCGCTCCTCGTCGGGCCGGGCGTGGTTGTAGGGGGCTGTGACGAGGTTGAGGATCATCGCCTCGCGCGCGCCGAGCGCCGTCCAGCCGTGCCAGAGCCCGCGCGGGACGGTGACGCGTCGCAGGCAGTGTTCGCCGAACACGACTTCCTGCGTGTGCCCGCGCGTGGGAGAGCCGTCGCGGTCGTCGTGGACCACCAGCTTGATCATCCCGGCGAGGCAACAGAACACGTCGTCCTGCTGCCGGTGACGATGCCAGGCCTTGACCACCCCCGGGTAGGTGGTGGTGACATACGCCTGCCCGAAGCTCCGGAAGTCGGGGTCGTCCTCGCGCAGGATCTCGAACAAGCGCCCCCGGTCGTCCGGGTGGACCACGAGATCGCGCACGACAAGGTCGTGGATGTTCATTCGATGTAGCCCAGCGCGCGCAGGCGCTCGGTGTCCTCGTCGTCGAGCGACTGTTGTTTCCGCTCCGCCGCCACCGGCTTGCCCTTGAGCCATGCCTTGAACCCCTTGAGCATCGCCTTGATCTTCTTCCGGGTCTGGCCGGTGGCCTCTTCCAGCTCGCGCGAGTCGGCCAGCACGTCGTAGGCGGCGAGGAGCGCGCCGTTGCGGTCGACGATCGCCTTGAGGCCGCCCTCGCCCACCACCGCGTACTTGAGGTTGTCGGCGCGGCCGACCGTCGACACCGCGAAGGGCACCGGGTCGAGCGCCTTGCCCTCCATGGCGGGACGCAAACTACGCCCGGCGAATCCCGGGAGATGTCCCACGCCGGCGTAGTCGAGCACCGTGGGCAACACGTCGACGTGCTGGGTGTTGACCGCCACGCGCGTGCCCGCCACCACGCCCTTGCCCCAGGCCACCATCGGCACGTGGATGTCGTGCTCGAAGAGCGAGCCGTGGCAGAAGTAGCGATCGTGGTCGGTCATCGACTCGCCATGGTCGGCGGTGACGATGATGAGCGTGTCGTCACGCGACGTGAGGCGCAGGTGATCCACGAGCCGCCCGAGTTCGAAGTCGAGCCAGGCGATGTCGGCATCGTAGGCAGCCACGTAGTGGCGCCGCTCGGTCTTGCCGCCGTCGAAGATGTACTTCGGCACCATGGGCAAGCCCTCGGCGTGGTCGCCCTTCTGCACCTGCATGCTGTCGCCGGCCCAGAGCTGGTCGCCGTGAAAAAGGTCCCGGAAGCGGGCCGGCGGGCGGTAGGGGCCATGCGGGTCGAAGTAGTGAACCCACGTGAACACGTTGTCGTTCGCGTGCTGCGCGAGCCAGG
>VGRE01000485.1 GCA_016875435.1 Deltaproteobacteria bacterium | reverse complement strand
CTACGCCCGCCCCCCGCCTCGGGACCGGGTTCACCCGCTGGAGGCCAGCTCGTGAGCACTCCCCGCCGCTTGTCGGGCCTGCTCGCGGGGGCTACGATGACCGGGTCTACCTCCCGGAGAGCGGTTTATGTTGCCTATCTTCCTCGCACGCGTCGAGGACGTCAACGCGTGGGCCGCCCACGTCAAGGCGCACAACGTCGTCATCACGGCGGAGCCGCGCACGCACCGCGATGGCGCGCGTAGCTTCTACTGCGCCGACCCCGACGGGAACGATGTGCAGATCATCTTTCATCCACCGATCGCGGCTGCCGAGCGCAGATGAGCGCACGTGCTTGTGCGCTGCTCGCCGCCATGATCAGCGCCCCGGTCGCGCATGCCGAAGAGTTTCGCGGCGAGGCAGGGTGGTTCGTCATCGGTGAGGTCGTAAGGTCGCCCCGCGAGGCCGCGCTCAAGGTCGGGGCCCGCAACGCTGAGAAGATCAGCGTGGCACCCATTGCGACCGAATACTTCACGAATCTGCGCAGGGGCTTCATCGCGTTGGTCTACGGTGTGTTCACGGCCAAAGAGCCCGCCGTCGCGTTCGTGGCCGAGCTCGCGCAAAAGGGCATCAAGACCAACGTCAAGGAGAGCGGCGCGATCAGCCTCGACAAGAAAGGCGCGCCGCAGCGACTGTTACACGTCACAGGGAAGTTCGATCCCGACGCGGTTCAGACGCCGGCGCCGCTCGAGGTCGATGGCGAGCGTGTCTTCACGGATCGCAGCGGAGCGTGGCAGGTCTGGACGCTGGTTGGCGTCAAGGAAGCGGGCGAGATCGATCTCCTCGCCAACGCTCTCGTACCGAAGAAGCATCGGAAAGAATGCACGGGCTGGTTCGACAAGGGCCACCTCGTAAATTTCGCCGCGACCGATCGCGAAGTGAAAGTCGACGATTGGTCGCCCACCCAAGACTGCTGCGATAACTAGACCGCGATTCAGGTGAGATGAGCCTGTTCCTCCGCTTCCGCCGTCGCTACGCGCGGTGCTCCCCGACCTCACGCAGCCGGAGGGTCCCGACGACCCTGCGCGAGAGCGCAGACTTGACTGGGCCAAGCTCCTCAAGCGGGCCTTCGCGATCGACGTTCTGGTTTGCCCCCGGTGCGCCGGGCCGATGCGGCTCATCGCTCTCATCGACGACGAGCGCATTGCCAGGAAGATCCTGACCCACCTCGGCCTCCCGACCCGAGCTGTCGTTCGCCAGAACTCGTACTCACCGTGATCGTTGACGTTTACGCCGCCGTTGCGGACTCTCGCCAGACCATGCTCCGCCTCCTCTTCCTGCTCCTCGACGCTCTCGGCTCGGCCTTCAACAGCCGTGCGGACCTCGCGCACGAATAACCTCGCCCTCCGGCAACAGCTCGCCGCGTTTTCCGCCGGCGGCAGGCGGCCCCGCATCACGCACGGTGACCGCTGGTTCTGGATCGCCCTCCGTCGGTGGTGGTCGCGCTGGTCGGACGCGCTGGTGTTCATCAAGCCGGAGACCGTGATCCGCCGGCATCGGGATGGCTTTCGCCTCCTCTCGCCTCTACTGGTCGTGGCGCTCTCATCGGGGCCGCCGCTGTCCGCGTCGACCGCCCGTCGACCATGAGGTCCGCGCCTTGCTCCACGAGATGGCGAGGGACAACCCGACCTGGGGCGCGCCGCGCATCCACGGCGAGCTGGGCATGCTCGGCTTTGACGTGTCCGAGAAAACGGTCTCGCGCTACCTGCCACGGCGACCGGGTGAAGGTGGCCGGCGACGCCCCGCCCGGTTGGGCGGAGCTGCCCAGGCGCGTATTCGGCGTCGATGGCTGGGCCTGCCCAGGTTGTGGGGAGCGAATGCGGCTGCGGACGGTGGTGGTGGGCTCGCCCGCGAGCACGACGATCGTGACCGGGCTGCTCCGCTCGAGGGGCCCGCCCGCGCCACGCGGGGGCGGC
>VGRE01000484.1 GCA_016875435.1 Deltaproteobacteria bacterium | reverse complement strand
CGCCCCGCCGGTCGTCGCGGCGCGGGCCGCCGTCGTCGGGTCGCGACACGTCGAGGCGGAAGCTGACGCCGGGGAACTCGCTGGCCACGTTGCGCTCGAGCAGGTGCTGGATGGCGCGGAGCGTGGTCCCCTGCCGCCCGACGAGGTGGCCGGCGCCTTCCTTCACGTCAATGTAAACCGCCGCCGAGTCGCCCCGGAGTTCGGAACGCACCGTGCCCTCGCGGCCCATGGCGGCCAGGAGCCCGCGCACCCAGTCCTCGGCGGCGAGCGCGGGGGCGAGGGCGGCCACGTCGCGCGCCCAGGCAAAGATGCGGACGCTGTCGACGCCCGCGGAGCCCGAGGCGCGCATGTGCGCGAAGTCGAGCTTGTGCTCCACGGCGGTGGTGGGCACGCCGAGTTGCGTGGCGGCGGCCTCGACGGCCGCGCGGAGGTTGCGGCCCTCGGCCACGACGTGGTTTTCAGGAACTGGCATGTGAGACTCCCGGGGAAGGTGGGGGAATTGACCGCGTGTTGTACCATTGCTGCGCGATCGCGAGCACGGTGTTGAGGGTGTAGTAGAGCGACAGGCCCGCCGGCATCGAGAACATCATGAAGCCGAAGAAGAGCGGCATTAGCTTCATCATCTGCTGCTGCGCCGGGTCCATGCCGGTCATCGGTGTCATCGACTGCTGAACGTACATGCCGATCACGATGAGCACGCCCAGCAAGCCATAGGGGTCGGGAGACGACAGGTCTTGCAGGTAGAGGAAGTCCGCGTGGAACAGGGCGGGCTCGTAGGAGATCGCCGCGTACAAGGCGAAGAACACCGGCATCTGCACGAGGATGGGGAAGCAGCCGCCGAGCGGGTTGACGCCATGCCGGGCGAAGAGCGCCATCGTCTCGCGATTGAGTGCTTCCTTGTCGTCGGCAAAACGCTCCTGCAAGGCTTTCATCTCGGGCTGCAAGACCTGCATCTTGCGCCCCGCCACCACCGCCTTCCGCGTGAGTGGGTAAAGCGACAGGCGCACCAGGAAGGTGAGCGCGAGGATCGACAGGCCCCAGTTCCCCAGCACGCCCTGGAACATGTGGAGCGTGAACAGCAGGATCTTCGCGAAGAGGCCGAAGATGCCGAGCGATGCGGCCTCGTCGAGGGCGTGGCCGAACTCGGCGAGACGGCCCAGTTCCTTGGGACCGGTGTAGAGCGCGAACGAGAGGTCCACCGGCTGGCCGGGCAGCAGTTGCGCTGCGGGCGACACGAAGAAGGCGCCCAGCAGGCCCTCGGCCGGGCGTGACAGCTCCAGCGTGCCGCTGGTGCCCTCCAGCGGCGCAAGCGCGGCCACGTAGTACTGGTCGCCGATGCCCACCCAGTCGACGGGCTCGTTCCACACCTGCGGGAGCGGGCCGCTGAACATCGAGCCACAACCGGCCTCGGGGTCGTCCAGGGCCTCGAGGCTGCCGTCGACCGCCGCGCTGAGCCGCCGCGTGTTCATCGTGGCCGCGCTGGGCACGACCTCGTCGACCATGCCCACCCACACCGGGCCCGCCACCGGCTGGCTCGCCTCCACGCGCACCTTCACGTTCCAGGTGTCGGGCTTGTCGCCGGGCGCGACGCTGCGCGTGACGGTGTAGCCCTCGGGCGCCTGCCGCACCTGGACCAGCGGGTTCTGGCTCACCAGGGTCCACGCGTCGCCCGCACCCAGTTTCCGCTCGCCCACGCCGACGGCCAGCGCTCGCCCCTTCTCGCCGAGCAGCGACTGGGGACCCTCCCCCTCGCCATAGGGCACCCACCCGGCCGTCGAGCTGCCGTCGAGCTTGCCGAAGAGCCACCCCCACCAGGTGTTGACCGTCGCCGCCGAGGGCACGCCGGGGAAGTTGACATCGGCCAGTCCCCCGCAGTCGGTGGCGACCAGCTCCACGTCGCTCGACGCGAGCACGGTGCGCTCGCCGGTGCAGGCGACCGTGGGCGCCGCCGCGGGCGAGGAGGGCAGCGCCCCGGGCGTCGGCACCGCCCCGGTC
>VGRE01000483.1 GCA_016875435.1 Deltaproteobacteria bacterium | reverse complement strand
ATCGCGGTAGGCGGTGGACACCGACCTCGCGATGATCGTCGCGCGGTTATGGGCGGGAAAGCCGGACGGCAGGCGAAGCGAGGCGAAGCGTGACTCCTCGATGCCGCAGCGGGCGCGCCAGAACCAGGGGGGCTCGAGGGTGGCCGACATCGCCACCAGCGCGGCCACGGCCTCGATCCTCGGCGCGAGCAGGAACGACGGGTCGCGACAGAACAGCACGCGCGCCTGGCCGTCGTGCAACACCACCACCTCCTCGCCATCGCGATCCGCGTAGGTGGCGAAGCGCTGCACGGCGCGGGCCAGATCGAACCATGGGTCGCCCTCCACCGGGCGCCCGAGGCGGGCATGCGCCACCGCGATCTCGTCGATGTTGGCGAGCAGATCGATCCAGGCGGGCGAGTCGTCCAGGGCGGCGGCGCGGGTGGCCTCGGCGAGGTCGCGGAAGGGCGCGCCCTCGTCCCCCGGATAGGCCACCATCACCCGGTCGACCAGCGCGTCGTCGATGCGCGCGGAGGCCCAGTCCCGGGCCCGCTCCGGGAGCTGGTGTGCCTCGTCGAGCAAGACCGCCCAGCGCCGGGCCGCGCCCTTGCCGAACAGGGGTCGCAGGTAACTATCGGGGTCGAAGGCGTAGTTCAGGTCGCCGATGACCACGTCGGCGAGTTGCGCCGCGAACTCCACCGCCAGCGCCCAGGGGCAAGCCCCCTGCCTCGCGGCCTCGGCCTGGAGCAGCTCGCGCCGCACGCGACCGGCCTCGGCGAGGCGCGAGAGATCCACGATCTCGGCGCTGCCCTCGCACTCGCCCCGGGCGCAGGCGGCGCAGGCCTGGGCGCGGGCCTCCACCACCACGGTGCGAAGCGGCAGGCCGATCGCGTCGAGGGTGCGATCCACGATCCACCGCTGGGTGGTGCGGGCGGTGGCCCAGAACAGGCCGAGATCCTGCGCCACGGCGGCCCGGAGCGCACCCACGAGCACCGGCGCCGTCTTGCCGAGGCCGGTGGGGGCCTCCAGGGCCATGACCGTCCCCCGGTGGAGGGCGGACTCGCTTGCCTCCAGGAGCTCCGCTTGCCCCGGGCGCAGCTGGTCAAAAGGAAAGTTGACCGCCCACCGTTGTCGAGCCTGGGCGTGGGCGATCCACTGCTCCCGGGCGTGCACGCGGGCGGAGAGCCAGCGATGGAGCCACTCGCCGAAGCCGGGGTCGCGCGGCACCGGCACCACGCGCTGGCTGCCGTCGAGGATCGAGACCAGGCGGAGGTGCGCCACGGGACCGGGACGACGGCAACCCTCGGCCACGTGGAGGTAGGCTTGCACCTGCCGGATCCAGGACGCGGGCAGGGCGACATCGTCGAGCGCGCGCTCGGCGACGGCCACCGACTTGATCTCCTCGATCACCGTGTAGCCATCGAGCTCCTCTACGATGCCGTCCACCCGCGCGTTGACGACGCAGTGCCAACCGTCGACGAGCTCCACGTGGCGCCAGCTCACCTCGTCGGCGGGCTGGTGCACCGCCATGCCCACGCGCGCGCGGGCGCCGCGGGAGAGGGCGATCTGTCCCGCGCCGCCGCCTCTGCCGGCCAGATCGCGCACGGAGACTTCCAGCGTTCGAGTGTCGTCCGACCAGCGCAGCACGCCTCCGCGTTAAACCGCGCGGCCTCCGGAGGCCGACATGCACGCCTGGGACAATCTCACCGCGCGGATCCGCGAGCTCGACGCGCTGGGCGGCGCCAACGCACTGCTCGAGTGGGACCAGCAAACCTACATGCCGCCCCGGGCGGCCGACGCCCGCGGGGAGCAAATGGCGCTGTTGCAGCGGCTCTACCACGAGCGCTTCACCGACCCGGCGGTGGGTGGCTGGCTCGACCAGCTCGAGGCCGCGGGGCTAGACGCCACCCAGGTCGCCGCCGTGCGCAACCTGCGCCGCAAGTACCGGCGCGCGGTCTGCCTGCCTACCCGGCTGGTGGAAGACCTCGCCCGCGCGCGCAACGATGGCTTCGGCGCCTGGG
>VGRE01000482.1 GCA_016875435.1 Deltaproteobacteria bacterium | reverse complement strand
GCGGCGGGCGCGCCGGCAGCGACGACGTCCGCGAGCTGCTCGGCGCCTTCGCGGGCAAGGGGCCGGTCATCGTCGACTGGCCCCAGCCCCCGGAGGAGCCCGCGCCCGGGGAGGCGATGCTGATGCTCTCCGACGTGCTCGCCGCCTACTGGCCGCTGCCCCCGCGGCTCGCCGCCCGGCTCGACCGACTTGTCGCCGCCGACTTCCGCCGGGTACACGAGCAGAACTTCGTCGCCTCGCTGGCCAGCGAGGCCTACCGTCGCCTCGCGCGGGGCGAGCCCATCGAGAGCGTGGCACGCGGCGCCTTCGACGACGACGCCGACCCCTTCGAGCGCGCGTGGCCCGCCGGCAGCGGCGCGCTGCACGCCGTCGCGATGAAGAAGCGCTTCCCGCGCCTCGATGACGCCCTCTCTGCCTATGTCGGCCGGTCGGCACCCCGGGTGAGCCTGGTCGCGGCGGCGCCCGCCGAGTCGCCCGCCGGCCCGGCGGAAGCCATCGCCGACTTCCGGCACGAGCCGGTCGCGGTGGTCGGGCTGGGATGTCGCCTGCCCCGCGCCTTCTCACCGCAGGCGCTGCACGAGGGGCTGCTCGCCAGCTTCGACGGCATCATCGAGGTGCCCCGTGAGCGCTGGGATCCGGCCCTCTACTGGGATCCCGACAAGTCCGTCCCCGACAAGACCTACGCCAAGATCGGGGGCTTCGTCACTGGGTTCCAGTTCAACCCCAAGCGCTTCCGCATCCCGCCGTCGGTCGCGCGGCTCGTCGACCCGATCCAGCAGATGGCGCTGGAAGCGGCCGCTGATGCCCTCGACGACGCTGGCTACGGCGAGAGCCGCGACTTCGACCGCTCGCGCGTGGCGACGATCCTCGGCAACTCCATGGGGGGCGAGATCACCGATGAGTACACGCTCCGCGTGATGTTCCCGGCGATGCGCAAGGCCCTCACCGAGGTGCCTGGCTTCGCGGCGTTGCAACCCGACGCGCGAGCCGCGATCCTCGCCGCGTACGAGCAGGAGCTCAAGCGCGACCTGCCGCCGATCACCGAGGATTCCATGCCCGGCGAGCTGGCCAACGTCGTGGCCGGCCGCATCACCAACGCGCTCAACCTCGGTGGCCCCAACTTCACCACCGATGCCGCCTGCGCCGGCTCGATGGCCGCGATTCAGGCCGCGGTGAAGGGCCTCCAGGACGGCGACTTCGACATGGCGCTCACCGGCGGGGCCGACCGCTCGATGGGCGTCGCGACCTACGCGAAGTTCTGCAAGATCGGGGCGCTCTCGCCCGACGGCTCGCGGCCCTTCGACGCCGCCGCCAACGGCTTCGTGATGGGCGAGGGCGTGGGCATCGTCGTGCTCAAGCGCCTCTCCGATGCGATCCGCGACAAAGATCGCATTTACGCGGTGATCCGCGGCCTCGGCGCCAGCAGCGACGGCAAGGGAAAGGGCATCACCGCGCCCAACCCCGAGGGACAGCGGCGCGCGCTGCGACGCGCCTACGAGAACGCCGGCGTCGACCCCTGGGACGTGGACCTCTTCGAGTGCCACGGCACCAGCACCGTCGTGGGCGACAAGGTCGAGGTGGAGGCGCTCTCGGAGATCGTCGGGGCTGGCCGTCGCGACCGCCCCGCGCGCATCGGCTCGATCAAGTCGAACATCGGTCACCTCAAGTCTGCCGCCGGCGCCGCGAGCACGCTCAAGGCCTGCCTCGCCCTGCACCACGGCGTGTTCCTGCCCAGCATCAACTACCGCAACCCGAGGCAAGACCTCGACCTGTCGGGAGTGCCCCTGGTGGTGTCCGATCGTCCCGAGGCCTGGGAGGGCGGCCGTCGCCTCTGCGGCGTGAGCGCCTTCGGCTTCGGCGGGACGAACTTCCACATGGTGCTGGAGGGCTACCAGGAAGGCGCGGTGCAGCCCCGCGCGTCGATCGTCCCCCGGCGCGTCGAGGCCCGCGGCCGGTCCCCCGAGGCCGGGCCCTCACCCGCTGGCGCGGCGCCCGAGGCCCGCGCGCCG
>VGRE01000481.1 GCA_016875435.1 Deltaproteobacteria bacterium | reverse complement strand
CATCCTCGGCGGCGGGCAACTCGGGCGGATGCTCGCGGTGCCGGCCCGCCAGCTCGGCTACACCGTCAACGTGCTGGCGCCGCTCGGCGACGCGCCCGCCCTCGGGCTCGCCGACCACGCCATCCGCGCCTCCTTCGAGGACCTCGGCGCGGCACGCCAGCTCGCGGCGATGAGCGACGTGGTCACCTACGAGTTCGAGAATGTCCCGGCAGCCACGGCGCAGGCGGTGGCCCAGCGGCGCGCGCTCCACCCCAGCGTGGAGCTGCTCGCCACCACGCAGGACCGCAACGACGAGCACGCATTCCTCGACCGGCTGGGGATTCCCACGGCTCCGGGACGTCCGGTTCACACCGTCGACGATCTCGACGCGGCGATCACCGCGCTGGGCTATCCCTCGCGATTGAAGTCGGCGCGAGGCGGTTACGACGGCGGGGGACAGTTCCGCTTGCACGCACCGGGCGCGCTCGACGAGGCGAATCGCCTGGTGCCCACGCTGCGCCGGGGCTGGCGCCTCGAGGGCGAGGTGGCCTTCGAGCGCGAGCTGAGCGTGCTGGTGGCGCGCTCCGAGGCCGGCGAGGTGGTGGTCTACCCGCCCTTCGAGAACGAGCACCAGGACGGCATCCTCCACGCCACCACCTGGCCCGCGTCCGGCTCGCCGCGGGCGCACGCGCGAGCGCTGGAGATCGCGCGGACCATCGCCGAGGCGTCTGGGCTGGTGGGACTGATGTGCGTGGAGTGTTTCGTGGCGGGCGACGAGGTGCGGGTCAACGAGCTGGCGCCCCGGGTACACAACTCGGGCCATCTCACCATCGAGGGGGCTACCGTCTCACAGTTCGAGACCCACGTCCGGGCCATCTGCGGGCTGCCGCTGTTGTCCCCCGAGCCCGTGGCCGGGGGCGTGGCCATGGTGAACCTGCTCGGCCACGACGAGCGCAAGCACGTCCGGCTCCACGGCTGCGACGAGGCGCTCCGCGACCCGCGCGTGCACGTGCACCTCTACGGCAAGGACCGCGAGCGCCCCCGCCGCAAGATGGGCCACGTGACCGCCACCGGACTCGACGCCGCCGACGCGCGCGCGAGGGCGGAGCGGGCGGCGGGGGTGTTGAGGTTTTCCGGGTAGGAGCTAGGCTGTAGGCTGTGGGGGGCGCCGCGGGTCGATCCTCACTGCCCTCCCCCGCTTGCGGGGTCCGGCCGAAACTCCCCCACGAGCAACCCGAGGCTCACCACGTCCCACCACTCGCCCTTGAAGAACAGGTGCTGGCGCAACAGTCCCTCCTCGCGGAAGCCGGCGCGGGCGAGGAGCGCGCGGCTGGCGGAGTTCTCGGGGCGCACGTGGGCGACCACCTTGCGGAGCGCGAGGTCGCAGAAGGCGTGGTCGAGCACCACTCGCAGCGCCTCGCTGCCGAGTCCCTGGCGCCAGTACCGGCGGCCGAGCACGTAGCCCACCTCGGCGCGCTCGTGGGTGGGCTGGTGGTCGAAGAGACCGATACTGCCGGCCACCTGGCCGCGCACGTCGATGCACCAGTCGTGACAGGCTCCGCTGGCCACCCGCTCGGCCGAGGCGGCGAGGAAGCTGAGGCTGTCGTCGATACGCTGGTGAAGCGGCCACGACACGTGGCGCGCCACCTCGGGATCGCTGCCGTAGGCGTAGACCCCCGGCGCGTCGTCGAGGGTGAAGGGCCGCAGGTGTACGCGTGGGCCGCGGAGCACGGGGACCATGGAGGGGACTACCACGCCCGGTGCACGCTGGCCGGAAGAGGAAAAGGTGCCGGAGGTTAAGGGTTAAGACTTGGGTCTTGACGGGTCGAGGGACGCGCGGGTAATCCGAGCGGGAGGCGTTTACATGGCGACGATGCTCGCGATCCTGCTCGGTGGCTGCGCCGGCGGCGAGGCGGGGGTCGTGGACTCGGGTGGAGGCGAGGCGGCGGTCACGGAAATCGCCCTGGCCTGGGGCGACCTCCACGCGCACACGAACCTGTCTCACGACGGCTGCGAGGACCCGACGCCGTGGTGCGTGCCCGCCG
>VGRE01000480.1 GCA_016875435.1 Deltaproteobacteria bacterium | reverse complement strand
GGGGCGGGTGACGGCGCGGCGGCCATCGCCACCCGCCAGCCGGTGAGGCCGCCGAACAGGCCCACGGCGGCGCCGGCGCCGCCCACGAGGATGTCGCGACGGGTGAGGCTCATCGGCGCATGACCTCCGGGGCGAGGAACAACAGCGCGTAGGCGGTGGAGCGGTCGCCCGCGCGCTCCACCATGCGCAGCCGATCCGGCGCGAGCCGGGGGCCGAGCGTGGCGAGCGCGCCGTCAAAGGCCGCGCGATCGAGCCGCGACAGCCGTCGCGACATCACCTGCGCCAGCTCCACCCGGCGCAGCACCTGCTCCGGCCCCGACCAGGCCGCCTGGTCGTCGGGCCAGCCTTCCGGCGAGTCGGCGCCCCAGGTGGGCTGGCCGAGCAGCCGCATCGCCGCGAGCCAGGGGGTGTTGCCGCCGCGGCGCTTGTCGCCCGGTTCGCTGCTGTCGGGGCGCCCGCGGCCGAGCGCGCCGTCGTCGTCGATCCACGTGGCGAGCCCGGTGGCGCGACCCACCGCCACCAGCCAGTCGTCAGGCGTGGTGAAGACGGGCGCCGCCGACCAGGCCGTGTCGAGGCCGACCAGCGTGCGCGCGAGCGCGGCGAGGTTGCCGCCGGTAGCGAGGAAACTTGCCTGGAGAAGTCCGAGAGACGGCGGGTCGACCACGCCGAAGTGCCGGCCGACTCGGCGGGCCACGTTGCGCGCCGTCGAGGGGTGCCGCGCGAGGTCGCGCAGCGCCCGCTCGCCCTCGGCAAGGCCGCCGCTGTACTTCTTGCCGAGGATGGTGAAAGTTCCCGGCTGGTGGCGATCCTCAGCGAAGAGGAAGCCCGCGCCGCGCGTGCCGGGCTTGTCGAAAGTCCAGCCGGTCAACAGGCCGGCCAGCGCGCGCACGTCGTCCTGCGTGTAGTCCCCGTCGGCCCCGAGGGTGTGAAGCTCCAGGATCTCGCGGGCGAGGTTCTCGTTGAGTCCGGTGCTGTCTTGCGGCACGCGGAAGCGGCGACGACCGCTCCCCGACAGCGCCCGCGAGGCGGGGCCCACCGACCGCTGCTGGTCGAGGTAGAGGACCATCGCCGGGTGCTTGGAACTGGCCAGCAACAAGTCGGCGAAGTTGCCGAGGCACCGCGCGCGGACGACCTCGCGCTCGAAGGGGCCCACCAGCCCGAAGGTGGTGACCGCGCGCACCGACACGGTGAAGTGGTTCGCCCAGTGACGCACCCAGCGCTCCGCGAAGGGCTGTCGCGACAAGAGCGCCGCCTTCGCCCGCGCGGCCACCTCGCGCAGGTACCACTGTCCACCCACGCTCTTGGAGCCGTCCTTCCCCACGCGGGCCCACTCGCGGATGAAGTCGGCCGACGAGGGCAGGCCATCGAGCGCCGTGCTCTGCGGGGCCAGCGACCCCAGTTGCTCCAGCAACCAGTCCCGGGGATCGCGGATGGCCTCGGCGTCGCCGGGGCGGGCCCCGAGGCCGAAACGCGCGAGGGCCTGTTGGGTGGAGATCATGGGCTCTCGCTGCATTGGACCACGGTCGCCGCGCTCCCGGGGGACAGACGCGCAGCGGGAGACGGGGATTCACACGGGGTAGGGCGCCACATGCGTGACACCGCTGCCCACCACCTCGTCACCCGCGCGCCCACCGCGCGACCGTTGGAACGCGCAAGCGACACGAGGTCGCGACTTGTGGGCAGCTGGGACAGCGCCGAGGCGGTGTACTTTCTCGACGAGGACCAGCTCGTGGGAGGTGCGGATCACGGCGCCCCTGGCGGCCTCGGACGACGCGCCGCTTGCAGCACCGGCGGCCTGTTGTTTCCCTGGGCCCTCCACCGCCTGGGGCGCGAACCCGCCCTCGGCTCGGGTCCGCTCGCCACCATCATCCAGGACGTGCTGTCGCTGCTCGTGTACTTCGGATACGTCGAGTTGTTTCTCTAGCCGCGCGAGGTCTCACAGCGGGGGCACTTCGCCGGGGGGCATCGCCGCGAGCCCGCTCGCCCAGCGCGCCCATGCCCCGGCGCTGTCGGGGCCGGCCAGCGGATCGT
>VGRE01000479.1 GCA_016875435.1 Deltaproteobacteria bacterium | reverse complement strand
CGCGTCGTTCGGCTTCCGCGAGGTGATGACCCCGCTCATCGAGCTCGCGGACGTGCTGGACCGCGCCGAGGAGGATGGCGTGGGCCGTACCTATCGCCTCTTCGACGACGAGGGCCGCGTGCTCGTGCTGCGTCCCGACCTCACGATCCCGATCGCGCGCCTCGTGGCCACGCGCATGGCCGACCAGCCCGACCCCGTGCGGGTGTCGTACAACGCCCGGGTAGTGCGCCCGCCGGCGCCCGGGAGGATCGAGGCTGCCGAGCAGCAGCAGGCCGGCATCGAGCTGGTGGGCCTCGGTGGGCCCGAGGCCGACGCCGAGGTGATCGCCGCGCTGGCGATCGCGCTCGGGGGCGCCGGGGTACCCGACGCGCGCATCGCGGTCGGGTCCGTGGCCCTGGTGTCTGCGGTGATCGAGCGCGTGGGGGCAAATCCCACCGCGCAGGCGGCGATGTGGGCGGCGCTCCGCGGCCGCAGCCTCGTCGACTGGCGCGTCGCCGCGACGGGTGTCGGCGCAACAGGGAATGCCGATGCCGTGCTTGCCGACCTGCCGTCCCTTCGCGGGGGCGGGGAGGTGCTCGACCGCGTGGCGGCGGCCGTGCCCGCCGCCGCAGGCGAATGCGCACACCTCGCGGAGGTGCTGCGCCTCGTGGCGCTGTACGGCGTGGAGCCCCCGATGGTCGACCTCGGCGTGGTGCGCGAGTGGGAGTACTACTCGGGCGTGGTGATCGAGGCCTACGCGGCGGGCGCGATGGCCCCTGTGGCCGTGGGCGGCCGCTACGACGGACTGGCCGCGCGATTCGGGCGGCCGCGGCCGGCCGTCGGCGTGGCCGTGGCCCTCGACCTGCTCCACCACGCCGTGGGCCGCGGGGCCGAGCAGCCGGCTTCCGGCATCGTGCTCATGGGCGGTTGCGATGAGCTGATCGGTGCCGCTGGCGCGCTGCGCGCCCAGGGGGTTGCCGTGGTGGCCCTGCCCGCGGACGCCGCGGATGCCGAGGCCATGGCGCTGGCCGATGGTCGGCGCTTCGTGGTGCGCCGCGACGGCGCCGGATGGATCGCCCGGGACGTCATCGGTGGCGCCGACATGCGCGTGCCCGACTTGGGGGAGGGGCCGTGGACCTGAGGATCTGCGTTCCCCTCGGCGCCCTCTTCGGCAAGTCGCTTGATGTGATGGCGGCGGTGGGTCTGCCCGTCGGCCCCCTGCGTGATGCCGGTCGCCGGCTGATCGTGGAAGTGCCCGACGGGCCGACCTACATCACCACGCGCCCGAGCGACGTTCCCACCTACGTGGAGAGCGGCGCGGCGGATCTCGGCATCGTGGGCCGCGACGTGCTCCTCGAGAGGCAGCCCGACGTGTACGAGCTGGCCGACCTCGGCTTCGGCGGATGCCGCATGTCGTGGTGCACCCCCGAGGGCGACGACCCCACGGCCGAGGCAATCGAGCGCTTCGGCGTGGTGCGCGTGGCCACGAAGTACGTCAAGTGCGCGGAGAGGTTCTTCGAGGAGACCGGCCGCAAGGCGGACATCGTGAAGGTGAACGGCTCGGTGGAGCTCGCGCCCCTGGTGGGGCTGAGCGACGGCATCGTCGACCTCGTCGCCACGGGCCGGACCCTTCGCGAGAACGGCCTGGTGGAGCGCGAGGAGATCTTCGCGTCGACGGCCCGCCTCATCGCGAACCGCGTGAGCCACAAGATCCAGGCGCCCCTGATGGACGACCTGGTGCGCCGCTTCGAGGACGCCCGCCCGTGAGCGTGCGCCGCATCGCAATGGACTCGGGCGGGGCCGGGGCGCTCGCGCCCACCCTTCGCGCGGCCGGAGTTGACGGCCCCGCCGAGGACGTGGCCGCGGCGCTGGCGGACGTTCGCGCCCGGGGTGACGCCGCGGTGGTGGACTCCATCCGCCGCTTCGACGCCCCGGGCTTCGCGGGCACCTCGCCGGTGGTGGACCCCGAGGAGGTCCGCGCGGCGGCCGACGCGCTCGAGCCATCGCTGCGCGAGGCCATCGCCTTCGCCGCCGACCAGGTGCGCCAGGTGGCCGAGGCCAGCAGGCCCG
>VGRE01000478.1 GCA_016875435.1 Deltaproteobacteria bacterium | reverse complement strand
GCCCACCGTGGGGATGCCCATGCAGTTGCCGTAGCCGCCGATGCCGGCCACCACGCCATGGACCAGGGTGCGCGTCTTGGGATGGTCGAGGCGCCCGAAGCGCAGGCTGTCCATCAGCGCCACCGGGCGAGCCCCCATGGTGAACACGTCGCGGAGGATGCCGCCCACGCCGGTGGCCGCGCCCTGGTAGGGCTCGATGTACGACGGGTGGTTGTGCGACTCCATCTTGAAGCACACGCACAGGCCGTCGCCGATGTCGACGACCCCGGCGTTCTCGCCGGGGCCGATCACCACGCGAGGACCCGTGGTGGGCAGGCGCTTGAGGTGTACCCGCGAGGACTTGTAGGAGCAGTGCTCCGACCACATCACCGAGAACACGCCGAGCTCGGGCCAGGTGGGCGCGCGGCCGAGGCCGTCGAGGACCACCTGGAACTCCTCGGGCGAGAGGCCGTGCTCGGCCACGATGGCCGGGGTGATCGCCGGGTCGTTGGCGAGAGATTGACTCACGACAGCACCTCCACCAGCCGCTCGAACACCACCTTGCCGTCGGTGCCGCCCACGCTGGCCTCCACGTAGCGCTCGGGGTGAGGCATCAGCCCCACCACGTTGCCCCGGGCATTGCAGACGCCGGCCACGTCGCGCGTGGCGCCATTCGGCGCGCCACCGGCGTAGCGGAACACCACCTGGCCCTCGCCCTCCACGCGGGCGAGGGTGTCGTCGTCGGCGTACCAGTGGCCTTCCATGTGGGCGATGGGGATGCGGATGTCGGCGCCGCCGTTCCGCGTGAACGGCGTGTCGCGACCCTCCATGTGGAGGGTGACGTCCTGGCACAGGAACTTGAGCTTCGAGTTCCGCAGCAGCACGCCGGGGACGAGACCCGCCTCGCACAGCACCTGGAAGCCGTTGCAGATGCCGAGCACCGGGCCACCCGACTCGGCGAAGCGCACCACGTCTTGCATCACCGGCGAGAAGCGGGCGATGGCGCCGCATCGCAAATAGTCACCGTAGGAGAATCCCCCGGGGAGGATGACGGCGTCGACTTTCCCCAGCGAAGAGTCCTTGTGCCACACCGGCACCGCCTCCATCCCGTGGAGCGCCACCGCGTGCCGGGCGTCGGCGTCGCAGTTGCTGCCCGGGAAGGTGACGACGGCCACGCGCCGATTCAAGCGATCTCCACGCGGTAGCGCTCGATCACCGTGTTGGCGAGCAGCTTCTCGCACATGGCCTTGAGCCGGGCCTCGGCGTCGGGCCCCTCGTCGAGCTCGATCTCGAAGAACTTCCCGATGCGCACGCCCTTCACCTCGTCGAAGCCGAGATGGTTGAGGCCGCCGACGACGGCCTTGCCGGCGGGGTCGTGTACGCCGGGCTTGAGGGTGACGTAGACCTTGGCGCGCATGGACGGGGCCTCCCGGGCAGGGGGGCGCGGCTATCAAGGAACAGGGGGAACCGCTCGCCGCGGTTGCCCCCACCGGGCCATCTCCTCCCTCCTCCGGCGAGCCTCGGGCCAGCGGCGACGACGACTTCCTGGTGGTGTCCCGCTACACGACCGGCGACCGCGCCCACACCATCGAGCTTGTCTACGGCGTGGGCGGCGGTCCCGCCGGCGTCGCCGGGATCGCCGCTACGATGCACTCTGGCCCGCTCGCGGCCGAGACACTGGGCGATGTCGACGGCCCGGGCCACCTCGCGATGGCTGTCGGCGCCGATGATGGCGTGCTCGTGCGCGCCAGCGAGTCCGACGGCGATGGCGTCTTGGAGGACATGCCCGGCAACGGGGGCGACTGCGACGGCAGCTACGACGTCGCCACGGCGCTGCCCGCGCCGTGAGCCCCCCACAACCTAACAGCTACCACCTAGATCCTATCCACCTCCGCCACCTCCCCGTACACGCAGCTCGTCGCGTCGCCCGACTCCTCGAAGAGCCCCAGGCTCTCCCCCTCCCAGGTGAGTCGCCCGAGGGCATCCCAGCACTGGCTCCAGCGCCACTCGCGCTCGGCGAAGCCACCCCCCGTCACGAGGGCGTCGGAGCGACCGCCCGTCCCCGGCACCCAGCGCGTG
>VGRE01000477.1 GCA_016875435.1 Deltaproteobacteria bacterium | reverse complement strand
CCGAGGCGACCATGCTCCGGGCCGAACGGGGGACGAGGTCCTGGGCGTTGCGGGTGAAGTGGTTCTTATGGGGACTTCGGCATAAGAACCACTATGCCGACCTCCCCGTTATGCCGACCTGGACCGGTGGAGCCCTCGCCGCGTGAGGGGCACGGGCCCATGAGGTCGGCATAACCCGGTGGCGTGATCGACCCTCTCCCTCCCGTCATGGAAGGAGAGGGCATGCACGATCCGTCACGCGTCGTGGTCAGGGGACCCCTGCGGCCATACGCCGCCGGGTACATCACGGAGCTCGCGCGGGTCGGTTACGCGGCCACGGGCGCCACGCTCCAGCTGCGACTGCTCGCGAACCTGAGCCGATGGCTCGAGGCCGAGCGACTGGCGCCCGAGCAGCTGTCGCCCGAGGAGGTGGACCGGTTCCTCGCCGCCCGCCGGGCCGCCGGGCACACGCGCTACACCTCGGAGCGGGCGGTGCGGCCCATCCTCGACCACCTGCGAGGCCTCGGCATCGTCCCGGACGCGCCCTGTCCCGGGCCGGCCGACGCGATCGCTGGGCTGCTCGCGCGCTATCGCCGTCATCTGACCATCGAGCGGAGCCTCGCGCCGACCACCATCGACGGCTACGAGCACGTGCTGAGGCCGTTCCTGGCGAGCCGCGCCCGGCCCGACGGGCTCGCCCTCGCCGACCTGACCGCGGCGGACGTCACGGCCTTCGTGGCGGGCCGCTGCCCCCGCATGGCGCACGGGTCGGCGCGGCTCACGCTGACCGCGCTGCGCTCGCTGCTGCGCTTCCTCCATCTCGGGGGCGTGCTGTCGCGCTCGCTCGTCGCGGCCGTGCCGCGGGTCGCGGCATGGCGGCTGGCGGCCCTGCCGCGCGCCCTGACGAGCGGCGAGGTGGAGCGCCTGCTCGCGGCTCCCGACCCGCGGCGCGCCACCGGGCGCCGGGACCTCGCGATCCTCGTGCTGCTGGCCCGGCTCGGGCTGCGGGCGGGTGAGGTGGCCCGCCTGGCGCTCGACGACATCGACTGGCGGGCGGGCGAGCTCGTCGTCCACGGCAAGGGCGATCGGGTCGAGCGGCTGCCGCTGCCCGCCGACGTCGGGGAGGCGATCGTGGCGTATCTCCGCGCGGGCCGTCCCGCGAGCGCGCTCGACCGGGCGGTGTTCATCCGCGCCAGGGCGCCCCATCATGCGCTCACATCCGGCGGGGTGACCCAGGTCGTCGCCTCGGCGGGGGCGCGGGCGGGTCTCGGGACGGTCCATGCCCACCGCCTGCGCCACACGGCGGCGACCGGCATGCTCCGGGCGGGCGGCTCGCTCGCGGAGGTCGGCCAGGTCCTCAGGCACCGCCGCGCGCTCACGACCGCCATCTACGCCAAGGTCGACACGGTGGCGCTCCGGGGGCTCGCGCGCCCCTGGCCGGGCGGTGGCGCATGAGCCGCCTCGACCCCGCGCTCGCGGACTACCTCGCCCTGCGGCGCGCTCTCGGCTTCCGGCTCGTGCGCGCGGGGAAGCTGCTCGCCCAGTTCACCGCGCACCTCGACGCGATCGGCGCGGAGCGCGTCACGGTCGAGGCCGCCCTCGCCTGGGCGACGCTCCCGGCGCATGGCGGTCGCCGCTGGCACGCGATGCGGCTCACGGTGGTGCGTGGCTTCGCCGCCCACCTCCACGCCCTCGACCCGGTCCACGAGCCGATCCCGGCCGGCCTGCTCCCCGACGAGGGGCGGCGCGCCACGCCGTACCTGTACGCCGACGCCGAGGTCGCGGCGCTCATGGCCGCCACGGCGGTCCTGCGGACGCCGCACCGGACGGCCACGTACGCCACGCTCATCGGCCTGCTCGCCGTGACCGGCATGCGCGTGGGCGAGGCGATCGGGCTCGACGTCGCCGACCTGGACGCCGATGAGGGGACCCTGACGGTCCGCAGGGGCAAGTTCGGCAAGTCGCGCCTCGTGCCGCTCCATCCCACCACCGTCGCCGCCCTGCGCCGCTACCTCGCGCGGACGGACCGCCCGACGCCGACGAGCCTGACGGCGCCGTTGCTCGTGTCGGGTGCCGGCACGCGCCTCCTCTACTGCG
>VGRE01000476.1 GCA_016875435.1 Deltaproteobacteria bacterium | reverse complement strand
ACGCTCCAGCAGGTACACGTGGAAGACCTCTACGCCGCCGACGAGGTGTTCAACATCCTCATGGGCGACGAGGTGGAGCCGCGCCGCAACTTCATCCAGCAGAACGCGCTCAACGTGCGCAACCTCGACGTGTAGCCGCGCCGGGATAGTTGCGGCCGCTTCCTGGGAGTCTCGGTGCAAGGCCGGATCGTGGGGATGGGACACTTCCTGCCGCCGCGCGTCGTCAAGAACGACGAGCTGGCGGCGTTCATGGCGACCAGCGACGAGTGGATCGTCCAGCGCACCGGCATCCGGGAGCGCCGCTGGGTCGAGGGCGACGTGGGCGCCTCCGAGCTCGGCGAGCACGCGGCGCGGCAGGCGCTGGCCGAGGCAGGACTCGAGCCCGCCGACATCGACCTCGTCATCTTCGCCACGCTCTCGCCCGACCTGAATTTCCCGGGGTCGGGCTGCCTGCTCGGCGCCCGCCTCGGCATCCCCGGCGTGGCCGCGCTCGACATCCGCAACCAGTGCACCGGCTTCCTCTACGGCCTCGCCACCGCCGACGCCTACGTGCGCAGCGGGCTCGCGAAGAACGTGCTCGTGGTCGGCGGCGAGGTCCACAGCACCGGGCTCGACATGAGCACGCGCGGTCGCGACGTGTCTGTGCTGTTCGGCGATGGCGCGGGGGCGGCCGTCGTGAGCCTGTCGCGGAGCGAGTCGGGGCTGCTCGACCACGAGCTGCACGCCGACGGTCGCTACGCCGAGATCCTGATGGTCGAGGCCCCGGCCTCCCGGCTCAACCCCCGGCTCACGGCGCGGATGCTGGAGGAGGGGCGTCACTACCCGAAGATGGACGGCAAGGCGGTGTTCAAGCACGCGGTGGAGAAGCTCCCCGAGGTGGTCCACAGCGTGCTGCGTCGCAACGGGTTGCAGCTCTCCGACATCGCCTTGCTGGTGCCCCACCAGGCCAACATGCGCATCAACGAGCTGGTGGCGCGCAACCTGGGGCTCCCGGCCGAGCGCGTGGTGCACAACATCCAGAAGTACGGCAACACCACCGCGGGGAGCATCCCCATCGCCTTGCACGAGGCCGTCCTCGAGGGCCGCGTGAAACCGGGCGATCTCGTGCTCCTCGCCGCGCTCGGGGCCGGCCTCACCTGGGGCGCGACCCTGATGCGCTGGTAGCCGATGCCCGCCGACACGCGCGCCTTGTACCGGTCTCGCGTGCTCCTCCTCACGGGGAAGGGCGGCGTGGGCAAGACGTCGGTGGCGGCGGCCATCGGTCGCCTCGCGGCCTCGCAGGGGCGGCGCGCGCTGGTGGTCGAGGTCGACAACCAGCACCCCACCCTGCCGGTGATCTTCGGCAAGCCCACGGGCTACGAGCCGGTGGAGGTGGAGAAGAACCTGTCCACCTGCAACATCGAGTGGGCGCGGGCGCTGGAGGACTGGGTCGAGAGCCTCGTCTCCATGCGACGCATCGTGCGGCTCATCATGAAGAACCGGGTGGTGAGCCTCTTCCTGCAGGTGACCCCCGGCGCGCGCGACCTCGTCATGCTCTGGCGGGTGTCGGAGCTGGCCCGGCGCTACGACACGGTGGTGGTCGACCTGCCGGCGTCTGGCAACGCGGTGGCGATGCTGTCGGTGCCGCTCACCGCCGAGCGACTCTTCGCGGCCGGCCCGATTCGCAAGTGCGCCGACGATCTCCTCGCCATGTACGGCCGGGCCGACACGCGGCTGGTCCTGGTTGGCATCCCCGAGGAGATGGTGGTCAACGAGACGCTCGAGACCGCGCTGAAGCTCAATCGCGACGTGCGGGGGCTCTCCGTGGAGATGATCCTGCTCAACCGCGCCTCGATGCCCACCCTGACGGCGGCGGAAGCCGCGCTGCTCGGGCGCCTGGAGGCCGAGACCCCGGAGGGCGCCGCCGGCGAGGTGATCGCGGCGGGACGCTGGGAGGAGGGACTGGAAGCGGCCACCGGCGAG
The DNA here is from genome assembly GCA_016875435.1 of Deltaproteobacteria bacterium. Taxonomy (GTDB): domain Bacteria; phylum Myxococcota_A; class UBA796; order UBA796; family SXON01; genus SXON01. The sequence continues at coordinate 114 of VGRE01000476.1, read as the reverse complement.
GCGCTGGCGCGGCTGCGGGCCACCGGGACCCCCGTCCTGCCGCTCCCGGCGCTCCCGCGCAATGTCGGCGGCCGGCGCACCGTCGACCAGCTGAGCTCGGCGCTCGCGCGGGCC
>VGRE01000475.1 GCA_016875435.1 Deltaproteobacteria bacterium | reverse complement strand
GCGACTGGCGGCCTCCCGCGGCTTCCGGATGCTCAGCCTCGACGCTGCCGCTCTCGCCGCGCGGGTGTGCGCCGACGCGGCGGAGTCCAACCGTCTCGCCCGCGAGGCACAGGCGGGCTACGCGGCGATCATGTCGCGACTCCCGAGCGCGTGGCAGGCGAGCTTCCGCGGCCGTGGGGGCGGCGCCTGACAGCCAGGCGCCTCGCGGCGGGCGACCAGCCCGGGCGCTGGGTGCTCGACCGCGCGCTCGGCGAGGGCGCGATGGCCGAGGTGTGGGCTAGCCACGACGGCGTCGCCCGCGCCGCGATCAAGGTGCTCCACGCGGGTGCGGATCGCGGGCGTTTCGAGGCGGAGATGGAGCAGCTCGGGCGCCTCTCGCACCCCGGCATCCCGGCCCTGCTCGACCGGGGGGAGATCGACGGGCGCCCTTGGTTCGCGATGACACTGTTCGATGGCCCCGACTTGTCGACGCTCGCCGAGAAGCTGCGCGCCCGACCGGTCGCCGAGCGGCACGCCCGCGCGCGCCTCATCGCCGACGAGCTCGCGTCCACCCTCGCGTACATCCACCAGCAAGGCATCGTGCACCGCGACGTGAAGCCGGCCAACGTGCTGGTGGGTGCACGTGCCATGCTGGTGGACTTCGGCGTGGCCGGCCCTCCCGGGCAGGCGGACGCGCTGGTGGGCACGCCGGCCTGGGCCGCCCCCGAGCAGCTCTGCGGCGGGCGCGTCGACGCGCGGGCCGACCAGTACGCGCTCGGGTTGTTGCTCTACTTCCTGCTCGCGGGGCGGCGACCCTTCGCCGATGCCCGGGCCCGGGCCAGTGGCACCCGTCCCCGGCCGCCGAGCGAGGTGGACCCCACCGTCCCGGTGGACCTCGAGGCGGTCATCCAGCGCCTCCTGGAGCCCCGTCCCGCTAGTCGCTTCCGGTCGATGGAGGAGGTACGCGCTGCGCTCTTCGCCGTGCTCCCCTCGGAAGCACCGATCCTCGCGGGTCGGCAAGCGGCCGCCGATCACGTTGCCGCCGCGCTCGACCGCGTGTCCTCGGGCGAGGGGGTGGTGCTCGCCCTGCGGGGGCAGGTGGGCGCGGGCCAGGACTGGGTCGGCACGCTGGCGCGGGCGAGCGCGGCGCGCCGAGCCATCACCTGTGTGCTCGCCGACGACGAGCTGTCCCTGTCGCGACAGCTGGCACGTATCGACGACGGCGAGGCCTTGCTGGTGGTCACCTCGCTACCGGTCGAAGGCGCCGAGGTGGTCGAGCTCTTGCCGCTGGGCGTGGGCGACATCCGCCGCTCGGTGTTCGCGGCCGCTCCGCGCACGCCGTCGCTGGCGACGGTGGCCGAGCGGGTACACGCGTGGACCGGCGGTCATGCGCGGCTGGTGGAGGCCTGCCTGCGAGAGGGCAGCGCCGAGGGGGTGCTGGGGATGGAGCCGCCCCCTTCGCTCGACGTGTCGCCCTGGGTCGACTTGCTCGATCTGGACACCGCCAGCGCGGCCCAGGCGCTGGCGGCGCTGAGCGAGGCGGCCACCGCCGAGCAGGTGGCCGAGGTGTCGCGCGTGGCCGCGAGCGAGGGCCTGTCCGAACTCGAGAGGCTGGGCGTGGCCGTGCGCGCCGGCGATCGCTGGCGACTGGCCGCCGAGTGTTTTCGCGGTCCACTCCTCGCCACGGCGCCAGACCCCGAGACCGTCGTGGAGCGGGCGCGCGCCGTGTCGCGACCGAGCTGGGCGGAGGACCCCGTGCTCGCGCGGGCGCGCGTGGCGATCGAGGGCAACCGGCACGCGGAGGCCATCGCGGCCCTGATCGAGGCGGTGGACGCCGACCAGGCGCCCGAGGAGGTGAGGGATGAACGGCGCCTCTTGCTGGCGACCCTTCACTGGTTCCTCGGTGACGGGCCCGGGGCCTCCCGGGCATGGCGGGCCGTGCGCGACGGGTCGCGCGACCCGCGCCACCGGGCACGCGCCGGCGTGGGCCTCGGGGTGGTGGCGCTCCAGGCTGGTCAGGTCGACGAGGCGCTCGACGCGCTCTCGGCCGCGCTGGTGGACGCGGAACTCGCGGGCGACCTGCGCACCGCCTCGCTGGCGGGC
>VGRE01000474.1 GCA_016875435.1 Deltaproteobacteria bacterium | reverse complement strand
CCGCGCAGGACGACGCCGGCGAAGCCCGGCCCGGCGGGGCTGCCGTCGACGCGCTCGATCCAGGTGGGCCGCGAGGGGTGCGGCTCGCCCGCCTGCGCGATGATCGCACCCTGGCCGGGAGCGGTCGAGGCCTCGCGCGCACGGACCCAGGCCCCGGCCGGGACCTGGGCGACGGCGTCGCTGGTGAGGTCGAGCACCGGCGTGGCGCGGAGGGCCGCCACCGCCGCGCACAAATGGGCGCGGGTGGCGGGCAAGAGCACGAAACAGCGCGGCTCGGGCATTCCCGGGGGCTCCCTGCGAGGCGGGCGGGACTATCGCAGATGCCGCTGCCGTGCGAATGAGCGGACGTTCACCCTATGTTACGCAGGCAGTCGAGGCTTCCCCGCGATGCTGCTGCTCCCCGTGTTGCTGGCCCTTTGGTCGCCCCTTGCCGAGGCGGCGAGCGGCTACAAGCTGTCCAAGCGCGTCAACCTCCGCTATGAGGACGTGATCGTCACCCAGGACGGCACGCGCTGGTGCGGCAAGATCGTCGAGAGGGGCGACACTTTCCGCATCCGGCTCGAGGGGCAGTCGGAGATCGCCATCCCGCGCGAGCAGGTCTTGTCGGTCACCCGCGAACTCAACCCGGATCTCCTGCATGACGGCCAGATCACGCTGCGGGTGAGTCCCGGCGTGGAGGCGGCCTTCGTCATCGCCGACGTGAACGGTGGCCCACAGTACGGCCTGTTCACGGAAGTGGCGATGGGCGTGAACGTCGGCGGGGCCTTCGAGCCCGAGCTGACGCTCACCATGACGCCGGTGGGCCCCGACGACGGGCGCACCAACATGGAGCTCGGCCTCGGACTTCGCTATTACGTCCAGGTGCGTAGCAAGACGAAAGCGTTGACGAACACGCAGATCATCATGTACGGCAGCCGCGGCGATCTGGGACTTCGCACCGGCCCGGGGTTCATCTGGGATCTAGGTCAAAACTTCGGTTTAGGCACTCATCAGGGGGTGACGCTCCTCATCCAGGACGACCCCGAGGCGGTGGCGGTCGGGTACCACGTGGGCTTGACAGGGCAAGGGCGATTTTAATGTAGTACATGAAGTTTTGGTCGGGGCGTGCTACCATCGCGTGGTTGCGCTCCCCATGACCCTCGCTGCTCCCGCTGAACCCGACTTCCGCCACCACCGCGTCCTGGTGGTCGACGACGAGCCGCTCAACCTTCAGGTGTTCGAGTTCAACTTCGGGCACGAGTTCTCCCTTTCCTTCGCCAACGACGCCGAGGAGGCGATGGCCATCCTGCACGCCGAGCGCGTGGCGGTGGTGATCGCCGACCACCGCATGCCGGGCATGCTGGGGCTGGACCTGCTCAGCTGGGTGGCCGAACAGAGCCCGGAGACGGTGCGCTTGCTGCTCGCCGCCCACGCCGACTTGCCGCTCGTGCTCGAGACCGCCGACCGCGGCGTGCTCTTCCGTTACGTGCCCAAGCCCTGGCACGTCGACACCATGCGGCAAGACATCATTCTCGCTGTCCAGCGGCACGTGATGGAGGAGGAGAACGCGCGGCTAGGTCGCACGGCGGCCGCCGCCCCTCACGGCCCGGCGGCCGTGGCGGCGGCCCTGCTCGCGCAGATGGAGTCGATCGAGGGCGACCTGGGACGGGCCTCGACCGCCCTGGCGAGCGCCGACGCGGAGCGAGCTCGCTCGTCCCTGCGGGCGGCGCAGGCCCGGGTTGGCGAGTTCACGGCAGGCTTGCGGCGCGAGGCCGAGGGACACCAGCGCTCCATGCTCGCGCTCGACACGAACGAGCTGGTCCTCGCTGCCACCAGCGGGCACCGGGATCGACTGGCAACGCTGGGCATCCACCTCGAGACGCGACTCGACCCGGCTGCCCCACGCGTGCTCGGGGCTCACGACGCGCTGGTGGAGGCCATCGGCGCCCTGCTCCGAAACGGGATCGACGCCATGGAGCGGCTAGGGAGCGAGCGCGCGTCGGAACGGCACGTCTTGAGCGTCGTCACCGGGCGCAGCGACATGGGCACCGCCCGCGTGAGCGTGACTGACACGGGGTCCGGTTTCCTCGCCTCCGCGCGCCGCGCGGCGGG
>VGRE01000473.1 GCA_016875435.1 Deltaproteobacteria bacterium | reverse complement strand
CACCGCGTCGAAACCCACCCCGCTGGCGCTCACGCTGATGTCGAGCGTGGTGATCGCCGCGTCGACCTCGCCGATCGTGTCGCCGAGGGAAGTGCCCGCGCCCCAGCCGCTGGATGAACCGTAGTCAAGGTCGAGCAACACGTACGCGGTGTTGCTGTCTCGCTCGAACACGCCATCGACGCCCACGCGGAGGCCGTCGGCATCGGCGGTCACGCGCAGCCCATCGAGCTGGTTGTAGCCGGCGCCAAAGCTGGTGGCCTGCGCCTGCACGGTCACCTGCGCGCCGAGGTCGCCGGTGTAGCCGTCGACCAGAGCGGGCACGGTCGGCGCGGTGACGCTGGTGGCACCGTCGATCGCGGCGGCGAGGACCGCGTGGACCCAGAGTTGGTCTTCCCGGACGCCATCGAGCGCGGTGGCCAGGGTGCCGGTCGCGAACACCGGCACGTCGGCGTTGGTGTGCTTGCCCCAGCGCCACTCGGTGGGTGGCACCACCCCGGCGGTGCCGCTCGAGCCCACGGAGAGGCCGCCACACTCGTGGTCGGCGGTCACGACGATGGTCGCGTCGCGAGAGGCGGCCCAGCTCATGGCGACGGCGATGGCCTCGTCGAAGGCCACCACCTCGTCGTACACCGAGTTCTCGTCGTTGCCGTGGCTGGCGTGGTCGATGCGGGCCCCTTCGACGAGGAGGAAGAAGCCGTCGGCATCGCCTTCCAGCCAGCCGAGCGCCGCCTCGGTCATCTCGGCGAGGGTGGGCTGGTCGGCCTCGTAGCCCTGCGCCACGAAGGGGAATGTGCCGTCGGCAAACAGGCCGAGCAGCGGGCGCCCGTCGTAGGCCGCCGCCGCGAGTTCGGAAGACGTGCGCAAGAGGTTGACCGACGCCGACGCCAGCAGGTCTTCGAAGGCGAGGTATCCGCCGCCGAGGGCCAGATCCGGCATGTCAGCGAGGTACGCCTCGGCGATCACCTCGCTGTCGCCGCGATCCTCCACGTGTACCCACTGGGCCGAGGGCGTGGCGCCGGTGAGGTCGTCGGTGGTCACCAGCCCCACCGACATGTCCAGGGCTCGCGCCCGCTCGCCGAGGTTCTCGATCTCGAGCCCGTCGCGGTCCAGGCCGATCATCCCGTTGAAAGTCTTGCTGCCCGTGGCATAGGCCGTGGACGAGGCGGCGCTGTCGGTCAAACCCGAGAGCGACGCCGTGCGGAGACGTCCCCGGACGGGCAGCGTTTCCATCGTCAGCGAGCCGGCCGCGCCTGTGAGGTACACGCCCCCGCCTTCCACGTGCTCGAATCCCATGCCGTCGCCGATGAAGAGGATCACCGCCGGCCCGGTGACCACCTCCCCGGTGTCGGCGCCGTTGCCGGTGTCGCCGGTCTCGTCGATGTCGCTGGAATCGGTGTCGGCGCCGCCTCCCGTGTCACTTGTGTCGCGACCTGAATCCACAGAACTGTCCGGCGACGAGTCCTCGCTGTCGGGCGGGGAACTCTCGCCGGGGTTGCCGGTGTCCTTCGGGTAGGTGGCCTCGCCCCCGTCGCAGGCCAAGAGCAAGAGCGCGAGCATCGCTACAAGCTTGCCACGGTCCAGAGGTACACGCTCTCGGTCGGGTGCACGGGCAGGGGCTCGTCGGGCACCGACCAGCCCTCGGTGCCGTGTACGCGCACCTGGTGAAAGCCGGCGGCACGAAACAGCGACACCAGCTCCACCGGCGTCCACGCGCGCAGCGACTGGGGGGGCGGCTCGTGGCGGACACCCTTCTTGAAGACCACCGCCTTGTCCTCGATGCGCCCGCGGGCGGCCTCGAAGCGGTAGCTCCGGAGCACGTCGATATCGTCGGCGATGACACCGGGGGGCACGTGGAGCGCGCGTGCCTTGCCCGACCAGTGGTAGGGGTTCATCGTCACCGCCACGATGCGACCGCCGGGGCGGAGCTGGTCGGCGATGCTGCCGAGCGAGCGCAGGTGCTCGGCGTCGTCGTCGAACATGCCGAAGGCGCCGTCCATCAGGATCGCGAGGTCGTAGGGACCGCCGGCCGGGAGCCACCGCATGTCGCCGGGCATCCACACCGGCCCGGGCTTGCCGACGTTCCGAGCCTCCCAACGCTGCCGGGCCACGCGCAGGATGCGCGGCG
>VGRE01000472.1 GCA_016875435.1 Deltaproteobacteria bacterium | reverse complement strand
CGCGCCGCCGCCCGCCTACGTGCCCTCGCCCTCGCCGGCGGCCTCGGCGCCGCCCGCGTCGGCACCCCTCGTCGCTCCCGCCACCGCCGGCGGCTTCAACCCCGCAGGCGACCTCACCGTCGCCTTGCTGCTCTCGTTGCTGTCCGTCTTCGGCGTCCTGCTCATCCTCGTCAACGGGCTGGTGGGCAGCACGATCGTCGGCGGACTCGGCAACTTCGTCGCGCTGCTCGGCGGCGTGGGATCGGCGCTGGTCGTGCTCACCGGCGACCGCGGCACCCGCAAGGCCAGCATCCCGCTGGCGCTGGGCGGCGGCTTCGTGCTGGCCTTCATGGGCGGCGTGGGGCAGGGCGCGGTGAACTGGGTCGCCCACTTCGACACCGACCCCGGCATGTCACCGGCGACCGTCGCCGTGGCGAAGCAGCCCGAGCCCCCCCAGGCCCCGGTAGAGGCGCCCAAGGCACCCGAGCCCGACCCGGTGCTGACACTGGCCGACCCGGTGGAAGCCACCACCCCGCCGCCCGCCGAGCCGGTGGCGACGCCTCCCGCGCTCGCGTCGGCCCCCGTGGTCACCCCGCCCGCGCCCTCGCAAGCGACCGCCAAGTCCACGCCCACCAGCTATTTGACCAAGTCCACCACCACCTCGTCGCCGTCCCCTGCGCCCGAGCGCATCCAGCCGAAGACGACGAGCACCAGCACCAGCGCGCCGCCCGCGAGCACGACGACGAAGTCCACCAGCACCAGCACCAAGTCCGCCTCCACGTCGACCACCGCGGCCAGGGCCGCCGAGCCCGTGGCCACCACGACCAAGACCGCCGCGCTCGACACGCGGGTGATCGACACGATGATCAAGAACAACAACGCTGTGAAGCTCTGTTTCATCAAACAGAAGAACGACGGCGGCTCGCTGCCGAGCGGCGTGAAGGTGAAGCTCACGGTGCAGTCCAGCGGCACCGTGTCGAGCGCGAAGATCCCCAGCGGCGAGTGGAAAGACACCTACTTCGACGGCTGCCTCTCCGGGGCGGTCAAGGCGATCCAGTTCCCCCCTTTCGACGGCGACCCGCTGACGATCACCTACCCCTTCCCCATCTAGGGGTTAGTCGCGCGGCCCCCCAACCCCGGGTGCCGTCGTGAATCTACGCAACCTCGCCATCATCGCCCACGTCGACCACGGCAAGACCACCCTGGTCGATGGCCTGTTGCGCCAGGCGGGCACCTGGAGGGCGAACGAGCAGGTGGCCGAGCGCGTGATGGACTCGATGGACCTCGAGCGCGAGCGCGGCATCACCATCATGGCGAAAGTGGCCTCGATCCACGTGGGCGACACCAAGATCAACATCGTCGACACGCCGGGCCACGCCGACTTCGGCGGCGAGGTGGAACGCACGCTGAAGATGGTCGACGGCGCGATGCTGCTCGTCGACGCGAGCGAGGGACCGCTGCCGCAGACGCGCTTCGTGCTCCGCAAGGCGCTCGAGCAGGGGCTCGCCATCATCGTGTGCGTCAACAAGATCGACCGTCCCGACGCGCGGGTACAGGAGGTCGTCAACGAGGTGTACGACCTGTTCATCGACCTCGGCGCCAACGACCAGCAGATCGAGTTCCCCATCCTCTACGCGGTGGCCCGCGACGGCTGGTGTACCGCCACCTACGGGGAAAAGGGCGACGACCTGTTGCCGATGTTCGAGACGATCATCAAGCGCATCCCACCGCCGCGCGCGGTGAGCGAGGGGCCGCTGCGCGCGCTCGTCACCCAGCTCGACTACGACAACTACGTGGGTCGGCTCGCGATCGTGCGCGTGGCCGCCGGGGCGATCAAGGAGAAGACCGACGTGGCCCACGTCGGCGAGAACGGCGAGCCCAAGCGGGTGCGCGTCACGTCGCTGTTCCAGTTCGAGGGCATGAAGCGCGTGGCCGCCGCCGAGCTCGTCGCCGGCGACATCGGCGCCATCGCCGGCATCCCCGAGGTCAACATCGGCGACAGCTTCACCGCGCTCGACAACCCCCAGCCCCTGCCGCGCCTGAAGGTCGACGAGCCCACCATCGGCATGACCTTCTCCGCCAACAGCTCGCCGATGTCGGGGCGCGAGGGCAAGTACGTGACCGCCCGGCAGATCCGCGAGCGTCTCG
>VGRE01000471.1 GCA_016875435.1 Deltaproteobacteria bacterium | reverse complement strand
GAGATCCATGCCGACGAACGTCTGCTGGCGCCGCGGCCCGGTGTAGTCGTTCACCCGCAGCGCCGGCATGAACTTCTCCAGATCGCCCCGCAGGCTCACCAGCGTGGACTTCGTGCCAATCCAGAGCACCGGCGACTGGACCACGCCGAGCCGCTGGAGCGTCACCGCGACCAACAGGGCGACCAGGGTTTTGCCATAGCCCACGGGAAGCGCGAGAATCGCCCCCTCGCCGGCCCACAGACGGTGCAACACACCGCGGAGGGCGTCGCGTTGGTGGGCCTTCACGCGGTGGCCGGCCTGCGTCACCATGCCTTCGGCAAAGGCCAGCGCCTGGGCGAGCGTCTCGGAGCTCTGCCGCTCGGTCGCCTGAAGCCGGCGCAGCTCGGTGACTTTCCGCATCCGCTGGGCGAGCAGGTGGAACTGCTGGCCAACAACGAAGTGTTCGATGGATCGTCGAAGGTCGACGAGGGGCAGCCGGCGTTCCGGCTTGGCGGCCTCTGGCGGGAAGGCGGTCTCGTCTGCGTCCGCGTCTGGGCCGACGTCTCCGTCGGGGAACGCATCATCGGGGCGAGCCGACTCCGCCAGAGCCCGAGCGATCTCGTCGGCCTCCTCGGCCGCGAGGGCCAAGGCACGCTCCGAATAGCGCTGGTAGGCGAGCTCCCCCTCCCTGTCCAAGGGCTCATCGGCGAGCTTGCGGAAGACGGGCTCGCTCTTGAGGCCGGTGGCGCGGCGCTTGCGTCGGCCACGGCTCGTTGGCTCGTAGGCGACCTCCACCTGCCAGCCGTGCTCGCGCTGGAGAGTCCCGAGGGCCGAGCGGTGCCCCTCCACTCGGCGAGGGGTGAGCAGCCACGTCCCAGGCTCGTCGGGCTCGCCGAACAGCCCGACGATGGTCTCTAGCGCGCTCTCCTCGGTGGCGAAGTGTCGCACGACGAACCGCTCACGGCTCCCGGTCTCGGCCGAGTGTGGGACGTCGAAGGGAGGCACGAGGAGGCGGTCGTACTGGAACCAGAGCTCGGCGACGTAGGCGCTCGCCCCGGGATAGATGCGGAGTACGGGCTGCGGCCGCCGGGTTGGGTCGAGGTGGGCGACCGAGAGGATGCCGTCGCGGGCAAGCCGGTACAGGGCATCCAGGTACGTCGCCGCGTCGTCGGAGGGGAGCACGAAGTCGAGGGGCTCCTCGAAGCGGCGCGGTGCATCGGGGTCGCGCTGGAGGGTCAAGAAGCCCGCGTCTTGCGCGTGCATCGCGCGGAGCAGTGGCTCGAGCGCCGGCACACTTGGCCCCCAAACGAGGGCGAAGCGCCAACCGTCGGCGAGGGGCGCGGCGTGGAACAGCCCCTCGTGGTCGAAGACACACACGACCTCCACCCAGTCACGCAGGTCCGGCCGTGCGCCGGGCGGAGGTTTGCGTGGGTGGCGGCGGGGTACCAGGAGGATGCCTCCGGGGACGTCGAGCCGGATCAGGGCCTCGCCGGCGGGCCCGCGAGCCACGCGCGTCTCGGGCGCGTAGCAGTATTCGGACCCGGCCACCCGGACGTGAAACAGGTGGGGCTCGGCGCCGTCGACGGGATTGACCCCGAAGAGCTCGCCGAGCTCCAGCAGGGACTCGAAGTCGATGGGCGGCCGGCGGCGAACGATCGAGCGGCGCACACGGCACGCCTGCACGTCCTCGACCGCGTCCGCACGGAGCTTCCACTCGTCGGGGACCCAGAAGTCACCCACCTTGACGAACTGCGGCACCAGCGCGCCGGGCATGGCCCGCGCCCGGCGGAGCTTGGGCCGGATCGGCGGGGCGTCGAGAAAGGAGTCGTCGAAGAAGACGTCGTCGAAAAGGTTGGTGGGGTGCGAGGACTTCATGGGGCGGGCGGGTCGGTGGGAATCATCTAACCTCGCGCCGCACAACGGGCCGGGTCAAGACGATTCACGGTGGGTAGGGGAGCGGCTACGTTGGCCGCTTGAACACCGAGACCCGATCGGCACCAGGGGGGAAATACACGCGCCCGGGAGGCCGCCGCTTCGTCGACCGACCTACCTAAAAAAAACCGCCGCCGCGTCGAGCGCGTTGGTGATGAACGGCGTCGGCCAAGCGCCCATGCCGACGACGGCGATGAGACAGACGGCCACGGCGAGGCGG
>VGRE01000470.1 GCA_016875435.1 Deltaproteobacteria bacterium | reverse complement strand
CGGGCGTAGCTCCGCCCTCCAGCCCCGTCTACGCGCTTGTGTGGACCCTCTGGTCGTCGCCGCCCCCGCGTGGCGCGGGCGGGCCCCTCGAGCGGAGCAGCCCGGTCACGATCGTCGTGCTCGCGGGCGAGCCCACCACCACCGTCCGCAGCCGCATCCGCCCCCCACAACCTGGGCATGCCCAGCCATCGACGCCGAATACGCGCCTGGGCAGCTCCGCCCAACCGGGCGGGGCGTCGCCGGCCACCTTCACCCGGGCGCGCCTCGCGGCCCGGCGGTCATCGCCACAGGGTCGTAGGGGCTCCCGAGTTCAGGGACTCGCCAGCCGGCGCGCGAGCTGGTCCTCGTAGAGCGACTGCGGTTCGAGCGTGGGCGCCAGGTCCTCCCCCTCGACCCAGTCCTCGGGCTCGGTGCCTTCGCCCGAGTTGTTCCAGTCCCACTCGGTAGGGTCGACGTGGATATCCATGTCGAGGGTGCCCACCACGTAGCCGTCGCCGTACTGGAGGGAGCGGAGATAGCCGCCGCCCTGGAGGTTCCACCACACGGTCTGGGTGGCGGAGTGTCCCGCGCCGCTGCTCTCTCCCTGGCGGTTCACCGCCTGCCAGCCATCGCTCGCTTCGCTCTGGTCGATCAGGTTGGCCATCGCGAGCGAGTGGTGGAATTCGCTGTAGGCCACGTAGCCGATGGGGTCCCAGTCCGCGAGGTAGGCCCGGCCGTCCTCGCTGACGGTGCGGAGCCACACGCAACCGCTGTTTCCGAAGTCCCAGTTCTGGATGAAGTTGTGGCGGCCGTCGCGGGCGGTGCTGTCTGCGGTGAGCACCTCGTTGCTACGTGCCACCTGAAAGAGGTAGCCGTTGCCGCCGTCGCCCCGGTTCTGCGGGTGCTCCATCACCGAGTCCGCGATCGTGACCCGCCGGCTGTCCGCCACCTCGATCCCGCCCGACATCAGGTGTTTTCCTCGCCCATCGGTGGAGAGCGGCGATTCCCAGCTCACCACGCTCTTCACCCAACAGTCCTTCACCCCGGAGAAGGACACCGCCTGGGTTTGGGACTCCGTCCAGGCCACGCTCCAGTCGTTGACGTTGCTGATCGCGAGGTCCTGCAGCCCGCACTCGGTGAGTTGGCCGCTGACCGTCTTGAGGCTGGCGCCGTCCCGCAGGAGCACGTCGTAGCGGAGCGGAACGTCGAGCGTCACCGTGTTGGTGGTCGGGTCCACCGCGGTGAGCGTGCGGCGGAAGAAGGGACGCCACAGGCCGTTGAAGGAGTACCAGACGTCGGTCATCTGGTGGTCGGCCACAAAGGCGTCGGTGATGGTGAAGCCGACCACCACCTCGGTGCCCACCGCGAGGCCGTCCACGCTCGCGAGGCTCAAGGTGGAGCCGCGATTCGCGCCGTCTGCCGTGAGCAGCGACTCGGTGCCGTAGGCCTGGGAGCCGGCGAAGGTGAGGTGGGCCGCGTAGGACACGCCCTCGCCCTGGGTGAAGTACAGGAAGGTGGCGGCGGGTCCCTGGCCGCGGAGGACCACGCCGGAGGTGCTCACCCGCAGCGCGCTGTCGAGCCGGAAGGTGCCCGCGGGGAAGTCGACCACGGCCGGGGCGGCGGCGCTCGCGGCGGCGATGGCGGCCTGCACGGCGGCGGCGCTGTCCGCCGCCCCGGTGGGGTCGGCCCCGTAGGCGGTCACGTCGAAGCTCGGGCCGGGCGGCGTGGGAAGGGGGGCCTCCCCCGCGTGGTAGCCGGCGAAGCTGAAGTCGTGGAGGAAGTGGCCGCTGGAGTGGGTGTGCGCCGGCGTCCAGTCCTCCGGGTAGAGCGCGCTGCGCCAGGTGTCCGGGCCGGTGTCCTCGGGCGGGGCCGTGTCGTCAGGCGGGGCGCTGTCCTCCGGGGGACTCGTGTCCTCCGGGGGCGACGAGTCTTCCCCGGGCGGCGCGCTGTCCACCACGGGCTCGCCCGAGTCGGGCAACGGCGGGTCGGCGCTTTCCCGCATCGGGTCGGCGCAGGCGAGGAGCATCCACATGGCCGCCGTTGTACCACTTCGGGCCCCGCCCGCGCGCCTACGATTCGAAGCAGTAGAGGGGGTAGGACCCGCCGCAGAAGACCCAGCCGTTGTCGGTCCAGCTCGTGCCGGTCTGGTCGCTCTTTCCGT
>VGRE01000469.1 GCA_016875435.1 Deltaproteobacteria bacterium | reverse complement strand
CCGCCGCCGTAGCCGCCGCCGCCGCCCTCGCGCGGGCGGGCGATGTTGACCTTGAGCGGCCGTCCGCCGATGTTCGCGCCGTCCAGGGCCTGCACGGCTGCCTCGGCCTGCGCCTCGTCGGCGAACTCCACGAAGCCGAAGCCCCTCGGCTTGCCGGTCTCGCGGTCGATGATCAGGTTGACGCTGACGACCTCGCGGCCGTCCTGGGCGAAAATCTCCCGCACCTCGTCGTCAGAGATGCGGTAGGGGAGGTTCCCCACGTACACGTTACGGGACATTCTCTAAGTTGGTCCGCTGTTTTTCGTTCTTGCCGAGGAAACCGCGCGCGCGAGGCCCGCGGGCCGCGCCAGGACGCGCGGCTTGTCTACATTTGTATCGCGCGGCGATCCTGTCAAGGCCGCCGCGCTCTTTTTACGATCAGAACTGGACCAGAGCCTCGATCGCCACCTGGGGCTCGACCTTCACGTAGGTGTCGAAACCACTGCTGTGCAGCGCCTCGTAGAGGTAGGCGCGGCCCGAGGCGCGCACGCCAAAAGCGCCAAGACGAAGCATCAAGTCGCCACCGGCGAAGCCCGAGGCGGCCGGGGTGATCGCGTAGGGCAAGCCGTCGATCGAGTAGGACTCCGACGAGGTGTCGGCGTACCAGACCACCGCCGGCGCCACGCGCAGGATCACGTCCCAGGCCCAGGTGCGGGGCTGCGGGTGCGGGATCCGGATCCCCGGGGCGAAGTACAGGCCGTGGCGCAGGTGGAAGGACTCGTCGGCCTCGGGCCGCGACACCCAGTCGGCCTCCGCGATCTCCACGGGCGTGTAGAAGCCGCCCAGGTCGATGGCGAGCAGGCGAGTGAGGCGCGCGTCGATGCCGCCGGTCACGCCGAAGGGCGACGGGCCGTTGAGCCAGCTGACCCCGGCGTGTACGCGTACCTGCGGCTCGAGTGGCTGGCCGGCGCGGGCTTCCGGGGACAAGAGCGCGAGAGCGATCAAGACGCTGGACATGGGAACACCCGGGCGGCGACTATACCCGCGGGGCGATGCTAGACAACCAGGAAACGGTGAAGTCCGGCGAGAGAGGCAAGATCGTGTACCTCGCCCGCCACCCGGGGGACGACGCGCACATCAACGTCGCGACCGGCCGCCCGACGCAAGACCTCCACCCGCGACGCCTCCAGCGTGGCGAGCGCACGCAGGCGCCCGTGGGCCGCCTCCAGCCGCGCGAGGAGCGGGCCGGCCGCCTCGGGGTCGAGGGCCCGCGCCCGCTCGCCGAGGAGGGCCTCCACTTGGGGCGTGGCGAAACGCGACTCGTGCACCTGGTTGACGACGAGCACCTGGAGCGGCAACTTCCGCGCGCGGAGCTCGGCGAAGAAGAAGCCCGCCACCTCCATGCTCGGCTCGGTGGGCGCCGCCACCACCACGAACGCGGTCGAGGCGTCGGAGAACAGCCGCTCCACCGCCTCGTGGCGCTCGCGGAAACCATCGTAGAGGTCTCGAAAGAGCCCAAAGAATGAAGCAATATCGTGTAGGAACTCGCTGCCGAAGATGTGCCCAAGCAGCCGGTAGGCCACCGCCGTGGCGCCGCCGAGCAGCTTGCTCCCGAGGGCACCCCCGTCGCTGTCGTGGGGGGTGATGAGGCGCTTCATGATCTGCTTGTCGAGGAAGCGAGCCAGCCGGCCCGGGGCGTCGAGGAAGTCGAGCGCGTTCTTGACCGGGGGGGTGTCGAGCACCACCAGGTCGTAGCGCCCACTCTGCACCACGTCGTAGAGTCGCTCCGTGGCCATGTACTCCTGGCTGCCCGAGAAACTCGCCGCGATGGACCTGTAGATCCGGTTGGAGAAGATGGCGTCGCGCGTGGCCGGGTCGCGCGCGACCTTCCGGATCACGTCGTCGAAGGTCGACGGGGCGTCGAGCATCATCGCCCACAGCTCGCCGGCTACCGATGGGTCGAGCGCGATCCGGTGTTCCTGGTTCCCGATCTCCGAGAGGCCGAGCGAGTTTGCCAGCCGGCGCGCCGGGTCGATGGTGAGCACGAGGGCGCGGCGCCCTTGCAGGGCCGCCGCGAGGGCCAGCGAGGCGGCGGACGTGGTCTTTCCCACGCCGCCGGAGCCCACGCAGGCCACCAGTCGCCTGGTGCGCAGCACCTCGGGCAGCGTC
>VGRE01000468.1 GCA_016875435.1 Deltaproteobacteria bacterium | reverse complement strand
CCCGTGGCCCGGACCCATCGGCGACGTCTGGTCGGCGCTCGACCTCCACGCCCACCCCACGCGCTACGACTCCTCGCCGATCGCCATCGCCGAGGCCATGTCGCTCGGGCTCCCCTCGGTCGCGACGGACGTGGGCGGGATCGGCGAGCTGATCTCGGACACCCGGACGGGCCGCCTGCTGCCGGCGGACGTCGATTCGGAGCGTCTGGCCGGGTGCCTCGCCGAGCTGCTCGACTCCGAGCCGACGCGCCGCGCGTTCGGTCTCGCCGCCCGCGCCCGCTATGAGGCCCGCCACAGCCCGCGCGCGCTCGCCGCCGGCATGGAGGATGTCTACCTCGAGGTCTCCGCCCGCCGGGCCGCGTCGCGCGCCTGATCCCGCGCCCCGTCGATCGCCGCGCCGATCGCCGCGCAGCAGCGCATCACGTCCGCGATCTCGTCGGCCGGCGTGGGGTTCGGTCCCTCGCCGCGCACGGCCCGCACGACGGCCTCGGCCATCCGCGTGTGGTTGTCCTTGCCGCTGCGCCCGCGGAAGTGCCGGAGGCGATCGGGCACCCACTGCGCCAGCGTGCTGCCCGCCTCCAGGAACGGCACGCCGATCACCCCGGCGCCGCGGATCTTGCGGACCCGCCGCAGCGAGGTCAGCGTCGCCACGCCGCGCAGCACGTTGACGACGATGGTGCCGCGCTCGCCGCGGACGGTCAGCGTGCGGTCGTCCATCTGACAGCGCGCCGACAGACGCAGGCGGGCCAGACAACCCCGCCCGTACAACAGGGCCGAGACCTCGTCCGCCCAGACGGCCGCGGGCGCGGTCGGGGATCGCTGGCAGATCGCGGGGCCGGGCCGCAGCTCCCCCGTGAAGTGGCGCATCAGGTACAGCAGGTGTGGCAGCACCTCGAACCACCGGCCGCCGGGCAGCGCGCCGATCCAGGGCACCGCGCTGGCCAGGGGGGCGTCCGCCGCCACGTCGACCAGGTAGTCGAAAGACACGTCCAGCACCGCGCCGATGCGCCCCTCGGCCACCCAGGCCAGCGCCTGCTGCGTGTGAAGGTCGAACGTGTGCTGGTGCGAGACGCAGAGCCGCACGTCCGCCGCCTTGGCCGCGGCATGCGCGGCCTCCCACGCCTCAAACGTGTCGAAGGCCGGCTTCTCCGCGAAGACGTGCCGCCCGCGCGCGATCGCCGCCAGCGCGCCTTCGAGGTGCGCCTGGGGGGGCGTGCAGAGATCCACCAGCTCACAGGCCGCGAGCAGCGCCTCGAGGGAGTCGAAGGCCTGCGTGCCCGGGTGGCTCGCCGCCGCGGCGCGCGCCTTCGGGGCGTCCCGGTCGTAGAAGCCAACGAGGCGGGCACCCTCGGCGTGCGCCCAGGCGCGCGCGTGCGCCGGCATGATGTGCCCGCAACCGACCAGACCGACGAAAACCTCTGGTGCCACCTCGACCCCTCCCGCGCCGCAACGGCGCCCGCCGCTCGGCCGCCCACACTCATGGACCCCGACGACCGCGGGACAGTCTCACGAGTCGGCCCCCACGGCCAGGAGGATCGGCGGGCCGGGACGCCCTTGACCCCGTCCGGCGAGGCTGTAGCGTCGACCCAAACCCGACATGCAAGCCGCTTCCCTCCGCCCGCAGTTCAACGTGGCGCTCGCGTGCCCGAGCACCCTGGTCCTCGAGCGCCTCTGCGACCGCCTCGCCCGGGGCAGCCAGAACCTGCGCCGGACCCGTGTGCCCGGCGGGGGCAAGACGGAGACGGTGCGGGAGCGCGACTTCTTCGTGTTGACCGTGCCGGAGACCGAGCAGCACCTCTGGTCACCCTGGCTGACGGTCGAGGTGTCGCCCCAGGACACGGGCTCCCTGATCCACGGGCGATTCGGCCCCCACCCCACCGTCTGGACCGGGTTCGCGTTCTTCTACCTCATCCTCTCCGTGGG
This sequence comes from Deltaproteobacteria bacterium, assembly GCA_016875435.1. Classification (GTDB taxonomy): domain Bacteria; phylum Myxococcota_A; class UBA796; order UBA796; family SXON01; genus SXON01. The sequence goes on along the minus strand of VGRE01000468.1, from coordinate 240 downwards.
CTTCCTCCTGTCGCTGGCGTTCACCGCGGCGCTGGCCATCACCGGGGGCGGCCGTGGACCCTGGCCATCACGGCAGCGACGCTGACCCTGATGCTGCTGATGTGGTGGGTCTCGCGAATCGGCCAGCGCCTCGCGCGCGCCCAGATGGAGACCCTCCGCCAGGAGCTCATGAGCGCGCTGAGGGACTGCGCGCTGCTGGCAAAAGCGCCTGCGGCGCGTCTTCGAGATCGACGTGCCCCA
>VGRE01000467.1 GCA_016875435.1 Deltaproteobacteria bacterium | reverse complement strand
CGCGAGCAGCCGGAGGACTACCTGTCGCGAGAGATCCCGGCTTGGCCGGCGATCGCCTACCTGCGCGACGAGGTGCCGCGCGACGCCCGCGTGGCGCTGCTGTTCGCGTGGCACGGCTACTATGTCCAACAGGACTACATCCTCGGCTCGGTGGAAGATCACACCCCCACCCGGCGCTTCGTCGTGAACTCGGATGGCGACGTGGTGGGCGCGCTCCGCGCCCGCGGGGTGAGCTACGCGCTGGTCGGCGACACGAGGTTCCTGCGAAAGGCCTACGAGTTCCTGCCCGAGGCGGAGTGGCGGGCGCAGTTCGTTGCCCTGCGCGACGCGCTGCGAGCGTCGCTGGAGCGCGACGCAACGCGGCTCTTCGCCGAGAAGAAGTGGGAGGTCTGGCGGCTTGACGGCCCCCCGCCCGGCGACTAGAACGGCCACCCCACCTGCGGAGGTGGCGGAATGGCAGACGCGCTAGGCTCAGGACCTAGTGGGGTAAAACTCGTAGGGGTTCAAGTCCCCTCCTCCGCACCAACGTCCCGAGGGGGAGAGGTCTCTGGCCTCTCCCCCTCGTGTTTCCGCTCATCGCCCCGGCGCCGCCCTCGTGATCAGGAGGTCGAACAGCCAGTTGGGCACGAGCCGCGCGAAGTGCATCAGCAGGTACATCTGCCAGGGGAAGGTGATCTCCGCCTTGCGACGTTCGAGCCCGTCGGCGATGATGCGCGCCGCCTTCTCCGCGCTCATCAACCACGGCATGTAGAACTTGTTCTTCCGGGTGAGCGGCGTGTCGATGTAGCCAGGGTGGATGGCGGTGGCGGCGATGCCCAGCGGTCGCAAGTCGATCCGGAACGACTCGAACATCGTGGTGACGTAAGCCTTGCTGGCGCTGTAGCCCGCGTGGGCGGGCAGCCCGCGGAAGCCTGCCACCGACGACACCGCCGCCACGTGCCCGCGCTTGCGCTCCAGCATGCCCGGCAACACCGCGCCCACCGCGTAGAGCACGCCGCGCACGTTGATGTCGATCATCCACTCGATGTCGGCCACCGGGTTCTTCTTGGCGTGGGTAGGGGTGCCCGAGCCGGCGTTGGCCACCAGCAAGTCGCAGGGGCCCAGTCGCGACTCCAGCTCGCGCACGGCGGCCTCGAGGTCGTCCTTGCGGGTCACGTCGACCGCCGCGTAGGCCGCCTTGCCGCCGGCCTGCTCGATCTGTGCCGCGAGCTCCGCGAGCAGCTCGGCGCGGCGTGCGATGAGCCCGACGCTGTGTCCACGCCGGGCGAGCTCCAGGGCCAGCGCCGCGCCGATCCCGGTTGACGCGCCGGTGATGAGGGTGACTGGCATAGAACCTCCAACGCCGCCCCGTCTAACGCCCGTCCTCCACCACCATCTGCACCTCCTCGCGGCTTTGCCAGCGGTCGAGCCCCACGCTGCCCATGAACTCCCGCAGCGCGGGCAGCCGCTCCCGGTGTTCCGCCGCGTTCCACCACACGAGCTTGAGCGCGCCGAGGCTGAAGCCGAGGTGCTTGTCCTTCATCACCCGCGCCCGCTCGGGCGTGCCCCGCACCACCAGCCGCGGGCGCTCGTTGTCCTTGCCGCAGGGCTCCAGTCGCGACAGGTCGGCAACCAGCCGCCGGTCGCAGGCCGCCGGGCTGGCGATCGCGTCGACCATCGCAAACTCGTCGAGATCGTCCACGTCGTGGTGGGTCTCCACCCACTCCGCCAGTCCTCGCGCCACGAGGTCGAGCCTCGCCGCCTCGCAGGAGAACCCGGCCGCCGCCGCGTGGCCCCCGTACCGGTGCAGGTGCGCCGATACCGCGTCGAGCGCCTTCACCGCGTGTACGCCGGGGACGGAACGGATGCTCCCCGTCGCGACCGCACCAATCACCGACACCACTGCCACCGGGCGGCCCACGCGCTCCCGCACCTTCGCGGCGACGATGCCCACCACGCCCCGGTGGAAGCCCTCCTCCTCGGGACCGGCCACCACCACGAAGGCGGGGACGGGCTCGGGCACCCGGGCGAGCGCCAGGTCCAGCAACTCGCTGGTGATCTGCTGGCGCTCCCGGTTGAGCTCGTCGAGCAGGGCGGCGCCTGCCCTCGCCGTGGCCGGGTCGCGCTCGCGCAGCAGGCGCACCACGGCGGTGGCGTCGGCGAGGCGCCCGGCGGCGTTGATGC
>VGRE01000466.1 GCA_016875435.1 Deltaproteobacteria bacterium | reverse complement strand
TCGCCACCGACCAGGTGCAGAACCTGTCCCTGGCGCTAGCCGGGCGCTAGCCGGGCGCGCCAGCGGATCGCCTCGCCGGTGGCGTCGAGCCCCCACGCGATCGCGTCGCGCACCCGCTCGTTGGTGTGCCGCACCTTGAGGGCGAGGTCCACGAGGAGGGCACGCGCCACGTGGGCGAAGAGCCGACGGTCGGTCACTAGCATGCGGCGGAGGCGCTGCGCGTCCAGCACCAGCACCGTGCCGCTCGTCTCGGCGATCACCGAGGCGCAGGCGCTATCGCCGTCGACGAGGTCCACCTCGCCCGCGTGCCCGCCGGGGCCGATGCGGGTGACCAGGGCCTCCGGGTGACCGTCCACCCGCTTGGCCACCACCAGGCTGCCCGCGGCGACGACTAGGAGCAAGCTCGCTTCCCGGTCCTCCTCGATCAACACGTCGCCGGGGGACACCCGGCGCGCCACGAACCACACGGCGAGCCGGTCGATCGCGTCGGGCGGGAGCGTGGCGAAGAGTGGGCAGGCGGCAAGTTGGGCGCGGTGGTTGACCATCAGCTCTCCCCGGGCTCGGTGCTGTCGAGCGACCACCGCACCGCCTCGGCGAGGCGCGCGTTGGCCATGCGGACCTTGCCGGCGAGCGCCTTGAGCAGCACCCACGCGACGTTGGGGTCGCCAACGAGGCGGTGGAGATCGTCGCGGTCGACGCGCCACAACACCGAGCGCTCCTCGGCGGTGACGGTGGTGGCGGCCGGCTGGGCGTCGATGACCGCGAGCTCGCCGAAGGTGGCGCCGGGACCGAGCTCGGCCAGCACCGACTCCAGCTCCCCGCGCACGCGCTGGGTGACGCTCAGGCGGCCGTGCAGCACCACGTAGAAGGCATCTTGCTCGCCACCTTCCCAAATCACTACCTGACCGGAAGCAAGCTTCACCTCGGAGGCGTAGGGTTCGAGGGCGTCGACGAAGGCTGGGTCCATGCCGGAGGGGATCGGAATCCCGCTCGGCGGGTATGAGCCTACGGGCCGGTGTCGGTGACGCCGCAGCAGGTGAGGGTGTACACCACGGTGTCGGTCGACACCTCGCCTGTGCAGTCGGTGACCGTCAGCTTGAAGCGGTATTCCACGTCCTCGCACTCGTCGGGCTCGGTGGGCTCGGCGTCGGACAGCGTGACAGTGGTGCTGAGCGCGTTGGGGTCGGAAATCGCGGCGCTGCCGTCTTCCACCGTCCACACCATGGTGTAGGGGTCGCCATCGGGGTCGGACGCCCGGGCGTCGGTGCCGAGGGTGACGGTGGTGGAGGCGCACTCGTCGCAGTTGAAGGTGTAGCCGCTCTCCTCGCAGGCGGCGGTGCCACCGGACATGGCGAGGTCGCTGCCGGCGTCGGCGATGGGCTCTGTGTTGGATCGGCGGTCGTCGGCCTCGAGCGTGACCATGTCGGGCGTCGACCAGGTGGCGCCGTCCTTGACCGCGCAGGAGAGCACGTACGTGCCCGCCACGTCGGGGAAGAACTTGGGCGAGACCGAGGTCTTGTCCGGGCTGAACGAGGTCTCGTTCTTCGCGCTGGAACCGGCCGGCTTGCTCTGGATGGCCCACTCGTAGCTGAGCACGTCGCCGTCGGGGTCGGAGCTGCCGGAGCAGTCGAGCTGCACGCTGGTGCAGTCTTCCACGTCCTGGTCGGGCCCCGCGTTGGCGGTGGGGGCGCTGTCGTCGCCGGTGACGGTGATCACCACCGCGTCGGCGGTGGAGTCGGCGAGGCCGTTGTTCACCACCAGCGCCGCGGTGTAGTTGCCGCGGGCGTCGGGGATGAAGGTGGGGTTGGCCGTCTCGCTGCCGGTGAGGCCGCTGAGCGCCGAGGCGGTGGGCTTGTCGACCAGCGTCCACGCATACGTCAAGTCGCGACCGGTCGGGTCGTAGGACCTGCTGCCGTCGAGCGAGGCCATCGAGCCCACCTCGCCTGTCGCGTCGTCGCCGGCGTTGGCCACCGGCAGGTCTTCCGGCTCGGTGACGGTGATGATGACGAAGTCCTCGGCGCTGTCGAGGGTGCCGTCGTTCACCACCAGGCTCACGATGTAGGTGCCGGTGCGGTCGGGCATGAACGTCGTCTGTGGCGTTGCACTGTGGTTGGTGGTGAAGGGGCTCTCCTTCGACGCCAGCTCGGATCCCTCGGGCAGGCGGTCG
>VGRE01000465.1 GCA_016875435.1 Deltaproteobacteria bacterium | reverse complement strand
CTGGACGGGACGCGGGTGGAGGTGACGACGCAGCACGGAGGTCGCTCGGTGCTGTCGTCGTCGATGACGCGCTCCTCGATGGTGGCCTTGGTCGAGACGACGGTGCGGGACGCGACGACGGGTCAGCTCACGTCGTCGACGGACGCGCGGGGCGTGTCCGAGGCCTGGGACTGGGACCCCTCCACGGGCCTGCTCGCGGCGCATCACGAGGGCGGGCGCGGCATGGTCGTGCACCGCTACGCCTACGACTGCCGCTGGGGCGCCCTCGGGGCGCCGTGCACGATCTCGACGCCGTCGGCCCCCACGACGAGCCACGAGTACGACGCGCTGGGCCGCGCGGTCCGCACGACGTGGGGCCCGGAGGCGACGGAGACGGCGCTGCGGATCGACGGCGCGGTGTTGGAGTCGCGCCAATTGATCGGAGACGGCGCGTGGCACCGCCGCTCGTACACCTACGACGCGCACGGCCGGGTGCGGACGGAGACGGAGCACGACCTCGAGACGCACGCGGCGCGGACCACGCTGGCGACGACGTACTCCTACGATGAGGTCGGTCGAGTGGAGACGAGGACCGCCCCGAGTGGCGCGGTGACGCGCTACGCATACGACGCGCTCGATCGCCCGACGTTGCTCACGCGGGACGCGGAGACGCTGAGGATCGGCTGGGACGCGAGCGGAAACCGGACCTCGCTCGAACACGGCTCGACGCACGCGCGCTGGCGCTACGACGGCCACGACCGCGTGCAGACCGCGGTGAGCCCGGACGGCCGCACGACCTCGTACGAGTACGACGCGACGGGGCTGCGAAGGACGACGATCTCGACGCGGACGACGACGATCTCGACGCTGTCGATCGACGCGCGGGACGAGCTCGGGCGCCCGACCTCGTGGACGCAAGGCGGCCTCGTCACGCGGCAGCTGTACGCGCCGGGTCGCGCGACGACGCTGGGCCCGCACGGGGAGCGCTCGAGCTCGGAGTGGGACGCGCGCGGCTTCGTGCACGCGGTGGACTCGTCGGACGGGACGCGGTGGACGCGCCGGGCGGACGCCGCGGGTCGCCTGTCGTCGCTGCGAGGCCAGGCGTCGACGAGCACGCACACGACGACCCTGAGCTTCGGCTACGGGTCGGGTCGGCTGACGGAGCTGCGGGACGGGACGGATCGCCGTCTGGTGTCGCTCGAGCGCCGGCCCGACGGTGCGGTGTCGGCGACGCGGATCGATCCGGACGGGGCCTCGCTGCGGACGGAGACGCGGCGGAGCGGCCTCGGGGAGCCCGTGGGCCGGGTGACGGCGCTCGGGGTGCGGACCTCGTGGACGCTGGATGAGGAGCGGCGGCCGTCGGCGGAGGGCCCGCCGATGGGGCTTCGCCGTCACGCCTACGACGCGTCGGGGCGGATGGAGTCCACGACGTACCCGGACGGGAGCGCGGCGCGGGTGACGTCGCGGGACGCGGACGGTCTGCCGACGCGGATTTCGCTCCCGGGCGCGGGGAGCGTGGACGTGTCGTGGAGCGCGTCGCGTCGCGTGCGGAGTCGTCGGATCATATCGGGCGGGTACGTGGACTCGGAGGCGTACGACTATGACGACTTCGGTCGCCTCGCGGCATCGACGTCGAATGGGCTGAGCACGACGCACCGCTACGACCCGGACGACTTCTGGATGGAGACGACGGTGTCCTCGCACACCTACCGCGCGGGCCGGGAGCGGGGGAGTCGGACGACGTACTCGGTGTACCCGAGCGGTCCGCGGGTGGAGTCGGAGCGGACGCGGGCGGGCCTGTTGGCGAGCCTCTCGGTGGCGGGGAGCCCGCTGATCGCCTCGGCGACGCACGACGCCTCGGGTCGCTTCGCGACGGTGTCGCTGCAAGGTGGGTTGACACGCACCGATCTCTTCGACGCCCGCGAGCGCCTCGTCGAGCGACGGTGGTCGCAGTCGGGCGAGCCGGTGCTGACGCTCGGCTACACCTACGACGGGGCGGGTCGCGAGGTCGGTCGCCGCTACGTCGAGCGGGGCGAGGCGGACCTGTTCTTCTACGACGAGGATAGCCGGCTGTCGCACGCCGAGCTTCGCGCGACCTCGTCGGGCCCCGCGGGTCCGTGGTCGCCGCGGGTGCCGCCGGAGGTGACGGGGACGTGGTCGGCGGGCGCGTACGCGCGGAGCTACGCCTAC
>VGRE01000464.1 GCA_016875435.1 Deltaproteobacteria bacterium | reverse complement strand
AGACGCCCATCCACCACGAGCCGAGACGCACCGTCTCGCCCTCGGCCGGGGCAACCGAGGCCGCCACCAGCGCGCGCGTGTCGCGCACCAGCGCACGGGCACGGGGCTCGGCCTCGTGCGACACCACGAGCGAGGCCAGCGCCAGCGGCAGCGCCAGGCCGAGCGACAGCCAGGCGAGGCGCCGCGGTGGCAACCCGGCGGCGGCCAGGGCCAACAGCGCGCCTTCCTCGCGCAGTCGCGCCACCGCGCCGGCCGCGCCCGCGAGGCAGGCCACGCCGAGGGCCAGGCCTGCCGTGCTGCCGAGCACCGCGAGAGCGAGTTGCCCGAGCAAGCGGGCCCCGGGCGCCGCGGAGGTGGCGAGGAGGGCCTGGCCGAGCCCCGCGATGGACAACAACACCCATGCCAGTGCCCCGGTGGCCAGCGCCGGAGGCAGCGCCGCGCGAAAGAAACATCGCACCAGCGATGCTCCCACCCTTGGAAATCCGGCTCCGAACGGGTTAGCGGGGCGCCCTTCTGGGAAGACCATGCAGTTCAACGTGGGCGACAAGGCGGTGTATCCGGCGCACGGCGTCGGGATCATCCGCGACGTCGTGACCAAGGACATGGACGGAGAAAAATTCACGTTCTATGTCCTTAAGATCCTCGACAATGGGATGACCATCTCCGTTCCGGTCGACAACGCGCGCAGCATCGGCATGCGCTCGGTCATCTCGTCGGAGCAAATCGACAAGGTGTACGAGATCCTGAGGGACCGCGACGTCCCCACCGACAACCAGACCTGGAATCGACGCTACCGTGACTACATGAGCAAGATCAAGACGGGCGACCCACTCGAGGTGGCGAAAGTGCTCCGCGATCTCGCACTGTTGAAGGCTGACAAGCCGCTCTCCTTCGGGGAGCGGAAGATGTTCGACCAGGCGCGGGGACTCCTCGTGCAGGAGATCAGCGTGGCCCGCGACCTCGACGAGACCCTCGTGGGCCAGGAACTCGACGACATCTTCAACGGCAAGGCCTGAGCTTCGCGTGATCCGCGTCTACAACACGCTCGCGCGCGCGCTCGAGCCGCTGGAAACGCGCGCTCCCGGGCGGGTGGGGCTCTACGTGTGCGGGATGACCGTGTACGACTACTGCCACATCGGGCACGCGCGCGCGATGATGGCCTTCGACGTGGTCGTCCGTCACTTGCGACGCCGCGGCTACGCCGTCGACTTCGTTCGCAACCACACCGACGTCGACGACAAGATCATCAACCGGGCAGCGCAATCAGGCGTTCACCCACTGCAGTTGAGCGCGCAGTTCATCGCGGAGCTGCACCGCGACCTCGACGCCCTCGGCATCCTGCGCCCCACGGTGGCACCGCAGGTAAGCGCGCACATCCCGGAGGTGGTGGCGATGGTGCAGCGGCTCATCGAGCGCGACCACGCCTACCTGGCCGGCAACGGCGACGTGTACTTCAGCATCGAGTCCTTCCCGCGCTACGGCGCGCTCAGTGGCAAGAAGATCGACGATCTCCGCGCCGGCCAGCGCGTGGCGGTGGAGCACAACAAGCGACACCCGGGCGACTTCGCCCTGTGGAAAAGCGCCACCCCCAGCGAGCTCGGCTGGGATGCCCCCTTTGGGCGCGGCCGCCCCGGCTGGCACATCGAGTGCTCGGCCATGGCCGCCAGGCACCTGGGCGACCAGTTCGACATCCACGGTGGCGGCATCGATCTGGTATTCCCGCACCACGAGAACGAGATCGCCCAGTCTGAGTGCGCCTCGGGACACCCCCCCTTCGCGCGTTACTGGATGCACAACGGCCACCTCACGCTCGACAGCGAGAAGATGTCGAAGTCGCTGGGAAACATCAAGCGTATCCGCGACATCGTCCACGAGGTGCCCGCCGAGGCGCTGCGCCTGCTGTTCGTCGACACACACTACCGTTCGCCGCTGCCATTCTCCACCGAGAAGCTCTCCGATTCCCTCGCGGCGCTCGACCGGGTGTACCTCGCGAAGGAAACAGTCGAGGAGGCCGTGAGCCGCGCCGCACCTGGTGCCCCGGTCGACACCCTCAACGAGGCCGGTCGCGACGTCCATCGGCTCGCAAGCAGCTTCGCGGCTCGCTTGGACGAGGCCATGGACGACGACTTCAACAGCGCGGCCGCCATCGGCTACTTCTTCGAGCTGGTGCGAGCG
>VGRE01000463.1 GCA_016875435.1 Deltaproteobacteria bacterium | reverse complement strand
TGAGCACCTCGGCGTTGTCCTCGTCGATGGCGAGCAGGCGGTTGAACAGTTGCAGGGCGCCAACGGCGTCGTTGGCGGCGAGGCGCTCCTTGCCGCAGCCGAGCAGGTGCGCACGCAGGTGGGTGTCGAGGGCCGCCTCGGTGTCCCGGGGGGCGACGAGCCAGCTGCGGAGGTTGACGGTGGGATGATCGTGGGCGATGCTCGACTCGGCGAGCACCGCGTCGAGCGCCTGCGCCGTGTCCTGTGCGCTGGCGTAGCGGTCGTCGGGGCGGGGCTGCAGGAGGCGGTCGATCAAGTTGGCCAGCGCCGGCGCCACCGAGGGATTGATGGCGAGCACCTCGAGCCGCTGGCCGTCGATGATGTTGCGCAGGATCACCGAGGCGTTGCTGCCCGAGAAGGGCACGGTGCCGGTCACGGCGTAGAACAGCACCGTCCCCAGCGAGAACAAGTCGCTACGCCCGTCGAGCTTCTCGTCGAGCGCCTGCTGCGGGCTCATGTAGGCCGGGGAGCCGAGCAGGGAGCCGTCGAGCGTGATCTGTCCCTCGTCGAGCACGCGGGCCACGCCGAAGTCCATCAACTTCACCCTTCCATCCCTCCGGATCATCACGTTTTCCGGCTTGATGTCGCGATGGATGACGCTGGCGGCGTGGGCGAAGGCCAGCGCGTGGCAGAGCTCGATGCCGATGAGACAGGCGAGCTCGCTCGGGATGCGGCCGTGCTCCTCCAGGAGCGCCTGCAGGGTGGCCCCGTCGACCAGCTCGGTGACGATGTAGCAGTCTTCGGCGGTCTGTCCCGAGTAGTCGAGGATCGAGACGATGTTCTCGTGCGACAGGCGACCGACCGCGCGGGCCTCGCGGTTGAAACGCTCGCGGTAGCGGGTGCTCGCCGAGAGATGCGGGTGCAGCACCTTGATGGCCACGTCGCGACCAATACTGAGGTGCCGCCCGCGGTAAACCGTGGCGGTGGCTCCTTCTCCCAGCTTCTGGAGCACCTCGTATTTGTCGATGACGCTACCGATCACGACGACTCACTATAGCTGTCCGACTTCTCGTCGGTCGCTGATCACGCCCTCGCCGGTGAGGTGTGAAATGATGATCTGTGCCGTTTCCTCCACGGCCCGCCGCGTGACATTGATCACCGGCCACTGGCGGTTGCGACGGAAGATCTGCTCGGCGTACTCCAACTCGGCGAGGATGTAGCCGAGGTCGCCGTAGCTGCTGCCCTCGCGCAGGCGCATCGTGCGGAGCCGCTGGCGACGGATGTGCTGCAAGGACTCCGGGTCGATCGTGAGGGCGAACACCCGCTTGTGCTCGACGCTCCACAGCTCCCGGGGCGGGTCGTGGTCGAGCACGATGGGCACATTGGCCACCTTATAGCCCTTGTAGGCGAGGAAAACCGAGAGCGGCGTCTTGCTGGTGCGACTCACGCCCACGAGCACGATGTCGGCCTGGGTGAGCATGCGCGGGTCTTTCCCGTCGTCGAGCTTCACCGTGAACTCCACGGCCTCGATGCGCTTGAAATACTCGGCGTCGGTCTTGTGGAGGAGCCCGGGCAGGTTCTGGGGCTCCTCGCCGAGCCAGCCCGAGAGGCCCGTCAACAGGGAGCCGATGACGTCGACCTGGAGGATGCGGTAGGCCTTGGCCAGCTCGTGGGCGAAGGCGCGCTGCTCGGCGCTCACCAGCGACGTGACCACGAAGGCGCCTTGCAGCGCCGCCTGCTTGAGGATGCGCTCGAGCGTGGCCCTGTCGGACACGTTGGGAAACACCTGCACCGGCACCTTCGCGTGCTCGAATTGGCGCAGCGCCGCGCGCGTGACGCGGGTGGCGGTGTCGCCCGTGGAGTCGCTGACGATGAAGAGCGGGCGCTCGCCCGGGTTGTCGCTCACGGAGGCCCAGTAACTCCCGCGGGCGGGGGCACGCGGCCAAGGCCTCGGTCCCCCCGGTTCCCCCTGGAGTGCGCTAGGGGGACGTGGTGCGCATCGTCGACCTAAGCCGCTTGCTGCCCGGGCCCTTCGCCAGCCTCTGCCTCCAGGGCCTCGGGCACGAGGTGATCAAGGTCGAAGACCCAGCCGGGGGCGACTACCTCCGCCACTGGCCCCCCACCCTCGCGCTCGACGGCGAGACGCACGGCGCCTGGTTTGCCGCCTTGAACAGGGGCAAGCTCTCCGTTGCCCTCG
>VGRE01000462.1 GCA_016875435.1 Deltaproteobacteria bacterium | reverse complement strand
CCTCGGGACCGGGTTCACCCGCTGGAGGCCAGCTCGTGAGCACTCCCCGCCGCTCGTCGGGCCTGCTCGCGGGGGCTACGATGACCGGGTCTACCTCCCGGAGAGCGGTTCATGTTGCCTATCCTCTTCAGACTCCCAACAGATCCCCAACCTCATTGGCCCGGTTCGCCGACTCAAATCCCCCTTGCATCCAACGTTGCGGCGCCCAACGGAGGATCAGTCGGTTGGCCCACTGAAGGGCCGGGTTGGGCGAGAACCACAGTCGGTTCAATCGGCGCGCGGAGCGGAGGTTGTCGTTGACCACCGGGGCGCGGCGCCCCTCATACTGTCGGATCGCCTGTTCGGGCTCATGCCGGCCAAGCAGCCGGGCCAGCGTAAAGCTATCGGTGATCGCGGATTGGGCGCCCTGCCCCAACACCGGCGAAGTCGGGTGGGCCGCATCTCCCACCAGCACCACTCGGCCGCGACTCCACCGCGGGGTCGGGTCGCGATCCCAGATGCCCACCACCGCGACGCGCGCCGGATCGGTGGCCTCAACGATCGGCAGGAGAGCGGGAAGACTCTCGGCGACCACCCCCCGCACCTGTGCGTTTCGGGCCCCCGGCTCACCAGACGCCTCATAGGCCGCCGCCGGCCACAATACCGACCAGACGTAGCGGTCGGGCATGCCCCCACCCACCCCGGAGCCGCGTGGTCCGAGCAGGAGATGCCCGCTATCCGCCGGGAATGCACCGACGCTCGGGTCGGTGACCGGCAGCGTGCCCCAGGCCGCCATCGCCTGGCAGAATCGTGGAGGACCATCTTCGAAGATCGCGCGCCGCACCGCTGAGTGCACACCATCGGCGCCGATCAGCAGATCACACTCCAACGTCTCGCCGTCAGAAAGGGCCACGGTCACGCGCTCGCCCTGCGCGACGCCCACGACCTCGGTCCCCGCCCTGACTTCGTCGATCAATCCTTCTCCCAGGGTTTGTTGGAGCGCGGGGCGGGGCAGCGACACCACCTCCAGCCCCGACATGTCCATGCTGCGGATGGACACGCCCTGGCCATCATAGGTCTCCAGGGTCTTCCAGCGCATTCCCGAGGCGCGTGCCCGATCCTCCACACCCAGGGCGCGCAGGATGGAGAGCACCTCCCGGCCGATGTCGTAGGCGCCGCCGACGTCCGCGAACAGCGCGTCGGCCGGGCGCTTGTCCAGCAGGATGGGTTGAAAGCCCTGGCCGCGGAGCGCGCGCGCCGCGGTGAGTCCCCCGGGGCCGGCGCCAGCGATCACGATGCGGAGCTTGGATGCGGACATGGAGCTGCTGCGGGTCCTAACCGGCCGGCCGAGCCGCAGCAGCATACGCTGAGCCCATGAGCTCCTTGTCACTGGCCCTCCTCGTCGCTCTCCCCGCCCTCGCGCTCGACGTCGAACTCGGCGATCCCGGCACCCTGGACGGCGAGTGGGCCGCGGGGATCCAGGAAGGGACCAGTGAAAGTACAAAGAACTTCCTGGCCTTTGTCGGACATGGCGCCGTCGAGCAGGCCTTCACCCTGCAACACTCCCCGGTGATGAGCTCCGCCGCGTGGTCGGCCGACGGCCTCTGGGCCGGGGTTCAGTTTGACAGCTTCCCGCTCCGCGATCCGCCGACCAACGGGCAAGGCAAGGTCGAGAACACCCAGTACACGCCGGCGGTCCCGCGCCTCGTGGTGTCCTACGCCGCGGGGCGCCAGGTCCGTTATGGCGCCGGGCTGTCGCTGGTCCCGCCGGTATCGGTGGGTGGTGCCTCGGCGCTCCTGGTGGGTGGTGAGCTCTCCGCGGCAACGACCGTGTCGCTGCCACAGGAGCGCGGGCTCGGGCTCGGCTTGGAGCTTGATTTTACCGGCGGGCAGGCCTACGCACCGGTGGTGGCCACGCCCGAGGCGCGCGCCGCCGGGGTGTTGGAGAACGTCGATGAGGCACGTTACACCGCGGTTTGTGTGCCTCAACCACATGGCTGTGTGGACAGCCTGCTCATCCGGCATGGTGGCGCGCACCTCGTGGTGGCCGGGCTCGGGCCAAAGGGGCTCTTCGTGCCCTGGTTTCGCGCGGGCCTACGGCTCGTGGACGGAGGATAGGCAACATGAACCGCTCTCCGGGAGGTAGACCCGGTCATCGTAGCCCCCGCGAGCAGGCCCGACGAGCGGCGGGGAGTGCTCACGAGCTGGCCTCCAGCG
>VGRE01000461.1 GCA_016875435.1 Deltaproteobacteria bacterium | reverse complement strand
CGGCCACCTTGCGGCCGGTCGCGCGACCCCGCGGGCTGCGAACGATCCTCCCCGAGTCGATGGAGGGTTTCACGGAAGGAGCGGACGTTCTACACCCGCTGCTGGGTCTAGGGACCATCAGCAAGCGCGAGGGAACTCCCTCGAACCCGCGACTCACTATACACTTCACCTCCCACGGCCCCCGCACGGTCTACGCTGCCTCGGCCGCCCTCGAGCTCGTCATCAGCCCTCAGGATTAGGAGCCCAGCCGGCGTGATTGTCTCCTGCGAGTCCTGTAAATCAAGCTATAAGCTCGATAACAAGAAGATTACCGGGCGGGGCGTCAAGATCACCTGCCCCAAGTGCAAGCACGTATTTGTGGTGCTTGCACCTTCGCCGCCCTCTCCCGAGGTGGTTCGCCCGGGCATGGTCCCCCAGAAGGCCGATTCCGACTGGGAAGACGATGAACCTACCCGAGTTGGTCGCGAGCTAGCAGCAGCGGGGAATTCGGCCCTCGGCGAGGAGGAGACGCCGACCGGCACCGCGGTGGGGCGCGCCGCGGCAGGGGCGGTGAGTCGCGACACCTTCGAGGTGCAGCGCCGGCAGCCGACGGAGGCCCCCGCCGCTCCCCAGCCGCCGGCGCTCAGCAAGGAAGATGTGCAGGCCCGGGCGAGCACTCTGGACTTTCGCAAGGTGGGCGTCACCGCGTGGAAGGTGAAGGTGCGCATCGGCCTCGTGTACGACTTCAGCGACACGCGCACGCTGCGCAAGTACATCGCCGACGGCCGCGTGACGGCGGCCGATGTGATCAGCCACGATGGCAAGGCCTGGAAGCCGATCGGCGAGATTCCCGATCTCGATGCGTTCTTCGTGGAAACCTACGACCGCCTGGCGGTGGAGCAGGCGGCGCGGGGCGAGCCGCCGCGGGAGACGCCGTCGCTCGCCGACCTCGGCAACGTGGCGGCCGAGCTCGCCGCTGCGGCCGCTGCCGAGGAGGCCAGGAAGTCGGTAGCGCCTACCGGGCCCTCCTATCAGGACCCTTTCGAGCAGCTCAAGCAGAAGCAGCGCCAACGCATTCAGCAGAAGCGCTCGCCGAGGGACGAGGGCAAGGGCTCCGGCAGCAGGCTCTGGCCGGGCGTAGCGGCGGTGCTGGTGCTGGGCGCGGGCGGCCTCTGGTACCTGGGATCGCGTGGCGGTGATAGCGGTGGTGAGAGCACCACTGTGTACACGGATCGATCGGCGAGCTCTGGTTCGGGAGTCAAGGTCGGCAAGGCCGCCACCGAGGGCGCGCCCGGCAAGACTCCGCAGCAGATTCGCGAGGAAATCGAGAAGGGAGCGACCCGGGTGGAGCCCGAGGTCGCGCCTCCCGAGTCGGTGTCGAGGGTCGAGTGCCCGGCGGGCTGGATGGAGCTGGCGAACGGCACCTGCGCGCAACCCTCCAGCGGGGCGCCACGGGCGGCCTCGTCCGGCGGCGTGAACGTCTCGCCGCCGTCCACCAGCAAGGCGAGCCCCACCGCGAGCGCGTCGGCCCTGGGGAGCACCAGCAGCGTGACCGACGACGAGGCCGTGGGCGACGACGCGTCGCGCAACGGCGACTACGACACCGCCGTGACCGCCTACACCAAGGCGCTGGGGAAGAAGGGCGAATCTGGCGGCTTGCTAGCCAAACTTGGCGAGGCCCAGCTGCGCGTGGGCGACAGCGCGGGGGCGCAGGGGACGCTCAACAAGGCGGTCCAGCAGGGCAACCCCCGCGCGCACAAGCTGCTGGCCCGGATGGCGGCCGACACCGGCGACACCGCCGGTGCCAAGAGCCACTACGAGGCGTATCTCCGGGCCTACCCGAACGATCGGGACGCCAAGCAGGGGCTCGCCGCCCTCGGCGGCTGACGCATGGAAGTCGTCTGCCCACGTTGTCACGAGCGGCATGTCGTCGATGCCCCGTCGTCGGTTCGAATGCGCACGCGGCCGATGCGCTTCCGCTGCTCGGAGTGCGGCCACACCTTCCCCTTGCTCGGCGAGGGCGGGGCGCCGCTGCCGCCGGCGCTGCTGCCGGTGGAGCCTCCGCCGCGGGGCGCGGGCGACGCGCGGCCGGTGGCCCCAGGGGAGCCCGTGGAGATGCTTCGCGTGGGCGGCGACGTGTACAGCGTCCCGGATCTCGCCAGCTTGCAGAGGTGGATCCTCGAGGGGCGAGTGGCGCGCACCGACCACGTGTCGCAACACGGTATGCGA
>VGRE01000460.1 GCA_016875435.1 Deltaproteobacteria bacterium | reverse complement strand
CGGCACCAGCAGGCTGGCGGCCCGCACCACCGGCTCGGCGGCCACCGAGAGCGCAAACCAGTAGAACATGAGCCCAATCCACGTGAACCCGAGCCGACCGATCCACCCCGGCAGGCGGTCGCCCAGGTAGCGTCCCGCCATCGCCAGCGGCACGGCGACGTAGAGGGTGAAGAGACCGGCAGTGAGCAGACCGGCCGGGGCGCCCTCGAGACCGGCGCTACCGACGAGCCGCCACCAGATCATCGCGTGGACCAGGCCGAAGACGATGGCGATCACGGCGACGAAGGCGCCAATGGACCGCGGCGGGCGGGCGCGCAGGCGCAGGCGGGAGGCAGGGTGCACGGCTCCCAAGCTGAGCCCGGCGCCACCTGGAGACAAGCGGGCCGGCAAATGGTGACGGCCTCAGGGCGCGGGCACCCACCCCCGGCGCAGCCCCCAGGCCAGCAGCGAGCCCACCACCAGCCCCACCACGTAGCCGTAGGGCAGCGCCACCACGGCCACCGCCACCGCAAAGGCCACCCAGGCGGTGGGGCGCGCCTGCACCGCGTCGCGCGCGAGCATCATCAGCGCGATCGCCTCAACCAGCAGCACCACGCCGAGTAGCGGCATGGGGAACACCGCCACCACCTCGGCGAAGCCGGGGGCGAAGAACAGCCCGAGCACCAGGTAGAGCATGCCGTAGATGACGGGTGCCCCGCCCGTGCGCGCCCCGAAGGCATGGAAGCCCACCATGCCGCCGCACCCGTGGCACACCGGCAGGCCGCCGAGCCAGGGGCCGAGCAGGTTCATCAGGCCGTAGCTGGTGCCGATCCGCTTCACCGTCACCGGGACCTGGGGGAACAGGTCGGCGGAGGTGCGGCTCGTGGCGATCACCGAGTTGCCCAGCGACAGGGGAATCTGCGGCAGGGCAAGGAGGAGCGCGCCATCGGCCACTTCCTTCCAGGTCGGCACCACGACGCTCGGCAGCCGGACGCCGACGCCGCGAGCGAGGTCGCTGCCGTCGACCTTGAAGGCCAGCGCGTAGGCGACGCCGAGGCCGATGACCAGGATCGGCGCGGGGAAGCGCCGGATGTGCCTGAGCGAGACCAGCATCAGGAACGCGACCGCGGCGAGCGCATAGCCCGCCACCCCGTCGGCTCCTGCGTACTGTTGCAGGGCCAGCGTGGCCAGGGTGACCCCGAGCCCGAGTTGCATCCCGCGCACCACCTCGCCAGGGACAATCCGCGCCAGCAGGTCGAGGAGGCCGCTGAGCGCCAGCAGCAACATCGCCACGCCGATCACCAGCCCGCCGCCCGCCAGCGTGCCCGCGGACAGCTTCTGCGCGAGCATGATCGTGGCCATCGCCTTCAGCGGCTGCACGGGCATGGGGATGCCGTACAGGAGCCCCGTCAGCACCTGGCCGAGGCCGAAGACGATGCACACGCTGGCCGCGTCGAGCCCGCAGGTGCCGACGAGCGCGACGATCAGGGGGAGATCGGTCCCGATGTCGCCGAAGGCCCCGGCAAGCTCGTGGCGGTCGAATCGGATGCGGGAGAGCACGCGGCACCGCCCCGGAGAGGCCGCATGCTTACCGCAGCGCCCGCCCTTGCACCAAGCTTGCCGTCACGGGTATCCTGTCGCTGCGAAGGTTTCCCGATGATGTATTTTTCGCTGCTCTGCCTGTTGCTCGCCTCATGCGCCGGCGAGACGAACTGCCCCGAGGGGCAAGACAAGCTCGATGGCGAGTGCGTCGACCTCGACACCGGCGACGGGGACACCGCGGCCGGCGACTCGGCTCTCGACGACACGGCCAACCCGGAGACGGGCGACACCGACACCGACACCGACACCGACACCGACACCGACACCGACACCGACACCGACACCGACACCGACACCGACGAGCCGCTCGAACCCGAGTCAAGTTGCCTCGACGGCAACGACAACGACGGCGATGGGCTGGTGGACTGCGACGACCCCGACTGCGACACCGACAGCAGCTGCTCGACCAGCAGCACCGCCGAGGACTGCACCGACGGCACCGACGACGACGCCGACGGCCTCGTGGACTGCGACGACCCCGACTGCGACACCGACAGCGCGTGCAGCAGCGGTTCCGGCACCGAGGCCTGCCTCGACGGCAACGACAACGACGCCGACGGCCTCGTGGACTGCGACGACCCCGACTGCGCCGCCGACAGCAGCTGCACCGGCAGCGGGACGCCCACCGAGGCCTGCCTCGACGGCGCCGACAACGACG
>VGRE01000459.1 GCA_016875435.1 Deltaproteobacteria bacterium | reverse complement strand
CGCGGCTCCGGGGGCGGGGTCGCCACGCTGGCCGGCTCGTCGCCGGCCGCGCTCGCAGCGCTCGCGCCGCGTGGCTCCCGGCGATCTCGGCCCTCGCTCCCCTCAGACCGAGATCGCCCCCTCGCGGAAAGCGGAGCTCCCAATCCTCACGTTGACCAGCGCGGGCTTGCCGCTGGCCAGGGCGCGGTCGATGGCGGGACGGATCTGGTCGGGCGACACCACGTGCTCGCCGTGGCCGCCGAGCGCCTCGACCATGAGGTCGTAGCGGGTGAACTCGAGGCCGGTGGCCGGGGCGCGCTCGTGACCGAACAGTTGTACTTGTCCCCGGCGAATCTGGGTCCAGGCGCCGTCGTTGCCCATCACGCCCACGAAGGCGATCTTCTGGCGCGCCGCCGCCTCGTACTCCATGCCGTTGAGCCCGAAGCTCCCGTCGCCGTAGATGACGAAAACCGGCTCGTCGGGGCGCGCGAGCTTGGCCGCCATCGCGAACGACGGCCCCACGCCCAGGGTGCCGAGCGGGCCCGGGTCCATCCAGTGACCGGGGCTCCACACGTCGACCACCTTGGCGGCGGTGCCCACGATGTCGCCACCGTCGCACACCACGGTGCTGTCGCGCGGCATCGCGGCGGCGAGCTCCTTGCTGAACCGCAGCGGGTTGACCGGGATGGCGTCGCTGTGCATCTCGGCCTGCATCTTCGCGAGGCGGGCGTCCTCGAAGCCGCGGACGGTGGCCACCCAGTCGTTGCCGGCACGGCGGCCGGCCTCGGCGAGCTGTCGCATGAGGAGCCCGGTGTCGCCCACCAGTCCCACGTTTGCGCCGCGGTTGTGGCCGATGACGTCGGGGTCGAGGTCCACGTGGATCACCGCGGTTTTGGGGGGGATGTCGTTGCCGTAGTTGAGACGGAAGTCCCAGGGCGTGCCGAAGACCACGATGACGTCGGCGGCGCCGAGCGCCTTGTTGCGGCAGAGGCGGAAGAAGCGCGGGTCGTCGGGGCGCAGGGCGCCGCGCGCGCCGCCGTTGAGAAAGGTGGGCAGGTCGTAGCGCTCGACGAACTCGCCGATCGCGTCGCGATAGGGCGACCACCACCACTGCGTGCCGACGAGGGCGACCGGACGCACCGCTCGGGACAACAGGTCGGCCGCGCGCAACACCGCCGCCGGGTCGCCGCCCGCCACCGACTCGGTGCGGTAGTTCTCGGGCCAGTGCAGGTCCTCCGTGCGCTCCATGTTCATCAGCACGTCGAGCGGCATCTCGAGGAAGACCGGGCCGGGCACGCCGGTGGTGGCCTTGCGGAAGGCCATCGCCATGAAGTCCGGGATGCGACGCGTCTCTGGGACGGTGACCGACCACTTGGTGATGGAGCGCAAGAGCGTGACGTGGTCCATCTCCTGGAGGGAGCCCATCCCCGAGAAGAACCGCGGCCCCTGCCCGCCGATGAGGATCATGGGCGTGCCGCCCCGCATGGCGTTCGCGGCGGCGGTGACCGCGTCGGTCACCCCCGGGCCCGCGGTGACGAGCGCGATGCCCGGCTTCCCCGTGGCGCGCGCCCAGCCCTCGGCGGCGTGACCGGCGCTCTGCTCGTGGCGGAAGTCGACCACCCGGATCCCGTGGTCGAGGCAGCCGTCGTAGATGTGCTGGATGTGGCCACCGCAGAGGGTGAACACGTGGCTCACTCCCTCCTGGTGCAGGGCATCGGCGACGAGGCGGCCGCCGTGGACGTGAGGCATGAGACGCTCCCGGGGCCCGGCAACTATCCAGGCGGCGGCTCGCCCGTCCCCTCGACGATCGGCGGCCCGAGCACCGCGCCCGGGAACACCTCGACCACCTCGCACGCGCAGGTGGCGTCGGCGGCCCAGCAGGCGCGGGCGGCGCCGCCCGGCTCCGCCGCCACCAGCACCACCGCGTCGTCGGCCGGGATCGCCCCGGGGCACACGAAGCCTGCCCCGCGCGCGAGCACCGCGACGGGGAGTGGAACGTCGCCTCGCGCCGGCAGCGGGCCAGTGGCCAGCCCGGCGTCGAGACCCTCCCCGGCCAGCGGACAGGCGCCGAGCACGGGGCGCACGTAGGCCACCTGCCACGCGCTCGCCTGGAGGAAGGCCAGCGCCTGCGCGTCGGCCGCGTCGAGCGCCTCGCCGATACGAAGGCCGCGGGCCTCGTCGACCAGGGGCGCGACGGTGGCCACCGCCCGCAGGCCCCGGACCCTCGCCGCCTGCGCGCGCAGCGCCTGCGAGGCCTCGCGCCACG
>VGRE01000458.1 GCA_016875435.1 Deltaproteobacteria bacterium | reverse complement strand
GCACCTTGGTGTCGAGATCGACGGCGGCGAGGCGGTAGCGGAACGGCCCGGCCGACACCGCGCCGTCGGCGTCGTCGGCGAGCGCGGCGAAGCACTCTCCCGCGGCCGGGGTGCGAAAGCTCCCCTGGTCGTGGTCGATCTGGAGCTTGTCGCCGCGCGCCAGCCAGGACTCCCGGGCGCTGTCGGGCACGTTGCGGGTGGGCCCGCGCGCACCCTGTCGCGACTCGAGCGCCTTTAGCCCCTCGCGCACTGCCTCTTCCACCACTCGCTGCAGCTCGGGCTCGTAAGGGGTGTGGACCTGCATGCCCTCGAGGAAGGGCATGTCGTCGCCGAACAGGCGGCGCACCTCGCGGCGAACCTCGGTGAGGTAGGCCGCGCCGGTTTCGCGGTCGCTCGATGCACGAGGGACGACCACCGGGTCGGCGAGGTGGCCACTGGCTTCCACGGCAGTGAGGAAACCCTGGCCGACCATGAGCTTCAGCACAATCTCTCGTCGCGACGCGGCGAGCTCCGGGTCGTGCCGCGGCGAGTACTTCGAGGGCGCGGGGACCAGCCCAGCGAGCAGCGCCGCCTGCCCCGCGTCGATCTCGCGGGCCGACACGCCGAAGTAGTCCTGCGAGGCGGCCTCCACGCCATAGTTGCCGTTGCCCAGCGCGATGTAGTTCACGTAGAGCTCGATCAGCTCCATCTTGCTGAGCTCGCGCTCCAACCGGTAGGCGAGCACCGCCTCGCGCAGCTTGCGACGGTAGCTCCGCTCCTTGCCCACGAGCAGGTTCTTCACGAGCTGCTGGGTGATGGTCGAGCCCCCCTGGCTGGTCTTCCCGCCTTGCAAGTTGACGACCAGGGCGCGGGCGATACCGAGGGGGTCCACGCCCTGGTGATCGAAGAAACGCCGGTCTTCGCTCGCGATGAACGCCTGCCACGTGTAGTCGGGCATCTCCGCGAGCGGAACCCACACGCGTCGCTCGAGGTAGAACTGGTCGACGCGCGCCCCCCGGGCGTCGAACACCTGCACCGAGCACGGGATACGAAACTCCGTGTCGCGACCTAGCGACTCGGGCAGCGTGGAGAGGATCTCGGTGTCGAACCAGCGCCAGGCGAAGACCCCGGTCACCGCCCCCACCACGAGCCCCGCCATGCCGAGCCGCAACGCCCAGCGCGCGCCGAGACGAAGGGCCGAGCCAAGGCGCTGGCGCCACGTCGCGGGAGTCGGGCTCGTGGGGCTCATGGGCTGCGCGGCCGAGACACCTAACGAGGCCGCCCCGGGCAAGTCGGAGAAGGAACCGGTGGTGGCCACCGAGGTGCGCCTGCCGGTGTTGACCGTGGCCCGCTCCTTCCCCCGCGATGCCGAGTTCCGCGGACTGGTGACGCTGGCGGTCGAGCTCGGCCTCGCCGACATGCCGGGCGTCGTCCCCGTCATCCCGGGTGACAGCGCGTCGGCGACTTTTCTACTGTCGCGACCCATCCCACGACGCCAGGTCGACGCGCGCCTCCTCGCCCGCGGCGACGAAAAGGCGCTGGAGCTGGAGCTGGAGCTCTGCGTGCCGGGCGGGAGCTGCGCGAGCACGCTGGCCAGCTGCACCCGCGAGGCCCCCTGGGCGGCGATCGGCAAGCTCCTCGACGGCGCCGCCGCCACCCTCGGCGCGGAGGTGAGCGAGACCACGCGCGCGGCGTGGGCCGTCCCCGGCTCCAAGGACGCCTACGCCGAGATGATGACCGGGCGTGCCGCCGCGCAGCTCTACGGGTTGCTGCCGCCCTCACTGTCCCCCGGCGACCGCAAGGACGACCCGGTCACCCGCGCCGTCTTCCTCGACCCGGGGCAACCGCTGGCCCAGTGGACCCGCGCGCGCTGGGAGATGGCCACCACCGTCGACGGCGGCAAGGCCTCCGAGGCGCTGGCGAAGGCGCAGCTGATCCGCCCGACCTCGCCGCTGCTACTCGCCGACCAGGCCAGCCTCGCCGGCCTCACCGCCCGCGCGGCGGAGTCGGTCCTGGCCTGGGAATCTCTCGCCGCGCTCGGTGACGACCCGCGCTGGATCGAGCCCCTGGCTCGCGCCTACCTCGCCGTCGACCGGCCGAGAGAGGCCCTCGCCGCGCTCGACCGCCTCCCGGCCGAGGCGCGCTGGGACGCGCGCGTGGCGGAGCTGCGCGTGGCCGCCACGGAGGCCACCGGCGCCACCGAGCTCGACCCGCTGCTGGCCCGCTGGCAAGACGTCGCCGCCACCAACCCCGAGCCCGTGCGGCGCCGCGTGGCGGCTCGGGTCCGCG
>VGRE01000457.1 GCA_016875435.1 Deltaproteobacteria bacterium | reverse complement strand
CTGCCGCATCACCACGCCGATGCCGCGGCTCTGGGTGAACACGTTCACGCGGAAGCGCGCGAGGCCCTTGAAGGCCAGCGCGAAGTCGGTCTCGAGGTTGTTCTCGAAGCCGATGCGCTGCTTCTCAGGCATCATCGAGTAGGCGAGGCGCTTGGCGTCGTCGGCCGACAGCGGCGGCAGGTCGAGACGGTGGATCTCGCCGTCCCTGCGGATGGCGGGACGCTCGGCGGCGCCGAAGTGGATGTCGCTGGCGCGGTTGTCGACAGCAAACTTGAGCAGCTCGTGGATGCGGATGGCCATCGCCCGTGCAGAATAGCAACCTAGGCGGGCGCGCGAGATAGACCGCCCCGCGATGGGCGGCATCGCTGGGATTGTGCGTCGCGACGGCTCGCCGAGCGAGGCGGAGCGAAGCGCGCTGGGAGCCGGGAGCCGTCACGCCGGGGAGAACGCCTGCTTCACGGCGAGGCCGCGCAGCACCATGGCGAGCAACGAGGCGCTGCTGGTGTGCGTGTCTGGCCACTTCGACCGCGCGCCGCAGACCGGGCAGAGCGCCGCCGACGTGGTCCTCGAGGGCTGGTCGCGCGAGGGCGCGGGGGTCTTCACGCAGGTGGAAGGGGCCTGGGTGACGTCGGTGTGGGAGCGCGCGACCCGGAGACTCCATCTCTTCCGTGACCCCTTCGGCATCAGGCGGCTGTTCTACGCGGAGCAGGGTGGTCGCCTGGCCTTCGCCTCGGCGCTGCGTCCCCTGCTCGACGTGCCCGGCACCTCCCGAGAGCTCGCCCGCGAACACCTCGCCGAGCACCTGTCCTTTCGCTACGTCCACGCCCCGCGCACGCTGTTGCGCGATGTGCAAGCCCTGCCCCCGGGGCACCGCCTCACCTGGGACTCGGGCAGCATCCGCGTGGAGCCCTGGTTCCGCGTCCGGCACAGCCCGCCCTACAGCCCGCTGCCGAGCGACGACGACGCGCTGCCGGAGCTGGAGAAGCGCCTCTTCCGTGCCGTGGCGGCACGGGCGAGCGGCAAGGAGCGCGTGGGCGTGTTCCTCTCGGGCGGCCTCGACAGCAGCGCCATCACCTGGGCCGCGTCGCGCCTCGGTCCCGTCAACACCTTCACCGTGGGGGTGCGCGATGCCGACGACGACGAGGCTCCCTACGCCGGGCGCGTGGCCACCATCCTGCGCACCCAGCACGAGGTGGTGAAGGTGGCACCCGACGAGATGGAAGCCGCGCTCCCTCTCGTCGTGCACGCCAGCGACGGCCCGGTGACGGATCCCGCGGCGATCCCGCAGTACTTGCTGGGCAGGTCCGCGCGCGCCACCGTCGACGTGATCCTCTGCGGCGACGGCGGCGACGAGATCTTCGGCGGGCGCACGGTGGGAACGCTGGCCGCGCAGGCGCGAGTGTCCACCTGGCTGCGCCGGCTCCCCGGGCCGGGACGCAAGCTCGCCGCCTCGCTCCTCGGCGAGTCCCGCTCGGAGATCGAGGACGACAACTCCCCCTTCGGCCTGGCCCGGCTCGTGGGCGGCGCGATGGCCTTCGACGCCACCGCGCGCGGCCAGCTCATGCGCGACCCGGGCTGGGTGCGACCAGGGATCCGTCGCACCGCGCTGGAGCCCTTCTACCGCGAGGTGGTGAGCGACCCCATCAACGAGATCCTCCACGCCTACTTGCGAGGTCGAATGCCCGAAGACGCGCTGGCCCGCACCGGCGCCGTGGCCCAGCTCGCCGACCTCGGCCTCCGCGCCCCCCTGCTCGACCGCGACCTCGTGGGCTGGCTGGCGAGCATCCCGGGCCCGTGGAAGGTGCGCGGCCGCCTCGGCCAGCCGATCACCAAGTGGCCGCTCCGCGCCCTGCTCAAGCCGGTACTCGGCCGCCCGCTGGTGTCGCGACCCAAGCGCGTGCTCCCGGGCCCATGGCGCCGCTGGTTCCGGGGCCCGCTCCAGCCCTTCCTCCAGGGGCGCGTGGCACAACTGAAGGAGGATCCGCTCAAGTTTTTCATGCCCGGGGCGATCGACCAGCTCGCGGCGCGCGTGGGCGATCCTGGCGTGGCCGAGCGGCTGTGGACGCTCATCTTCCTCGACGCCTGGTGTCGCGACGTGGGGGCCACCTAGCTCCCGCGGTGCGATACCCTGCGGGGGTGTACGCGACCCTGCTGCTGCTGTCCTGCACGCCCGGCACGGTGAAAGACTCCGGCGTGGCCAGCGACAGCGGCGCGCCCGTCGACAGCGACAGCGACAGCGACAGCGACAGCGACAGCGACGGCGACGGCGA
>VGRE01000456.1 GCA_016875435.1 Deltaproteobacteria bacterium | reverse complement strand
ACGACCTCGGCGCCGACAACGAGAAAGAAGTCCCCTTCGACTCCGGCGGCGAGTGGAAGCCCCCGGTCGACACCGAGGACACCGGCGACGGCGACGACAGCGGCGGCGGCACGGTGGAAGACCCCCCGGAGTGCGAGTCCCAGTTCTTCGCAGGCTCCACCGTGCCCCAGGTGGAGGAGTGCTACCAGGAGGCGCCCACCCCCGGCACCTTCACCCCGGTGGTGCTCTGGGACACGCAGAGCTTCAGCTACAACGGCTCGTCCAGCAGCTGCATGATGCAGCCGATCGTGTGCCCCCTCACCGACGACGACGGCGACGGCGACGTCGACGAGAACGACATCGCCGACGTGGTGATCATCACCTACTCCCCCGGCGTGCTCCGCGCGCTGTCCGGCAGCGACGGCAGCGAACTCTGGGGCACGGCGGGTAGCGGCGGCATCCAGATCACCGGCGGCGCCGCCTGCGGCGACCTCGACGACGACGGCCGCGTGGAGGTGATCGCCGCCACCTATTCCGGCGTGGAGGTGTTCGACACCGACGGCAACGACGTGTGGTCGACCAATGGCTGCTCGGGCCACATGGATGCCACCAGCGACGCCCCCTCGATCCACGACCTCGACGCCGACGGCGAGCCCGAGGTGATCATCGGCAACTGCATCATCGACAACGACGGCAACGTGATCGGCCAGGGCGACTACGGCACCGGCTCCTCGTCGAACGTGGGCTCGGCCGGCGTGGCCGCCGACATCGACCAGGACGGCGAGCTGGAGGTGGTGGCCGGCAACGCCCTCTACGACATCGACGGCAACGCCATCTGGTACAACGGCGGGCAAGACGGCTACCCGGCGGTCGGCAACTTCGACAGCGACAACTACGGCGAGATCGTCGTCACCGGCGACGCGCAGATGCGCGTGATCGACGACGACGGCACCGTGCTGTGCAGCACCTCCATCCCCTCCGCCAGTGCCAGCTACGGCGGCCCCCCCACCGTGGCCGACTTCGACGGCGACGGCGAGGCCGAGATCGGCGTGGCCGCGAACTCCACCTACACCGTGTTCGAGAGCGACTGCGACGTGCTCTGGCAGTACACCGGGACCACCGACCCCTCCTCCGGCAACACCGGCAGCTCGGTGTTCGACTTCGAGGGCGACGGCGTGGCCGACGTGGTGTACGCCGACGAGCACTGGGTGTGGGTGTTCGACGGCGAAGACGGCGACGTGAAGATGCAGGAGGCCTACCACTCCAACAACACCTGGCTCGAGTACCCCACCATCGCCGACATCACCGGCGACGGCTCCGCCGACATCGCCGCCTGCCACACGCCCGGCTCCTGGGGCTCCTACACCGGGGTGACGGTGTACGGCGACGCCGACGCCAGCTGGCGCCCCGGCCGCCGCATCTGGAACCAGCACGGCTACAGCATCACCAACGTGGAAGACGACGGCTCCATCCCCCAGTACGAGGAGACCAACTGGCTCACGTACAACAACTACCGCTCCGGCGACCTGACCCCCGGCGAGGGCTACTCCGGCCCCGACCTCTTCGCCGACATCGTCGACGTGTGCGACGTGGAGTGCGACCAGGGCAACGTGTGGGTGTGGGTGCAGGTGGCCAACCAGGGCTACAACGACGTGGAAGACCCCTTCGACCTCGAGATCTGGGGCGACACCGACAGCGGCTGGGTGCTGCTCCACACGGAAACCTGGTCGACCACCGTCACCCAGGGGACGAAGTCCGACGCGCTGGAGATCCACCTGTCCGGCGTGCCCGTCCCCCTCTACGACGTGATGGCGATGGTCGACGGCGGCGACAACAGCAGCCTGTCGCAGGTCGACGAGTGTCACGAGGACAACAACGAGTCGGCGTTTGGGTTGGCGCAGATCTGTTACTGAGGGGGGCGCCGCTCGGACGGGCGAGGCCACCCCAACCCGTCGGCTGCCGCGACTTCACGCGGACGAGTGGCCGCGCCCGTCGCCGGGGAATCCGACGGCCAGTTGACGGCGAGCCGCCCCCTACTCCACGTACCCGAGGCTCCTCAACATCGCCCGGTCGGTCTCCGACATGGGATCGGTGTCGCTCGCCTCGCCCGTCTCCGGGGCGGCGGCGCCGGTGGGCATCCGGTCGAAGTGGTTGCCGATCTTCACCAGTGACTCCTTCTCCTTCTTCGGCAGGCTGTCGCCGAGGGCCGCCATCAGCGGCAACATCACCTCGCTCGGCGCCTGCCCGGCCTTGACGAGGTCGTGAAGCTCCTCGCGGTCGACGCGCAGGTCGTAGAGTTCCCAC
>VGRE01000455.1 GCA_016875435.1 Deltaproteobacteria bacterium | reverse complement strand
TCCGCGGCGATCACCATCTCCAACACGGCGCCGGTGCTCGCGTCGGTCAGCCTCTCCACGGCGGCGCCGACCGAGAACGACACGCTCTCCGCCACGCTCGGCGCCACCAGCGACGACGACGGCGACACGGTGACCGTCTCCTACGAGTGGTTCGTCAACGGCACGAGCGCCGGGACGGGGACCACCCTGTCGTCCTCCTCGTTCGCCAAGGGCGACACCATCACGCTGGTCGTCACCCCCTGGGACGGCACGAGCTGGGGCAGCCCGGTCACGAGCGACGTCGCGACCGCGGTGAACACGCCGCCCGCGGTGTCGAGCGTGACGCTCTCGCCGGAGGATGCGTACACCGACGACGTGCTCACCGCGTCGGCGAGCGCCACCGACCTGGACGGCGACAGCCTCAGCTACACCTACGACTGGTACGTCGACGGCCTCCTCGCGCAGAGCGGAGCGAGCGCCACCCTCGACGGCGCCACGGCCTTCTCGCGCGACGAGGAGGTCCACGTGGTGGTCACCCCCAACGACGGTGACACCGACGGCACCAGCGCGACGAGCAGCGCGCTCACCGTGGCGAACAGCGCGCCGACGGCGCCGGAGGTGGAGATCACGCCGGAGGACGCGGAGGAGGGCGATGACCTCACCTGCACGGTGGTCACCGAGAGCACCGACGCAGACGGCGACGCGGTCACCTACAGCTTCGCCTGGGACGTGGACGGGGTGGACTACACCGGCGCGACGGATTCGGCGGCGGAGAGCGTGGTCGACGGGGCGGACGTTGGTTCCGGCCAGACGTGGACGTGTGAGGTTGTGGCGGGGGATGGGGACGCGACCTCGTCCGTCGCGAGCTCGAGCCTGACGACGGAGGCTGCGTGCGGAGACGGCCTATATGCTTCCTTTGAGGATGATACGAACTGCCCGATCGCTCACTGGGATATGTCGACAATGAGCGGCACGCGCGTAGCGGACCTCATTGGCGATAACGACCTCACGGTGACCGGCAGCCCTCTTGCCGGCGTAGACGGGGTTGTCGGAGCTACATACTCTATCGCATCATCGTCTCAATACTTTACCTCCATTGATGCGTATCCGTCGCGGCTATCAGGAAGTGGTTCCAAGTCGATTTCCCTGTGGGCCTATCTTGATGCGAAGGGGGGAGACGGTGATGGTATTTCGGTCTTTGCGTCCTTCGGGGGAAAGAACTCCGACGGCACCTCTTTCTGTGCGTGTTACGACAACGAGGTAGGAGACGATGAGCCATCCCTGGGCGCCGGGGGTGCCGCCTACGACCTTCAGGGCACGACGCCGTGGGGACTCGGCCGCTGGTATCACTATGCCATCACGTACGACGGCGTCACTTCAAGCATCTACGTAGACGGGGTGCTGGAAAGCTCCCGCGCTGTCACGCTTCGCACCGGTACGACCTACGACAAGTATGCAGTGGCTGTACACACCTTGTACGGCGCAAGTACTCACTACTTGGCGTCAGGACGAGTAGACGAGGTGAAGGTATATGACTACGCGCTCTCCCCAAGTCAGGTCTCCGAACTCTCGAGCTTGACGGATTAAGCGGAATACACCGCCCATTTCTGGCGAAGTCCACCAGGGCCGAGGCGGCGGCGCTCGCTGCCGCGATCACCGCCGGGGCGGCGGTGGAGCTGTCGGACGCGCCCGTGGGAACGGCCCCGTAGGCGGTCACGTCGAAGCTTGGGCCGGGCGGCGTGGGGAGGGGGGCCTCCCCGGCGTGGTAGCCGGCGAAGCTAAAGTCGTGGAGGCAGTGGCCGCTTGAGTGGGTGTACGCCGGCGTCCAGTCCTCCGCGTAGAGCGCGCTGCGCCAGGTGTCCGGTCCGGTGTCGTCGGGCGGTCCGGTGTCCTCGGGCGGGGCGCTGTCCTCCGGGGGGGCGGTGTCCTCCGGAGGCGACGAGTCTTCCACCGGCGGCGCGCTGTCCACCACGGGCTCGCCCGAGTCGGGCATCGGCGGGTCGGCGCTTTCCCGCATCGGACTGGCGCAGGCGAGGAGCATCCACATGGCCGCTGTTGTACCACTTCGGGCCCCGTCCGCGCGCCTAGGTCTCGAAGCAGTAGAGGGGGTAGGACCCGCCGCAGAAGACCCAGCCGTTGTCGGTCCAGCTCGTGCCGGTCTGGTCGCTCTTTCCGTGCGTCATGTACCAGTGGTTGCCGAGGCAGACCCCGCAGCCCATGGTCCAGTCGGCGCAGAGGCCGTTGCCGGGACTGCCGCTGTAGCCGGGCGCGGAGGATAGGCAACATGGACCGCTCGCCGGGAGGTAGACCCG
>VGRE01000454.1 GCA_016875435.1 Deltaproteobacteria bacterium | reverse complement strand
CCGCCCTGATTCCTCCTCCGCGGGCGAACCAGGTGCTGTACAACGGCGTCCGGCGCCTCGAAGCCATCATCGGCCTCGCCATCGCAGTCCTGATCGATGCCGTCGCAGGTCTCAGGCGCGCCGGGGTAGACACCCGCGTCGGCGTCGTCGCAGTCCTGGTCCGCGAGGCTGCCATCGCCGTCCGCGTCGGTTGGCGCCGCGCTGTCGTCCGGCGCGCTGCTGTCGTCGGGTGCGCCGCTGTCATCGGCGGGGAGCTGGCCCCGGCTGTCCTCGGGCGCTTTGTCGCCATCCGTCCGACAGGCCGTCAGGGTCAGCCACAGCAGGGTCGCAAACATGTCGGCCAACAGGCGGAACTGGATAGTAGAACACCGCCGCGCGGTATGCACCTGCGAGAGGAAAGGAACCATGAACGCGCTTCCCGAAGGTACACCCCGCCACGGGACCGCAGCGCGTGGGGAACGATGAGCAGCGGGCGGAGGGCACTCACGGCGACACGGCGCCGCACCAACCGGCGCGCATGCCGAGAGGCCTCGACGCTCGCGATAAGAAGTGCCCATGCACGCCGCCAACCCCGTCGAGCGCCTCGCGCTGCGCGCCACGTCCCTCGCCGAGCGCTACATGCCCGACGCCTTCGTGTTCGCGCTGGGGGCCACGCTGCTCACCCTGGGCGGGGCGCTGCTCGTCGACCCGGCGATGCAAGCCGATCCCTCCAAGCTCGTGCTCGCCTGGGGCAACGGCTTCTGGGAGCTGATCCGGTTCACCCTCCAGATGTGCATGATCGTGATCGGCGGCTACGTGCTCGCGTCGAGCCCGCCCGTCGCCCGCCTCATCGAGCGGCTCGCGGAGCTGCCCCGCACCGGCCGGGGCGCCGTGGCGCTCGTGGCCTTCGCCGCGATGATCTCCTCGCTGTTGAACTGGGGCTTCTCGCTGGTCTTCGGGGCCCTCTTCGCCCGAGCGGCGGCGCGGCGCCGACCCGACGCCGACTACCGCGCCCTGGCCGCGGCGAGCTTTCTCGGCCTCGGCACGGTGTGGGCGCAGGGCCTCTCGGGCTCCGCCGCCCTGCAGATGGCCTCCCCGAGCTCGATGCCGAAGGCGCTGGTGGAGATCGTGGGCGATCCCATCCCGCTCACCGAGACGATCTTCCGCTGGCAGTCCATCGCCTGCGTCGCCATCGAGGTGGTGGTGGTCACCTGGGTGGCCTGGCTGGCGGCGCCTGGCCCGGAGCGCGCGAAGAACGCGGCGGCGCTCGGAGTCGACCTGCGGGACGAGGCCCCCGCACCGGGGGGCGCGTGCACACCCGGCGAGCGTTTCGAGCACAGCCCGGCGCTGCTATTGCCCGTGGTGCTGCTCGGTTTTTCCTACTTGTTCCTGTCGATCCGCGCGCGTTCCACGGGCATTGCCGACGCGCTCAACGCTCTTGACTTCAACACCATCAACCTGTTCTTGCTGATGCTCGGCGGGCTCCTTCACTGGACACCCGCGTCGTTGATGCGCGCGGTGAAAGACGCCACGCCCGCGGCCTGGGGCGTGTTGCTCCAGTTCCCCTTCTACGGCGGCATCTTCGGCGTGATGACCGGCTCGCA
This sequence comes from Deltaproteobacteria bacterium, assembly GCA_016875435.1. GTDB lineage: Bacteria > Myxococcota_A > UBA796 > UBA796 > SXON01 > SXON01. Next base: position 727 of record VGRE01000454.1, on the reverse strand, counting down.
GCTGAGCCACGCCATCGCCTCGGTGTTCGTGCACGCGAGCAACGCGACCTTCTACCCCGCGGTGATCGTCACGTACTCGGCGGTGCTCGGCATGTTCGTGCCGAGCGGTGGCAGCAAGTGGGTGATCGAGGCCCCCTACGTGCTCCAGGCTGCGCGCCAGCTCGGCGTGCCCGACGGCTGGATGGTGGTGTCCTACGACCTCGGCGAGGCCATCGCCAACCTCTGCCAGCCCTTCTGGATGTTGCCCATCCTCGCGCTGCTCGGGCTCAAGGCCCGCGACATCATGGGCTTCACGTGGCTGGTGGCCCTCGTGTTGTTTCCGCTGGTGCTGGTGCTGGTGACGGTGTTCTGCCCGGCGCCGTAGCTCCGTGTTTCACAACTCGTAGCGGAGTTTCCCCGAGTCCGGTTTTCCCGGCAAGAACTCCACCACCCCCTCGTCGGTCGCAAACACCGCGGGTCGCACCTCGGCCACCATGCCGTCCACCGTCGCCGCGCCTGCGGGTTCGCCCCGGGATGCCGGCCACCGGAGCAAACTGAGCGCCGCCTGCGACCCAGGCGAACTTCTCCGCTGGTTCCGGCCGCCCCGCGACGCGCATCTCACCCGGGGGATAGCAGCCGCCGGTGCGAGTCACCCTCCTCGACTACGGCATGGGCAACCTACGCAGCGTCACCCGGGCGCTGGAGGCGGCCGGAGCGGAGGTGTCGCGACAACATGACGTGGGTGACT
>VGRE01000453.1 GCA_016875435.1 Deltaproteobacteria bacterium | reverse complement strand
CTGGAAGACCTCGCGGCCACGCTGGCCTTCGCGCTCGGGGTGGAGCTGCCCTACGCCGACGGCGTCGTGATCCGCGAGGCCTTCGCCGACGCCAGCGCCGCCGCCGATCGCGACGGCATGGCCCGGGTGGAACGCCACGGGGATCACCAGGCCGAGCAGCGCTGGACCGGCTCGCCGGTGGCGCGCAGCGGCATCGTGGTGGACGGGCAGCAGCTCGTCCAGGACTCCGACGGCACCTTCCTTGCCGAGGACCCGGTGGTGTTTGCCGACAGCACCGGCGCGGTGCTCGCCTGCTGGCGCGAGATGCAGGTGGGGCTCGCCGCCGCCGAGACCGACTGGCCGTGGACGCCCGCCTGCCAGCGCTACGACGGCAGCTGGACGAAGGTGGGCTTCGTCGACGCGCAGGTGGCCCCCGACTGGCGCCCCGCCCTCGCCGAGCACGCCGGGGCGGTGACCGCCGCCTACGCGAAGGACGCGCGCCAACACGACGACAGCCCCCGGGGCGGTGGCATCGCCATCGCCCGGCTCGAGAGCGGGGCCTGGTCGGCCCTCGGCGACCTCGACCTGGTTGCGCCCGGAACGCCGGCGCTCCATTCCACCGGCGACCGCCTCCTGCTCGCGGTGGCCCACTCCGACAGCTCGGTGGACGGGAGCCTCGATGCCGCCCGCTACACCCGGCACGTGTCGGTGTTCGACGCGCAGAACGGCGGCGAGCTGTACCGCACCGCCACCGAGCCCTGCCCGGCCGCGGCGGCCTGCACCGAGCGCACGCCCACCACCGACGACGGCGGCCTCGACTGGGCGCGGATGGAGTCCCCGGCCCTCGGCACGATGGGCGACGGCCTCGGCCTCGCGTGGCTGAGCCTCGGCGACGACACCGTGACCGTCCACCTCGCCACCGGCTCGCCGAGCGGCGCCGAGTGGGCCACGCCGCTGCGCCTCGACAGCAGCGGCAAGGTGCTCCCGGCGGTGGCGCCGGTGATCGCCGACGGCGTGGTGTACTGGGCCCGCATCGGCAGCGCCGGCACCGCCGAGGTGTGTCGCTACTCTCCCGCGGTCGCGACCGACACCGGCGTGGTGGCTGGCGTCAGCGGCTGCGCCGACACCGGCAGCAGCGCGCTGCGCGACCTCGCGGCCGGCGGCGGCGAGGTGCTCGCGGTGGCGAAGGCGGCGGGGGCGGAGTGGAAGACGGTGACGGTGGGGTTCTGAGAGCCCCGCCAGCGCCGCATCCACCGATCAGCCGGGGTGCGGCGCCGGCGGCGGGTCGCACGCCGCGAACATGGCCTCGACCGCCTCGGTGCTCGCCCGGCGCCCGGTGCGCCCGCCCGCTGCCACCGTCGCGACACGCGCCCGGAACTTGCCAGGCGTACCCAAGGGAGGCCGCCGCTGAGGCTCGAGTTGGGGGCGTTCCACGCCTCCGGGGCGCTCAGCGCAGCCCCAGCGGGACGAGGTACACCACCCCCGCGTCGTCGAAGCCCTCGACGGGCACGCGGTAGGCGGCGGCGGCGAGCACCGGCAGGCCATCGAGACCCGGCGCGATCGCCAGCGCGATGCCGAGGGCGTCACCGTCGGCGCTGGCCACGAGGCGCAAGGGCAGCTCGGCCGCCGCGTGGCGCCCCCGGGCGGGCCCGTAGAGCACGCCCACCCAGCCCGGGGGCGCGCCCTCCTCGGGGTTCTCGCGCTCGCCCGGCGCGCCGGCGGCGAGATCGACCACGCCGTCGCCGTCGAGGTCACCCGCGGCCAGGCCCACGCTGGCCGAGTCCTCGGGGTCCTGTCCCTCGAGGACCGCGAGGGCGCTGCTCGCTCACCGAGCGCCTCGGCAGTCCGGCGCTCCGGTGGAATGGCCTCACCTGTCCGAGAACGACCCATGCAACCTCCAGCGTAGAAGCAGGAGGTTGCCACATGTCCATTGACTTCTCAATATGATTGCGGGACGGGGCGAAGCTGTTTAGTACACGCTGCCGGGCACGCCGGTGAACTCGAAGGCGATGGAAAGCGCGTCGTAGGTGCCGTCGCCGTCGCTGTCGATGTCGGCGAGGAGCCAGACCAGGTCGGGATCGTAGCCCTCGGCGGCGACGATCTCGCTCATCAGCGTGGCGGGGAGCGCGAAACCTATCGTCCCAGCGATGCCGTCGTCGTCGGCGATGCCAACGCCGTGGACCGGTGTTGCATTGGTGAGGGTGAAGCCCCCGGCCTCGAACGATGCGCTCGCGACGACGATCGACCAGGTGCTCGACGCGATCACCACCGTGCCCACATCGGTGCTGTGGCCGCTGCTGTCGATGGCGCTGCCGGCGTCGAAGGCCTCCGATCCTGAGTAGT
>VGRE01000452.1 GCA_016875435.1 Deltaproteobacteria bacterium | reverse complement strand
CGGCGCCGGGGGCACCGGTTCCAGCGGCGCCCCAGGCTCCGCCGCAGGCCCGAAGCCCGGGCGAACGGGGAGCTTGGCCACCGCATGCTTCACCGGCGCCGAGCCGAAGGCGCGCGGGTTCTCCGGCTTCTTCGGCGGTGCCTGAGGCCGTCCCGCCGTGGTCTTGGCCTGGGGCGTCAACTCGCTCGGGTCGAACTTTCGCACTTCGCCGATCTGCGGCGCGGGCTTGCCCTTCGGCGCCGGGTCCGCCTCGCCCCGTTGCGGCGCGCGGGGGAGGTTGGGTAGGCCGGGCTTGGGCGCGGTTCCCGGCGCAGGCGGCGGGGCGGCATGAGGCGCCACCGCGCGCCGCTCGGGAAGGGCCACGTCGCCGAGGCCAATGTCCACGACCGGCGCGCCAGGGTCCCAGGGGTCGGGAAGGCCGAACTTGGGGAAGAGTTTCCGTCCCTTGGCGAAGCGGGGCGCGTCCCAGGCGCGAGCACCGAGTCGCGACACCAGCGCGTGCCCCACCACCGACCGGCGCGGCCAGTCCCGGATGACGTCGCGAGCGAGCGCCTCGTCGTTCATTCTTCCGGTCCCAGCCGACCGCACACCAGCGGCAAGGAGAAGATCGCGCCCGCCAGGCGGCGCACCTGGTCCGGCGCCACGCCGCGAGCACGGCGCGAGAGGTCGCGGTACCGCAGCCCGCCGAGGCCGTACAGCTCCGCGTAGGTGAGCGCCATGCAACGAGCCGAGGCGGATTGCAGGCCAGCCTCGGCGCCGCCCAGGCACGCGGCGCGCGCGCGCTCCACCTCCTCGTCGCTGATGTCGCCGTCACGGATCGTGGCCACCGCGTCGAGGAGGCGACGCTCCGCCTCGTCGAGGCGCGCGGGGTCGGTGGCGAGGCCGCAGCTGAGCACGCCGCCGAAGGGACCATCGACGCTGGCCGCGCCGACCGCGTAGGCCAGGCCGGCCTCCTCGCGCAGGCGCGTGAACAGCCGCCCTGCCTGGCCGTTGAGCACCGCGCCGAGCACGTCGAGCGCCGCACAGCGCGGGTCGAGCGCGCGGAGACCGGCGTACAGGAGGGAGACGTGGGCCTGCCCGCGCCCCGAGCGCAGCGCCACCCGCCGGCGACGGGCCGGGAAGCGCAGCGGCACGGGGCGCAGCGGGCGTCCCCGGGAGGGGAGGCGACCGAGCACGTGGCGGAGCCGCGACTCCACGCACTCCACGTCGACGTTGCCCACCACGCCGACCACGAGGTTGGCGGGGTGCATCCAGCGATCGTGAGCGACACGCAGGGTGGTGGGCGAGACGACCTCCAGGCTCCGCTCGTTGCCGAGCGGGTCGAGGCCCCAGGGCTGGCGACCGAAGGCGGCGGCCGCCATCGCCACCGCGAGGCGCTCGGCGGGCTCGTCGTCGCGCGAGGCCAGCTCATCGAGGATGGCCTCGCGAGCACGCTCCAGCTCCTCGGCCAGGAAGGCAGGCTCCAGCAGGGTGGCGAACAGCAGTTCGAGCGCGGCCGCGGCGTGCTCCGCGGGCGAGTCCACGCTGATGGACTGGCTCGACCGGCCGCCACTCGCGCCGAGCACCGCCGCGAGGCCGGCGGCGGCGCGACCGAGGGCGTCGGGCCCGAGGCCGCCGGCGCCGCGCACCACCGTGCGATACCACGCGGCGACGAGCCCCTCGGCGCCGGGGCGCTCGGCGAGTTGACCGCCGAGGCCAGCCACCCTGATCGAGGCGAGCGACGACTCGTCGGGCTCGATCAGCACTCGAACCCCATTGTCCAGGGTGAACGACTTGAGCTTCGCGCCGCCGGGCGCGCGGGGGGGTCTCCATCCCGGCGAGAGGCGCCGGAGGCGGGGCACGAGCGCGATCACCTGTGCCTGCGCCGGGTCGAGGTGCGCCCAGGCCGCAGCCAGCGCCTCGTGGCGAGTCACCGCGGCCAGCGCCGCGTCGTGCGCGCGCCAGCCGTCGGCGCGACCCCGGTGCGCGAGGGAAAAACACGCGTCCGCCGCGCGACCATCCGCGGACTGGTGCCGCGCGCGCCGGTCGACCGCGAGGCTGAGCCGCGCCCGGTGCACCTCGGCCTCGTCGAGTCGGCCCTCGCGAAGCCCAGCCACCTGGGCCGACATCTCGTCGATCACCGCCTGGGCGCGGCCCTCGGCCACCTGCGCCTCGTACACCAGCAAGCCGCCCTGCGCCTCGGCCTCGTAGTCGAGCCCCACGTCGAACACGCCGGGCATGGCGCGCAGGCTTGCCACCAGCGGCGAGGCGCTGCCCCCGCCCGCCGCCTGCACCAACACCTCCACCGCCGCCGACGCCGGGTCGGTGTGGGCCGGCGCGGGGAAGACGATG
>VGRE01000451.1 GCA_016875435.1 Deltaproteobacteria bacterium | reverse complement strand
GGCGCATCGCATCCCGGCGTCCTCGGGCCTGCCCTTGGCGCCACCAAGGGCTGCGCCCTGCGTCCTTGGGCTGCTCGGCCATGCGTGCCCTCAGGCGCACGGCGCCGTGGAATCAATCATCTAGCCGGCCCCGGACGCGAAGCGGAGGAGCCGGCGTCGAATGACGGTGGCCTCAGCTCACCCCCGCGCTGATCGCGGCCCGCACGACCTCGAAGCTCGAGGGCCCGGCGCTTTCCCATTATTTGAGAATCGATCTCACTACCGCGCTATCTTGAACCGATGCCCGAGCGAGCCGAGCAGAGGTGGCGGGATTCGGCGATCGAGGCGCTCGGCGAATCCGGCCACCGCGCCGGTGGAGCCAGGGAGGCCGTGATCGACCTGCTCGCCCGCCAGAGCTGCTGCCTGTCCGCGCAGGAGATCTCCGAGCGCCTCGGGGAGTCCGGGCGCAGCGTCGGGCTGGCGAGCGTGTACAGGGCGCTCGAGCTCCTGCACGAGCTGGCTCTGGTGCAGCGAGTCGACCTGGGGGACGGCAACACCCGGTACGAGCCGATCCAGCCGGGTGGCGAGCACCACCACCACGCGGTCTGCGATCGCTGCGGCCGAGTCACGGCCTTCGAGGACAGGAGCCTGGAGACGGCGTTGGAGCGCCTGGCCGGCAGGCTTCACCACTCGATCAGCGCGCACGAGGTCGTAATCCACGGCAACTGCGAACGCTGCTCGGAGCGGGCGTGAGCGAGGCCCCCGCGCCGGCGCTTGCGGCGAACGAGCTGACCGTGGAGCTCGGGGGGCGAGCGGCCCTCGAGGACGTCGCATTCCGGCTCCCGCCCGGCGCCTCGGTGGCTCTCCTGGGGCCGAACGGCGCAGGCAAGACGACCCTGCTCAGGGCCGCGGTCGGACTGGTCCGTCCGAGCTCGGGATCGTTGAGGCGGGGTCCCGGCTCCGTCGCATTCGTCCCTCAGCGACTCGACGTCGAGCCCTCCTTTCCGGCGACCGTCGCGGATGTCGTGCGGATGGGGAGGTACGGAGAGCTCGGATGGCTTCGCCGCTTCGGGGATCGAGACCGCGCCCTCGTCAGCCGCGCGATCGAGGAGCTCGGCATCGGCCCGCTGGCGGGGAGGCGCTTCGGCGACCTCTCGGGCGGTGAGCGCCAGCGCGCGCTGCTCGCCCAGGCGACCGCGCAAGACGCGCGCCTGCTGTTGCTCGACGAGCCGTTCGCAGGCCTTGATGCACCCACGAACCAGGTCCTGCGCGAGCGCATCCGGCGGTGGCGCGACGAGGGGCGCACGATCGTGGTCGCCACCCACGACCTGCAATCGGCAAGCCGCGACTACGACCTCGTCATCTGCCTGAACCGGCGCCTCGTCGCGATCGGGCGGCCCGCCGAGGCCTGCACGGAGGAAGTGCTCGCCGAGACCTTCGCGGGCCGCGTCGTGCGCGTTGGGGATCTGCTGATCGACACCGCCCACCATCACCATGGGGCGGGCTGAGCGCTGGAGTGGCTGACCGATCCTTTCGGCGCCGAGTTCGTGCGCACCGGCGCCCTCGCGGCGGCGACAGTAGGGGTGCTCTGCGGCGTAGTCGGCTGCTATGTCGTGATGCGCGGCATGGCCCTGATGGCCGACAGCCTCGCGCATGGGGTGCTCCCCGGAGTGGCGATCGCCTTCGCGCTCACCGCCGGGGCGGCCGGATCCGACCCCGACGAAGCCGCCCTCTGGATCGGGGCGCTTGCCGCCGGGCTGCTGACCGCCCTCGGCACCAACCTGGTGATCCGCCGCAGCAGTGTGCGCGAGGACACTGCCGCCGGGGTCGTGTTCGTATTCATGCTGGCGCTCGGGGTCGCCATAGCCTCACGAGTCGAGGGCTACTCCGTCGACCTCACGTCCTTCCTCTTCGGGGACGTGCTCGGCGTCAGCGATGCCGACGTCTTGGTGAGCGCGATCCTGACGGCGGCCGTGCTCGCGCTGGTGGCCCTCCTCTACCGACCTTTCCTGCTGATCTCCTTCGACGCGCAGCGCGCGGCCGCCCTGGGAATGCCCGTGGACCGGTTGCATCTGGCGATGCTGGCGATCGTCACCCTCGCGGTCGTGATCGGCTTCCGTGTAGTCGGCGCGCTGCTGGTGCTCGGCCTGCTGATCGCCCCGGCGGCGACCGCCGCGCTGTTGACCAAGCGGCTGCCGACGATGATGGCTCTGTCGGCCGCCATCGCGGCGCTCGCGGCTCCCATCGGCCTGCTTGCGAGCTGGCACCTGGATGTCGCCGCGGGACCCGCGATCGTGCTCGTCGCGGTCCTCGCCTTCGCGGCGGCGCTGCTGCTGCGCCCGGCTCAGAGTTGAC
>VGRE01000450.1 GCA_016875435.1 Deltaproteobacteria bacterium | reverse complement strand
GCCATCGACATCGGCGTAGCCGAATGGGGTGGTGCAGGCGGTCTCGGTGGCGTCGCCGCCATAACCGTCGCCATCGACATCGATGTAGTAGAGCGTGGTCACGTCCTCGTCCACGAGCCCGTCGCAATCATTGTCACGCTCGTCGCATCGCTCCTCGCCGCCAGGAAAACTGTCGGGGTCACCGTCGTCGCAGTCCACATCTTCGCCGTACCCATCGTCATCGTGGTCGGGAGGCGGGTCGGTGTCGGTGTCGGTGTCGGTGTCGGTGTCGGTGTCGGCGTCGGCGTCGGCGTCGGCGTCGGTGTCGGTGTCGGTGTCGGCGTCGGCGTCGGCGTCGGCGTCGGCGTCGGCGTCGGCGTCGGCGTCGGCGTCGGCGTCGGCGTCGGCGTCGGCGTCGGCGTCGGCAAGACTCGCTTCGTGCTGGTCGTCGGAGATCCAGAGGCAGCCGCCAAGGAGCACGACCAAGGTCATTTCTTCACCCGACAGATGAGGAACCCCGAGTTGCAGTCCAGCGTCACCGTCTGCCCGGCGCGCACCACGATGGTCTCGCCGGGTGCCTCGTCGGTGCCCGGGAACTTGGCGTACACCTTGTAGGTCCCGGTCGGCACCGACCCCGGCGCGACCCGCCCGTGAGCCCCCGCGAGTTCAACGCGGTCGGCGTCGCCGGTCACGCGGACCGTGCCGGTTGACGCCGACGTTTTCGCTGGCGCGACCACGGGTGTCGGAGAGGGCCCCCGCGCGGGAGCGGGAACTGCGCCGGCCGCCGCGGCGGGCTCGACCTTCGCGTCGACGGCCGACGACACCTTGGTCGTCGCGCCCTGCCGGCTCTTGGCGGTGGTGGTGGCCGCCACGGGCGCCGGGATGTCGGCGCTGGGCTCAACTGCTGGCGCGGCGGCCGTCGTCGGACCGGGCTCAGGTGCCGGCACGACCGGTGCCGTCGCCGGAGGGGCGGCGGGAGTCGCGGGCTCGGGGCTGGCACCGATGCCGTCCTTGAGCGCGAACACGGCGGCGATCCCCACGGTCAGCAACACGCCGAGCGCACCGAGGGCCGCGATGCTGCCGCCGACCAGCGCGCCGAGACCGAATCGTGGCCTCGGAACGCGAGAAGAGTGGGCGTTTGCCGGGCGCTCGAACCATGTGCCCGCCAGCGTCCCGCGAGGCGCGCGGGATGCCTCTTCCGGTGGGAGCATCGTGGTGCTCGAGTCCGCACGCGAAGGATGCGAGGCTGCATGCTGGTCGGACGAGGCGCCGATCGGCGGTGCCGAAACAGCCGGCGCGGGGGCGACAGCGGCCGCGAGGTCCCCGCCCCCGAGAGCGACGGCGCCGACGGATGCGGAGGGGCCCTCGACCGCTCCTTCTCCACCCAAGACCCTGCGAAGCTCCGCACAATCGGCGATGCGACGTTCTCGGTCAACCCGGAGGCACCCGGCGATGGCCTCGATCACGCGGGCAGGTACGCCGGGCGCGAGGGTCTCGGGCGCGGGGTACTGACCGGACGTGACCGCGTTGAAGGTCGCCAAGGTGTCGACGCCCCCGAACGGCGCCCGCCCACAGACAAGCTCGTAGAGGATGCAACCGAGCGCGAAGACGTCGGCACGTTGATCGACGGTGCGGGCGTCGCGAATCTGCTCCGGCGCCATGTAGGCCGGGGTGCCCATCGCGATGCCCGCTCGCGTGCGGGAGGCGCGAGGAGCCTCGGAGAGCGCCTTTACGAGCCCGAAGTCGGTCACCTTCGGCAGCAAGCCATCGTCGTCCTGGTCGAGCAGCACGTTGCCGGGCTTCAGGTCGCGATGCACCAGCCCCTCGCGGTGAGCCCGCGCGACCCCCGCCAACACGCCGCGGAACAGCTTCTCGGCGAGATCCAGCGAGGGGTGGTTGTCGCGAAGCCACTCCTCGAGCGACGGACCGTCGACGAATTCCATGACCAGGCCCGCTGCGCCATCGACGTCGATCACGTCGGTGACCGTCACGATGTTGGCGTGTCGGAGGGTGGCCTGCGCGCGCCCCTCCTCCATCAGGCGCTCCCGAATCGTGGGGCTTTGCACCTTGAGGAGCTTGAGCGCATGGAAGCTGCCCAAGACGTGATGCCGGACCTTGTACACCGTGGCCATCCCGCCCTCGCCGAGCTGGGCCAGCACGGTGTAGCGGTCGACGATCTGGCCCTCGGCGAGCACTGCTACCAGCGCCCCGCGACAACGGCGCCCACCCCGGCCCCCAAGGCAAGCACGCCCACGCCGACCGACGTGGCGAACAGCGCGTTGTTCTTGTCGCGGAGGCCATCCAGATCGGACCGCGGAGTCGAAGGGTCGAAATAGTCCACGTGCGCGCCGTAGGCGAGACCGTAG
>VGRE01000449.1 GCA_016875435.1 Deltaproteobacteria bacterium | reverse complement strand
CCCCGGCGGTCGTGGGTGGCTGGCGTGGCGCGGAGCGCGAGCCGCCGGCGGGTTGGACGCGCGACGGGATCGCCCTCGTCCTCGCGCGCCTCTACCCCTTCGAGCGTGCGCGCTGGGGCGCCGAGGCGCCCTGGTTCGCGAGCCCATGGTGGCCGTTCGAGGACGGCGGGGTGGGCGGCGCCTGGTTCCGCCCGGCCGACCCCACCCACGTGTGGGCATCGTTCACCGAGCAGGTCGCGCGCGCGATCACCGGGGCCGACCCGGGGAGCGCGGTCGCGGGGGAGGTGGTCCGGCCCTGCCGCGGAGGCTGGCGCGCGATGGTGTCGCGACACGCGCACTACCGGGAGGGGGAGGCGCTCCCGACGATCCGCGTGACGCTCGACGCGCCGCGGCGGCTCCCGAAAGAGTGGGAGCGGCCCCCGTCGGTGCTCGCCCGCTCACCGCTACGCGAGCACGTGCGGTGGACGTGGCTGTACGGCGAGGAACGCGGCGACGCAGTGGTGATCGCGCGGCAGGAGCTCCGCGGGAGGGCAGCGCTGCGGGACGCAGGGCACGCCTGGGCGGTCGTCGGGAGCGACACGTGGCGGGCGCGGGTCGCCGAGGCCGTCGGGGCGGCAACCCCTGTGCCGTGGGTGCAATGCACCGCGGCGGAGGTGCTCGAGGTCGGGCCGTTGGACAGAAGGGACGGGTGAAGGCCGTCTCCGACAACCCGCTGAGCCCGCCCTACGCCGAGGTGGCCGAGGCGCTCGACCGGGGACAGGAATTCATCATCACTCGGAACGGCGTTCCGGTGGGCGAACTCCGCCCGGCTCGGCGCGCGTTCGTCGGGCGTGCCGCGCTCGCGGTCGCCCTTTCCGGCGCGCCGCCCATCGACGCGCAGAGGTTTCGGGACGACGTGGACGCTCTCCTCGATCAGGATGTGGAGCCCACGGCATGAGCGAAATTGGCAGGGCCTTGCCCGACACCTCGGTTGTGATCGATCTGGAACACATCCCCACCGCCGACCTGCCGGAGGAGCTGGCCATCTGCGCGATCACGCTAGCCGAGTTGGCGGCCGCTCCTCACGCGACCGACGACGAGGGAGAGCGTGCCAAGCGCCAGGACCGCCTCCAGCGGATCGAAGCGCTCATGGAGCCGCTGCCGTTCGATGCCGACGCCGCCCGAGCGTACGGTCGCGTCTACGCGGCGACGCGCGCCGCGGGTCGGAAGCCACGAGGCCCCCGCGCCGTGGACATGCTGATCGCCGCGGTGGCCTTGTCGCGTTCACTGCCTCTCGTGACGCGCAATCCGAGCGACTTCGCGCACCTGGCAGGGGTTGGGCTGCGCGTCAACGAGATCTGACGGCGTTCCGGGAGCGGTGACCTCAAGGGCCGCAGTCAGCGTGCCACGGCTGCCTCATGGGATGGGCGCCTTTTCACCAACTCCCTCCGGGCCCGCCAAAGGGATCGTCGGCGCGCTATCGGGTGGGGGTCGTGAGCGAGGAGGTGAGGAGGCCGAGGGGCCGCATGCCCGTCACAGGACGGCAGCACGGGGTGCCACCGGGTGCCTCACCCAGTCCGCGCGCGGGTGGCGATGACCTCCGCGTCCATCGTCGTGACTGAAAGTACCAGCCGGTGCGGGAACGGCGGCGCCTCAAATGCGGGCTGGGCAGCTCCGGTAAAATGTACCCCGGTACGCTGGCGCTGTGGCCAGAACCTCATCTCCTCGCCGTTGGAAATCACGTCGAGATGCCGCCACCTCGCCCGGGCAGGCAGGTTGAACCCGACGAGTGCGTCGGGTTCCTGCCCCTTCGCCAAGCGGATGTGTCCTCGGTCGGTCACGAGCGTGGCACGGAAGCTCGTCGACTGGCTCCAGCCCAGCCGCCTTACGGCGTCAGTGAGCTGGCCAGCGAATGCCCTGGCATCACCACAAGCGCGCTCGGTTGCCGGACGTGTGCGTTCAAGGAAGACGCGCTTTTTGGCAAGCGCGGCCTGGTGCCTGCGAAAGTCGTGTTGGCGGCTCCCAATGCTGGCCTTCTTTTCCGCAAGCGCCCGAAGCACGGCGGCCTCCTGTCGCTTCACCAGAGTGGACCAGTGCGAAACCGCAGCAGCAACCAGGTCAACGACCCCACTGGCCTGCTCGCGAAGGACGGATGACGCGCTGCACTTCTTCCCGCACGCGCCGTCGACCGGGGACATCGAGGGCCTGGTGGTGGAGATCGGGCTGGCGTGCGAGCGCTGGCTGGCGCGGCAGGGGTTCGCGGGCGAGGCGGAGGACAGCGCGGAGGGCGAGGACGACGCGCAGGGCGTGCTCCAGCTCGCGTCGCTGGGCGGGGCGGTCGCGACGGGCGAGCGGGCGGGGAAGCGG
>VGRE01000448.1 GCA_016875435.1 Deltaproteobacteria bacterium | reverse complement strand
AGGAGAAGCCGCTCGCGGCGAGGCGCGTGGGCAGCACCCGCTGCCCGGCGAGGAGCACGCCCTGCCCCATCTCACCGAAGAGCACGCGCACCGCGAGCGCCGGGAGCGGCATCACCGCGGGACGCCCGAGCGTGCGCCCGAGCGCGCGCGCGAAGTCGGCCTGCCGGACGGGAGCGGGGGCGACGAGGTTCACCGGTCCCTCGAGTCCGGCGTAGAGCAGGTGGTGCAGGGCCCCGACCGCGTCGTCCATCGCGATCCAGGACATCCACTGCCGCCCGCTGCCCACCGGCCCCCCGACGCCGAGGGAGAAGGGGGTGCGCATCTGTCCGAGCGCGCCCCCGGCGCCCGAGAGCACCACCCCGATGCGCGGGTGGACGACCGGGATGCCTGCGGCGCGCGCGGGCTCGGCTGCCCCCTCCCACGCCCGGCACACGTCGGTGAGGAAGCCGTCGCCGCCCGGCGAGGTCTCGTCCACCTCGGCATCGCCGGTGTCGCCGTAGAAGCCGACGGCCGAGGCGGAGACAAAGACGCGGGGCGGCCTGGCGAGACGGGCGAGCGCGGTGGCGAGCGTGCGGGTGCCGTCCACGCGGCTCGAGAGCACCGCGTTCTTCGCCGCCTTCGTCCAGCGCTGCCCGACGTTCTCACCGGCGAGATGCACGACCGCGTCCACCCCATCGAGCGCGGCGACATCGACCTCTCCGCCCGCCGGGTCCCAGCGGATGTCGATGCCCGAGGCGTCCGCCGTGCCGCCCGAGGGCCGGCGCACGAGCCGGTCCACCCGGTGCCCGCCCGTCGAGAGGAAGGCGCAGAGCTGGGTGCCGATGAGGCCGGTGGCACCCGAGATGGCGACGCGCAGGGGCGGACGGCCCGCGTGACGGGCGAGGTCCTCGGCGGTGCGCTGGTGGCGGAACGCGATCATGCGGTCGATCCTCCCGGCGGCGAGCCGCGCGCCGAAGATGGCCCAGAGCGGGCCGAGCGGGAGGGTCTAGTCCACCTGGTCCACCAGCGTCGAGCCCGACGCCGAGGGCTCGAAGCGGTGGGTGTGCACCCAGCGCGCGAACGGCCCGGTGAACTGGGTGTCCATGAACTGCCGGCCGGGGACGTGATCCCCGTGCTGCGCCACCCACGTCCCCGCCACCGGCCCGAGGATGCGCATGCGCATCACCACGCGCGCATCGCCGATCCCGCCGCAGGCCTCCACGAGCTCCACGGGCTCCCAGGGCGGTACCAGCCGCCCGAGCGCGCCGGGCCCCGCGTGCCAGTCGTGCAGGGCCTCGGCGGAGCATCCGATCTCAGAGCGCTTCTCAAAAATGGGCATGCGGTGGATTATCCCCCTCCGGTAGACGTGCGTCCCATCCCGTGCCTCGTCCACAACTAGGCCTATCTCCTCGTACGGGATGGCCACGCGGTGCTGGTCGATCCCTCCGGGGCGCCCCCCGTGCTCGATGCGCTGCACGGGCTGGTGCTCGACGCCGTGTGGTGCACCCACCACCACCCCGACCACGCAGGGGGCGTCGCAGGGCTGCCCGGGGCGCTCGACGGCGCGGGTGCACGCAGTGCCGGGCCACACCCTCGGCGCCCTCGCCTACGAGATCGACGGCGAGCTCTTCACCGGAACACGCGATCCAGCGGGCCACTCCAGCTCGGTCGCTCCCCCGCGAGGCGAATCCGCGGGTGCCTCGCGAGCCGCTTCGCCCGGCGTGCCTTCGTCACCTCGGGGCTCTCCGGCAGTGGACTCGGGACCACCTCGGCGCGCCACGCCGCGTTGCCCGCGAGTACCCCCCGGCACTCCACCACGGCCACGGTCGCCCCGCAGCCCCAGCGGCTACCAGTCCCAATAGTTCCGCGGGCGCGCCGCGCGACGCGGCCGCCAGGCCACCGCGCGCGGCGCCTCGGCCACCTCGATGCGCACCTCGAGGCCCTCTCCGGGGTCCCGGATGATCCGTGAAGCGTCGAGGCCGCGGGACTGCAGGAAGCTGACGACCGCCTCCCGGCGCTGCATGCCGAGGCGGCGGTCGGCATAGGTCGTGGCCTCTCCGACCGGGAGCACCCGGATCGTGGTGTCGGGTCGCCCGATCGCGTCGGTGACGACCTTCACGATCTCACGACGCGCCTCGATGCTGAGCTGCGCCTCGCGGGTGAACAGGAGCGGAACGTCCAGGCCCGGGCCGTCGCCCTCGGGCTCGCCTTCCTCGGGCTCGTTGGCGACGTCCGGCAGGTTGGCCAGCACCACGGGGCGCGTGTCCGCACCCACGACGAGATCCAGCCGCGCCGGTCGGACGGTGAGCGTCCCCGCGGAGCGGTCCAGCGCCCCCTCGAGCCACTCCCAGACCAGTGTGCCGGTCACTGCATCGGCGGCGGC
>VGRE01000447.1 GCA_016875435.1 Deltaproteobacteria bacterium | reverse complement strand
ATTGTGCGACAAACCCGGGCAACCCGCCCCGGTGCGCGAGCTACGAAGGGTACAACCTGCACGCGAACGTGGCGTTCAGGGCGGCCGACAGGCGAGGTCTGGAGCAGCTCTGCTCCTCCGCGGTGTCGAGCACGTCGCTCGAGGTCATGCCCTTGTGGAGGTGTCGGCCCGGCTCCCCGACGTGCTCGTTCACGTTGGTGAGGAAGGCGATCACGTCGTGCTTCACGGTGCGCTCGATCTCGTCGACGCGCTCGATGTCGAAGCGGGCGCGCTCCCGGCACACCGCCGCCGTTCCCGCCGGCACCTCGCCGCGCGCTTCCATCGCTTCGCAGGCGAGGAGCTCCACTTCGAGCATCACCTGGAGGCGGCGCTCCGGGGTCCAGATGGCCACCATTTCGGGGGTGGAGTAGCGCTGAATCACGGGGGGCTCCGGGCGGCGGGGCCGGGCTAATCCGGTGGGGGGGGGCATGCACTTGGAAGGGGGCGCCCTTCTCGTTCTCTGGCTGCTCGACGAGTCCGGCGCTTCGGTCGACCACCGGCCGTTTTAGCGTGGTAGAACATAAATCCATGCTGCTCCTCTCCCCCGTCGCCCTCGCCCTCGACTACACCGACGACTTCAGCACCGACCAGGCCGCGTGGTCGGGCGGCGAGGTCGTGGACGGCGTGCTCCGCCTCACCGACGAAACCGCCACCCTCGTCGCCGACCCCGTCGAGAGCTTCGTCGCCACCCTGCGGGTCCGCATGACCACGGAAGGGTCCGTGGCGATCGACGCGGGCGGCGAGGCGCTCACCCTTCAGTTCAGCGGGGCCGGCGCGGTCGTCTTCGCGGGCACGCGCCTGCCGCTACCGCCCGAGCACCTCCGGTGGGAGCCCGCGGCCAACCCCGTCATCGAGCCCGGCGCCGACTACTGGGACGGCGGAAACACGCTGCACTGCGAGGTCCTCCGCGATCCCGACTCCGGCACCTGGTTCCTGTACTGGACCGGCGAAATGGCCTCGGGCTACCCCTACCGCCAGATCGGCGTGGCCACCTCCACCGACGGGGTGAGTTGGGAGCGCTACGCGGGCAACCCCGTCCTGACCATCGACTACGACCGCACGAGCATCGATGGCATCCACGTGCACATGCCCACCGTGGTGCGCGAGTCCGGTGGCGACTTCCACATGTACTACTCCTGCTACCAGAACGACGTCGGCAACCGCCTCTGCCACGCCACCTCGCCAGATGGCCTCGCGTGGACTCCGCAGGGAATGGCGCTGGACAAGGGAGGGCCCGGCGAGTTCGACGAGGGCAGCCTCCGCATGCCCGACGCCTGGATCGGGGACGACGGCACCTGGCACCTCTGGTACGACGGCACCGACCCGACCGAGCACTACGGCGGCACCGGCTACGCCACCAGCGCCGACGGGTGGACCTGGACCAAGCACGGCGAGATCCTCCCGGCCGAGTCGGCCCTGCAGGCGCTCAGCGTGTGGCGGAGCCCGTACGGGCTGGTGTCCTTCCACAACAAGGACGACGCCTTCCGCATGGCCACCGCCGACCCGGCCGACCCGGCCACCTGGACCGATGCGGGCGAGGTGCTCCGCAAGGGCTGGGCGGCCTGGAACGACGGCTACATCCAGGCGCCGAGCGTCTGGGTGGACGGCAGCACCTGGCGCATGTGGTTCAACGGCTACACCTACACCGAGGCCCGGGAGCGCATCGGCTACGCGGAGGGAGAGGCGCTGCCGGGCACCTGGTTGGACGTGGGGCTCGCCTCGGATGGCGCCCAGCTCACCGCCACCGTCAACGGGGTCAGCACCACGGTGGACCTGCCGAGCGGCTCGCCCCTACGCGTGGTGGCCATCGGGACCGCGGAGCTGGACGACGTCGCCGTGCGCGGGGAGTCCACCCCCACGGACACCGGCGGCGACACCGGCGCCGACACCGGCGCCGCCGACACGGGAGGCGACACCGCCGCCGCCGACACGGGCAGGGACAGCGCCGCCGAGGCGGTCGACGAGCCGGATCCGGAGGCGGGTTGCGGCTGCCAGAGCGGCCCGGTCGCGGCCGGAAGCTTCGCCCTTCCCCTCGCCGCGTGGGTGCTGGTCCGCCGCTTCAGTCGCCGATCCGCCAACGCCACCCGTCCTCGCGGAGCGGCACTCCCGCCGCGCTGAGCTCCCGCCGGAGGCGCGCCGCGCCCCAGCCCGGGAGGGCGGCGCGGTCCACGAGCACCGGCCCGCTGACGCCGAGGGCGGCCGCAAGGTCGGCGCCGTCGTGCCGGGTGGCGCGCTCGGCCGCGGTGGTGTCGACCCCGGCCTCGCTGTAGCGGGCGAGCAACACGAGGGTGGCGTCGTCCTTGCCCTCCGCGGCGCGGCAGCC
>VGRE01000446.1 GCA_016875435.1 Deltaproteobacteria bacterium | reverse complement strand
GACGCCGACTCGGTTACATAGCGCTCGTCCGCTGGCAGGGCCTAAAAGACCTTGCCATCCTGCGGCCGTGAACTAATGTGACCCCGCCGCGATCAAGCGGCTGATGGAGGATTCTGATGACTCTGACTCTTCTCACTGCGATCTTCTCCCTCGTCGGCTGTCCCGGCGACGAGTGCGACAGCGGCTCCTGCGACACCGGTGCCAAGGACGGCGACGCCGACACCGACACCGACACCGACACCGACACCGACGCCGACATGTCGTGGACGACGACCTGGAGCACCGACGGCGTGACCCTGGCCATCACCAACGGCGCGGGCGACTACGCGTTCGGCATGGCCGAGACGGGCAGCGGCGAGGGCTGGTACGGCGAGGATTGCATCGAAGGCGCGGGCCCCAACAGCGGCGACTTCGACATCTGCCACGGCGCCAGCGCCAGCGGCGTCACCCTCGCCACGGTCCACGCGCCGGCCGACGTGGTCGCGGGCAGCACCACCCTGTTCAACGACACCATCGCCAGCGCCGGCAACATCACCTACGTGCTCGGCAACGACACGGACTGCTGGACCACCGGCAACGACACTAGCTACTACACCTCCGCCCTCGGCTGCGCGGTCCAGTAATACTGGCCACGCAGGCCGACTTGTCGGCAGGCAACACCTCGGCGCGGGGCCTCGCGGCTCCGCGTCGAGCGTTTTTTCGAGTCGACGCGGTGTAGATTGCGCGCATGTGGCTCGCGCGCTTGCTGGCGGCTTGCACCGAGTCGCTCATCGAGAGTGGCCATGGCCACTCGGGTGACACCGGGAGCCACGAATCGGGCGACTGCAACGACATCCCCTGCCATGACTGCTCGGTCACTCAGTCCTGGAATACGGACGGCATTTGCCTGGCCATCCCGGATGGAAAGCCCGGGACCTCTTATCTGTTCGGCATGGCCGAGACGGGCAGCGGCGAGGGCTGGTACGGCGAGGACTGCATTGACGGCCCCGGCCCGAACAGCGGCGACTACGACATCTGCCACCCCATCGTTAGCTGCGAGTCAGTCTGCCTGGCGACGGTGGGCGCCCCGGGCGACGTGGTGGCTGGCCGCACCACGCTGTTCACCGACACCATCGCCAGCGCCGGCAACATCACCTACCTGCTCGGCAACGACGCGGACTGCTGGACCTGGGGCCACGACACCAGGTACTACACCTCCCGTCTCGGCTGCGCGGTCCACTAGGCCCCTCGATGTTTCTCTTTCTCGCTTGCTCCCTCGCCCACGACGACACCGCCACCACGGTCGAGGACGCCGCGGCGCCCGAGATCGACAGCGCCAAGGTGTCTTGCGACGTCGACGGCGCGGAGTGGCGGGTGGATGTCGCGACTAAGAACTGGACGGGCGGCGGGCGGGTGTGGTTGAGCACCGACGGCGAGTACATCGAGGACCACGGTCTCGACAGCGTGGAGGCCGAGGGCGACGGCAGCGCCGACCGGCTGGAGCTGGAGCTCGACATCGTGGCCGACTGGACCGAGGCCAGCGGCGGCTCCTCGACGGTGTTCAACTGCGGAACCCCGGGGCTGGCCGGCTTCCTCGCCATCTTCGCCCGCGACGGCGACACCGTGGCTGACTGCCGGGCGTTTGGCGAGGAGCCGGGGCGCTGGAACGAGTGGGGCGTGGGCGAGTGCGCCACCACCCTGGAGATCAGCGCGGGCTGAGCTGGTGGGCGAGGCGCAGGGCGGCCACCATGCTGTCGGCGCGGGCGAGGCCGGTGCCCACCAGCGCGTCGGCCGTCCCGTGGTCGACGCTGGTGCGCACGAAGGGGAGCCCCATCGTCCAGTTCACCGTGCGCCCGAAGTCCACGCGCTTGAGCGCCACCAGTCCCTGGTCGTGGTACATCGCGAGCACGAGATCGCTTGCTTCAGGGCGCATGAACGCCTCCTCGGCGCTGACCGGCCCCCGCGCGTCGATGCCCTCGTCCCGCGCGGCCGCGATCGCCGGGCCGATCTGCTCGATCTCCTCGCGGCCGAGCAGGCCCCCCTCGCCCGCGTGGGGGTTCAGGCCACACACCGCGATTCGAGGCGCCTGGAGCCCGAGGAAGGCACGGAAGTCGTGCTGGACGACACGGAGCGTGGCGAGCACCCGCTCGGCCGTCACCAGTCCAGGCACGCGCGCGAGGGGCTCGTGCACCGTCACCAGCGCCACCCGGAGCCCGCCGCCCACGAAGGCCATCACCGGGTTCTCGACCGCCGCGAGGGCGCCGAGAAAGTCGGTGTGGCCGCGGTAGCCAAAGCCCCGGGCCGCGAGCCGGGCCTTGTGGATCGGCCCGGTCACCAGCCCCCTCGCCTCGCCTCGCAAGCACAGGCCCACCGCCTCCCCCAGCGCCGCC
>VGRE01000445.1 GCA_016875435.1 Deltaproteobacteria bacterium | reverse complement strand
TTGACCTCGTGGCGGCGCACCACAGCCACGCGCACGACGTGTCGCTCCTGGTGCCGGTGCCGCTGGTGGTGCACCGTCGCAACCATCGCCCGCCTGGGAACGCGTGGAAGTACCGGCGAGCCGCGCTGGTGATCGCGGTGTCGGAGTTCGTCGCGGGCCTCTGTCGCGACGCGGGGATCGACCGGGTGACGGTGGTGTACGACGGGGTGCCGCGTCTCCTCCCGGCCCTCGGCCTGCCGGCGGAAGGCCCACGGTTCCTCTGCGCGGGCGCCCTCGTGGAACACAAGGGTTTCCGCCACGCGATCGCCGCGATGCACGAGCTCGACGGCGAGCTGTGGATCGCCGGTGCCGGCCCTCTCCGGGCCGAGTTGGAGGCGCTCGCCGCGCCGCTCGGCGGGCGCGTGCGGTTCCTGGGGGCGGTGGATGATCTCGAGCCGCTCCTCGCCACGGCCGACGTGTTCGTTCATCCGTCGGTGGAGGAGGCTGCCGGGAGCGTGATCATCGAGGCCATGGCGGCCGGCGTTCCCGTGGTCGCGACCACGGCCGGCGGGCAGCCGGAGCTGGTGGGCGAGGCGGGGATCCTGGTACCGCCGGGCAACCCGGGGGCCCTCGCCGCGGCGCTCCGCCGTCCCCGGGTGCGCGGGGAGGGGCAGGCGCAGGCGGCTCGTTTTTCCGTGGAGCAGCTCGTGCAACAGACCACGAGGGCCTACGCGGAGGCGCTCAGCGCACCCGCTCGATGACCACGCGCTCGATGCTGTCGCCCACTCCGATCGCGGCGACGCCGCGCATCCCCAGCGTGACGCGGCCGAACAGGGTGTAGCCGTAGTCGAGGTGGGGCTGGGGCGACAGCGTGACGAACCACTGGCTGCCGCCGGTGTCGGGGCCCGACAGGGCCATGCCCACCGCGCCCACGTCGTAGCTCTCCGGGGACAGCTCGTCGGGGATCTCGTAGCCAGGACCGCCCCACCCGTCGCCGCGGGGGTCGCCCGTCTGGACGACGAAGTCCGGGACGACGCGGTGGAAGACGAGCCCGGCGAAGTAGCCGCTTTCCGCGAGGGTCGCGAAGTTCCACACCGTGAGCGGCGCCACCTCGGGCAATAGCTGGATGCGGATCTCGCCTTGCGACGTGAACACCCTCGCCGAGCGCACCGCCAGCACCTCGGAGAGGGAGGGCAGCGCACGCTCGGGGTGCCGTGCCCGTGGCGGGTCGATGCCGAGCATGGGGCCGATGCGCCTCGCCACCTCGGCGAGCTCGGGCGCGTCGAGGTGGCGACGGATGTTCGTCTTGGCCTCGTTGCCCGGGCGCGGCAGGCGGCCGGTGGCGTACAACGCGTCGAGGGCCTTGACGCAGGCGATGGCGACCGCCCGGGGATGGCTGCGCTTGCCGAGGGCGGCGAGGAGCGGCTTCTCGAGCACCGGGTCGGGGTGCTCGATGGCCGACTCGGCGGCGGCCTGCACGATCACCGGGTCGCGGGAGCCGAGCAACTCGGTGAGCTCGTTGGCGGTGGGGGGCGACTCGCCCCCGAGCAAGGTGCCGGTGGCGGCGCTGCGGAGGCGAGCGTCGTCGTCGCGCAGCGCGAGGCGCAAGAGCCGTGGGCGCTCGTTCATCGACTCCACGGCGGCGATGCGGACGGCCATGGGCCAGGCCTCGCGCTGGTAGTCGGCGAGGGCAGCGGGCAAGGCGCGCCGGGCGTCGAGGACTCGGAGCGCCGCCGCCTGCTCGGCCGGGCTCCCCGACTCGAGCAGCCGCCTGGCGGGACCGAGGGCCGTGTCCTCGCAGCCGATCGAGGCGGCGAGCGCCTCGACGCGCACGCCGGTGTCGGGATCGAGCACGCCGCGATCGATGGTCGGCACGTCGCAACCGGCCTTGGCCATGGCGCGCAGCGCGGCGATGCGCACCTCGGCCGCCTCGTCGTCGCCGGCATCGGCCACGAAGGCGGGGTCTTTGACGAGAGGGCCCGCCGCGCGCACCAGCCACGCGCGCACCCGGGGGTCGCTGTCGCCGAGCGCGGCGTCGCGGAGTTCCTGCACGGCCTCGGACGAGAGGCCCTCGAGTGGCGTGCGGGCCAGCGCCCATGCCGCGAAGCGCCTAGCCTCGCCGATCGGCTTGTCGAGTTGCTTCACCAGGGCCAGCACCACCGCGTCGCTCGACACGCCGGGCACCTTGCGCAGGCCCATCCGTCCCAGCCCCTCGGCGGCCGCCCGCGCCCGCGGCCCGTCCAGCAGCATCACCAGTCGCGACACGTCGTCGGCGTCGCCCACGCGGCCGAGCGCCACCACCAGCGCGTCGACTACGCGCGTGTCGGTCTCCGCGTCGAGCCGCGCGCGGACAATGGGCACGGCGTCGGCCGCCCAGCCGAGGGCCACGGCGGCCGCCTCGCGCACGGCGGG
>VGRE01000444.1 GCA_016875435.1 Deltaproteobacteria bacterium | reverse complement strand
TGGCCAAGCTGATCGCGCCCTTCGTGCCCTTCACCGCCGAGGGCATCTTCCGGTCGATCCGCGTCCCCGGCGACCCCGAGAGCGTCCATCTCTGCGACTGGCCCGAGCCGGCAGCGGCTCACGATGGCGAGCTGGCGAGCGCGATGGCGCTGGTGCGCGAGTTGGCCTCGCTCGGCCTCGCGGCCCGCGCCAACGTGGGGGTTCGCGTGCGCCAGCCGCTGCTGGCCGCCGAGGTGGTGCTGGCCGACCCGTCGCGGGCGACCGCGCTGGCGCCGCTGGTAGAGCTGCTCCGCGAGGAGCTCAACGTGCGCGAGGTGCGATTCTCGGCGCAGGCCGACCGCTTCGTGGGCTTCAAGGTGAAGCCCGACTTCCGTGCGCTCGGCAAGAAGCTCGGGCCCGACATGAAGGCCTGCCAGGCCGCGCTCGCGGCGATGGACGGCGGCGAGGTGCGCGCGCGCGTGCTGGCGGGGGGGCTCGAGCTGGCGCTGCCATCGGGAGCCGTGGTGCTCGGCGCCGAGGAGATCATCGTCGAGGTGGCGCCATTGCCAGGCTTCCAGGCCGCCGGCTCGGCCGCCGCCGTGGTGGCCCTGCACGCCGATTTGAGCGAAGATCTGCTGGTGGAAGGCCTCGCGCGCGAGATCACCAGCAAGGTGCAGGCGATGCGGAAGGCCATGGGCCTGCGCTTCGGCGACCCGGTGCGCATCGAGGTGAGCGGGGGCGCGCGTACTGCGGCCGCGATGTCGCGACACGGCGCCGCGATTCTCCGCGACGTGGGCGCCACGCCCGGGGCCGCGGGCGGCGAGGTGGCCGAGGTGACGGTCGACGGGGAGGCGCTGACAGTGCGGGTGGAGCGCCTTGGCTGAGCTCCCGCCCGAGGTACTCGACCGCCTCGCGGGGGTCGAGCGCGTGCGGGTGATGGTCGGGCCGCCGGGCAGCAACTTCCTGGTGGGCGCGGTCGCCGCGCCCATCCAGCGCCAGCTCTACCTGCTCCTGGTCCCCGACCCCCGGGTGGAGAGCATGCTCGACGAGCACGTCCACGCCGCCGTCCTCGCCGACGACCCGGGTGGCAAGTGGTTGATCCACGCGCGGGGCCGGATGCTCTACGGGCGCCGCGTGGTGAACGATCCGCGGCGAAACGAGTTGCTGCACTGGCTCCCCGAGGGGATCGGTCCCGCCGAGTTCGTGGCCTGCCGCTTCCATCCCGAGGCGCTCGACTACCAGCACGACGCCGTCGACGGTCGGCGCCGAGCCAACGGGCCCCTGCCCGGCGGCGCTCCCTTGCCGGCGTGGCGGCGCCTCTGGGAGCTAGGCGGCGCGCCCTTCTGGCCCTGGCTACTCGCCGCGTCTTTCCTCGAGGGTCTCGTGATCCTCTTCGTGGCCGACTACGAGGATCGCCACGCCTGGTCGCTGGCCATGGCCATCCTCGCCGGCGGCCTGCCGGTCATCGGCGCGCGGATCGCGCTCGCGGCACACGACATCGCCCGGTGGCGGAAGGGACTGGAGAAAGACGCGGTCCTGGGCACGCTCGGGGAGGCCTGGTTCTCGGCGCGGGAGCTCGAACGGCAGGGGATCTACGTGCTGATTGCCGCCGCTGCGGCCTGGATTCTGCTCGGCTGGGCCTGCGGCGCGGTGGTGGTGGGCTGGGTGGCGCTGGTTTCGGGCGCGCCGATCCTGGTCTTGCTCATGGCGGTGCGGCGGCGGTCGACGCGCCCCGAGGAGGAGGCCGCATGAACGTGTGCCTGCGTGGCTCCAGCCCGGCCACCATGGTGGCGGGTATCTTGCTCCTGTCGCGCGCCCGCACCTTCGGGCAGCGGATTCGCGTGGAGATCCTTGGCGATCCCGACGACGTGGGGGTGGTGGTGGGGCCGGCGGTGTTGCACAGCGCCGCGCTGGCCTCGTGTGGCGTGGGGCGCGACCTCGGCAGTGGCGCGCTCGTGGTTGTCCCCGGCCCGGGCGCCGATCCGCTGGCGGTGAGCCTGTCGGCCGAGGGGCGGGGGGAGTGGTTCCTCGTGTCGCGGAGCGGCACCGGCGCGGTGCCGGCCACGGCGGCGCTCTACAGCATGCTGGCGGGCAACTCTCCCGACGCCAGGCGGCTGTCGCGACAACTACGTCTCGGAATGGAGGCGCTGGGCTGCGCCTTCGAGCCGTCCGTGTTCGACCTCCTGTTCGGCGCGCCGGTGGCGCCCCTGACGCGCGTGGCGGTGGCCCTGCGCGCGGGGCGCACCCTGTCAGGCCAACGGGGCGCGCCGGTGACGGCGGCCTTCGTTGCCGAGCTTGCCGAGGATGACGAGCTCGACCCGGCCGCCGCGCTCGCGCGCCTCGCCCCACCGGTGCGCGACGTGCTGGCCTCGCTGCGGGCGCACGCGGCGGTGCTCCGCGAGCGGGGCGACGA
>VGRE01000443.1 GCA_016875435.1 Deltaproteobacteria bacterium | reverse complement strand
AGCGCCGGACTCGTCGAGCAGCCAGAGGAGCCAGTACTGCGAGAGCAACCACGTTTTCGCGCGCGGTCTACGATGATGCCCGCTACCGCACGAAGATCGCGAAGCGACGCGATGAAGAGCAGTTCGTCGCCCCGTGGTCGCCCACCCCGAGGGAGCAGTAGTCGGTGCCGGACCAGCTCGTGTCCCCAGCAAAACCGCTAAACCAAGGCGCGTTGGCGTTTTCAAGACAAAATACACCATAGGCGGGCTGAGCAGAGATCCAACGCACGGTTGAACAATCTGCACCCCCATAGGTCCAGTCGCTGTACCCATAATGCAGACCGACGCCGGTGTAACGCGTGCCGGAGATCAGGGCGTCCACGGAAGTGTCCACACGGTACTCGGTCATCGGTGTCGCGTACCGCCACGCCTCCGGGATTGCGAAGGAGGCCCAGTACACATCGAGAACGTCAGATGAATCGATGTATCCAACCAGCACGTCCACCGCGGTTCCAAGGAGCGAGGAAGAGGAAATATCATATGGAAGCGTCGACGAGTTGTAGTCCGTGACGCCATCATGCGCCCAGACACGGGTCCACCCCCCCCCGTCCGTGTCCATGTCGCACGCGACCTGGGCGCTCCCCGAATCCGTCTCGATCCAGTACTCCCCCGACGTCCCGACGCCCGCCTCGAGAATCTCGAGACACGACGACGCCGGACACGCCGCGTCGCCCGGCACGCACCCGGCCCCGATCTCCACACTCGCGCTCGCCGAGCTCGTCTCCAGCTCCCCGTCGCTCGCGGTCACCACACAGGTCCACGCCTGCTCCGGCTCGGTGAGCGCGGAGTTCACCGTGGCGCTGCTGATCCCGGCGTCCGCGCCGTCCACGCTCCAGGCGTAGGCGTAGGTCACGGTGTCGCCGTCCGGGTCCACGCTCTCGGTGTCGATGACACAGGTCAGTACGTCGTCGTCCGTGGGCGCAGCGGGGCTGATGCTGACGGTGGGGGCGCTCGGCGCGCGGTTGCCCTGCGCGATGGTCACGCTGGCCGTCGAGACGGCGCCGTCGAGCGTGCCGTCGTTCGGCGTCACCGTGCAGGTCCACGTGTCCCCGCCGCTGGTGAGCGCCGCGCCCACCGTCGCGCTGCTGACGCCGGCGTCGGCGCCGTTGCGGGACCACGCGAAGGCGTAGCTGACGGCGTCGCCGTTGGGGTCCGTGGCTTCGGTCACGATCGTGCAGGTGAGGTCGTCGTCGTCGCCGGGCGTGGCGGGCTCGATGGCGATGGCCGCGCCGCTCGGGGCGGCGTTCTCGTCAGCGCCCTCACAGTCGGGCGAGGCGGCGCAGCCGTCGTCGTCGCAGTCGAAGAGGCCGTCGGCGTCGTTGTCGGCGCCGTCGCGGCAGTCGCCGGCGGCGGTGCCCTCGTCGGCGGCGGTGCCCTCGTCGGCGGCGTCCTCCTCCTTGCCGCCGCATGCGGCGAGGAGCAGGAGAACCGAGGTGGCTGACAGCAGGGGCAGGCGACGGGATGACATGGGCAACTCCGAGAGGTCGCAATCCTACCACGCCTGAGACGCAAAGCCCCGCACCCCCCTGCGCCGCGCGCCGCTTCTCCCGCCCGCACGGCTTGCCGTCGCCCCGAACCGCCGCCGAGAGGTCCGCGCCCGACCGGGACCCTACAACGCGTTTCGGGCGGGGCCGAGCGCCCTCACCCCTTCCAGGAAACCACCTCGAGCACATCGAACGGGACCCGAAGCCCTACGCCTCGATCACCCGCACGTGCCCCTGCGCCGCATAGCCGAGCAGCGCGCGATCCCGCGTGACCAGCACCGCGCCGAGGCGCCGCGCCGTCGCGACGATGAAGCGGTCCGCGGGCTCGCCGTGCAGGTCGCCGGGTAGCCGCGCGCTCGCCACCAGCACGTCCGGCGAGAGCTCGGCCACGACGACGCCCGCGCGCTCCACGGAGGTGCGCACCCAATCGAGGGGGTCCTGCGGGAGGACGATGCGGCCGCGCGCGGCGAGCATGGCGACCTCCCACGCGGAGATGGCGGAGACGTGCAGGGTGCCCGCCGCGGCCGCCTCGCGCGCGACGGCGACGGCCTCCTGCCGGAGGGTGGGCTCGCCCGCCATGAGCCAGAGCCAGGCGTGGGTGTCGAGGACCACGGTCAGAGGATAGGCAACATGAACCGCTCTCCGGGAGGTAGACCCGGTCATCGTAGCCCCCGCGAGCAGGCCCGACGAGCGGCGGGGAGTGCTCACGAGCTGGCCTCCAGCGGGTGAACCCGGTCCCGAGGCGGGGGGCGGGCGTAGCTCCGCCCTCCAGCCCCGTCTACGCGCTTGTGTGGACCCCCTGGTCGTCGCCGCCCCCGCGTGGCGCGGGCGGGCCCCTCGAGCGGAGCAGCCCGGTCACGATCGTCGTGCTCGC
>VGRE01000442.1 GCA_016875435.1 Deltaproteobacteria bacterium | reverse complement strand
GACGCCGGCCTCGCGCACGGCGGGGGCTGCGGCGGCGGGTCGCGACGCGGTCGGGCCGCCCCCCTGGTTGCTCATCGACACGGGGCGCGGACCCTCGCCGACGGCGTTCACGACCAGCCGCGTGCCCGCGAGCGACCCCGCCTGGGGACGGGCCCTCGCGTGTTCCTCGGCGATGGGTGCCACGACCTCCTCGGCGAAGCGTCCCATGAGCGGCCCCTGCGACTGCTCGACGAACTCCCGCATCAGCTTGACCACTTGCTCGGCGCTGGGGCGCGCGCGCGGGTCGCTCGCGAGCATCTGGGCGAGGGCCTGCCGGAGCGCCATGTCCCACTCGCGGTTGGGCATCCCGAGGCCGTCGAGTCGCGCGATCGCCGAGGCGGTCGCCTCGTCGTGCTCTTGGACGTCCATCGGGAAGAGCGGCAGCCACTCGGTGCGCAGCAGTTCCAGGAGCACGAGCCCGAGCGCGTACACATCGCTCGGGTGCTCGCCGCGGTCGCCCTCGCGGCGCTCCGGCGACATGTACTTGAGCGAGCCGAATCGCAGCGCTCCCGTCTGCGCCGAGCGGAACACGGCGCTGGACCGGGCCGTGCCGAAGTCGAGCACCCGCACCTCCCCCTCGGTGCTGACCATGATGTTGCTAGGCTTGATGTCGCGGTGCACCACCCGCAGCGGCTTGTCGAGGCCGGTGGGCACGCGGAAGTAAGCCGCTTCCAGCGCCGACGCGGCCTCGCACGCGATGTGCAGGGCCACCTTGCACGGCAGCCGCTGCCGCCGCTGGTTGAGCGCCTCGACGAGCTGCTTCAGGTCGAGCCCGTCGACGTACTCCATGATGATGGCGGTCTGGCCGTCGACCTCGACCAGCTCCTCGACGCGCAGGATGTTCTTGTGCCGAAGGCGCGCGAGCAGCCGCGCCTCGTCGCGCGTGCGGGCCACCACCTCTTGCTGCTCGTTCCACTGTTCGCGCAGGATCTTGACCGCGACGATGCGGTCGATCCCGCCCGAGGCGCGCGCCTCGGCGAGGTAGAGTCGCGCGAAGGTGCCAGCGTTGATTTCGTGGAGGAGCACGAGCTCCGTGCCACGGCCGCCAGCAAGTGCTTCCATCCTGCGCTGATAGCTCCGACCGCCCACTGTAGCACGAGGGGCCTTTGCGCCCCCGGCGCTTGCGTGGCCCCCCAGCTTCGGGCTACCTGTGGGTCGGAGTTTTGCCGCCCATGTTGTCGCCTCTGCTCTTCATGGCCGGCTGCTCGATCTTGTCGAGCCTCACGGGCGACCCCTCGAAGCAGATCGCCGACGCCGAGGCAAAGATGAAGGCGGGCGACCTCGCGGGCGCGGCGACCATCTACGACGAGGCTCTGAAGAAGAGCCCGACCAACGTGGACGTGGCCTCGGGCGCGGCGTACCTCAAGCTCCTACAGGGCAACACGCAGGCGGCCGACCAGATCCTCGCTGCCACCGAGGCCACCGCCGGGGACAAGTTGGCCGCAGTGAAGATGCACCGCGCGCTGGTGGCGATGCGCACCGGCGACCTCGACCAGGTGAAGACCCACGCCGCCGCGTCCGGCACGCCGCTCGGCAAGCTGCTCGCGGCCGAGGTCAACCTCGCCGACGGCGACCGCGACGCCGCCAAGGCGCTGCTCGAGGAGGTGAAGGCCGCAGGTGGCCCCGAGGGCGACACCGCTGGCGCCTACCTCGACCTGATGAACGACAGCAACCCGCTGGTGGCGGGCCTCTCCGAGGCGCAGGCGCTCTGGGCCCTCGGCCAGCGGCCGATCGCGGTTCGCAGCGTGGAAGATCTCGTGAAGGCTTACGCGGGCGCCCGCGAAGATGGGGCCGAGCAGCTCCTGGTGTGGGCGGGGCGCGCGGTCAGCGTGGGCGAGCCCGGCATCGCCGAGAACCTCCTCGACGCCATCCCGGTGGCCCCGCCGGGCCAGGTGTGGCGCGTCCAGGCCACGCGAGCGATGATCGCCTGCGCCGGGGGCGATGGCGCCGCCTGCCTCGCCGGCTTCGAGCGCATCGTCACCATCAGCCCCACCGACGGCTACGCCGACGCGCGCGCCACGGCGGCCATCTTGATCGCGGATCGCGACGCGGAGACCGCGCGGAAGCTGCTCGAGGGCCAGCGCACCGACGCCGCCGCGCGGGCCTGGGCGATCCTCGGCGATCCCGGCACGGCGGGAACGGTTGCCATGGACCCCGTGTTCAAGGCCCAGTTCACTGCCACCGCGGGAGGGTAGGGTCATGCGTCTTTCGTTCGCCTTTGCGTGGTTATTGTCCTTGTTGCTCGGATTATTTGCGCCAGCCGCTGCGGCCGCGCCCAAGACCGACGAGGGCGTGCCGGTGAAGGTGGTGGTGCTCGACAGCGAGCGCAAGCCGATCCCCACGGCGGTGATTCGCCACC
>VGRE01000441.1 GCA_016875435.1 Deltaproteobacteria bacterium | reverse complement strand
CTGGCGGCGACCCGATCCGCGCCCAGTCGCGACAGAGCCTTGTGGGAGCGGCGGTGGTGTTCGTGGCGCTCATGCTGTCTGGCACCTTCGCGCGCGGCATCATCTGGCTTCTGTCCCGGCCGCCGGCGAGCGCGCCCCGCCGCGACCCGGCGCTGCGAGCCCTTGCCGACGCGCGACGCCTGCTCGCCCGGCGGGGTCACGCGCTCCCCGTCGACCTGCCGCCGGTGGAGGCGGCGGCGTGGTTGCGGCCCCGCGACCCTGCCGCCGCCCCCTACGAGGCGCTGGCGTGGTCGGTCTACCGCGCGCGCTACGGCGGAGATCGACTCGATGCTGACGCGATCGCGGCGCAGCTCCGCGAGATTCGTACCGCCCCGCGCTCAACTTCCTGAGCGCCCGTCCGATAGCGGCGGCATGGTTTCTTTGCTCGCGTTCCTCCTCGCCGCCTCGCCGTGCGCCGAGGCTGCCCGCATCAAGGATATCGCCTCGGTGTACGGCATCCGCGAGAACGCGCTCACCGGCTTCGGGCTGGTGGTGGGCCTCAACCGCACCGGCGACAGCGCTCAGAACTCCGCCGCCATCCGCGCCCTGAGCAACCGCCTCCAGGGCCTGGGCATGACCCTGTCTGACGACGACATCAAGTCGCGCAACGTGGCAGTGGTCATGGTCACGGCCAAGCTGCCTCCCGGCGCCCGCCCCGGCCAGCGCATCGACGTCACCGTGGCGAGCACGGGCGACGCTCGATCGCTCGAGGGTGGCGTGCTGCTGCTCACCACGCTGGTGGCCGCCAATCTCGAGGACTACGGCACGGCCCAGGGCCCGGTGACCGTGGGGGGCTACTCGGTGATGTCGGGCGGCAACCAGACGGTGAAGAACCACCCGACCGTGGGCATCGTCACCCGGGGTGGGATGGTGGAGCGCGACGTGCCCAACCAGCTCAACCTCAGCGAGCAGGGGTTCTTCGAGTTCGTCCTCAACGAGCCCGACCTCACCAACGCGGCGCGCCTCGCGACCGTGGTGAACGCGCGCTTCGGCGACGACACCGCCATCGCCGTCGACCAGGGCATGGTGCGCATGCTCGTCCCCGACAACTACCTCGGGCGGCAGGCCGAGTTCCTCGCCACCGCCGAGGCCCTCGACGTGACCCTCGACCACGTCGCGCGCGTCGTCGTCAACGAGCGCACCGGCACCGTCGTGATGGGCGCCGACATCCTGTTGTCGCCGGTGGCCGTGGCCCACGGCAGCCTGTCCATCGAGGTGAGCCACCGGGTCGACGCGAGCCAGCCCAACATGCTCGCGGCGGGGCAGACCGCCCTCATCGAGAACACCAACGTCGCGGTCCGCGAGGAGTCCGGCGAGGTGACGCTCCTTCGCGGCGCCACCGTGGGTGACGTGGTGGGCGCACTCAACGCGATGGGGGTGACGCCCCGCGACCTCATCGTCATCCTCCAGTCCATGCGCGTGGCCGGCGGCCTGCACGCAGAGATCGAGGTGATGTGATGGGGGTCGACGCGCTCTCCAGCCTCGCGCAGGTCACCGGCCCCGACGGGCGCATCGCCGACAAGGGCGCCGGGGCCGCCGAGGAGTTCGAGGCCTACATGGTGACGATGCTCGCTCGCGAGCTGCGGTCGTCGGTGGAGACCTTCTCCACCGGCGTCATGGGCACCTTCGGCGACCTCTTCGACCAGGAGGTGGGGCGGCGGGTGGCCGAGACCGGCGGCTTCGGGCTGCAAGGCGCCATCGCGCACGCGCTGGAGCAGCGCGGGCAAGGGCGCCCCGCCCTCCCATCCGCGCCCCTCTCGCCGGGGGACGCCCCCGCGCTGGTGGAGGGGCTGTCCCGCCTGACCAGCCGTTTCGGCCTGCGCGCCGACCCCATTACCGGCGCGCACCGCGAGCACCACGGGCTCGACATCGCCGCCCCCGCTGGGAGCCCCATCCGCGCCGCCGCCGAGGGCGTGGTGCGGTACGCCGGCAAGCGCGGCGGCTACGGCAACGTGGTCATCCTCCAGCACGTCGACGGCACCGAGACCCGCTACGCCCACTGTCGCGACCTGAACGTGAAGGTTGGCGAGCGCGTGGAGCGAGGCGCCACCGTGGCCACCGTGGGCTCCACCGGTCGTTCCACGGGACCGCATCTCCACTTCGAGGTGCGTCGTGATGGCCAGGTGCTCGACCCAGAAGAGTGGCTGTCCCGTGAAAAAACCGCTCAAGTGATCGACAACGCGACCGAATCTGCTCCCGAGAGGTGAGTCGTGAAGGTCCAGTCCTCGACAATCGCCCCCGCTGCCCCGCTCATCTACGGTCGCCTCGCGCGGCCGGCGGCGACCGCGGCCCCGACGGGCGCGGCGAGCCTCGAAGCTAGCCCCTTCCTCGCCGAGCTGAGCGCCGCCGCCCGCGCCAACGCGCACGGTGACATCCGCGCCGACGTGGTGGCT
>VGRE01000440.1 GCA_016875435.1 Deltaproteobacteria bacterium | reverse complement strand
AGAGCCTCGCGATGCCCGAGGCGCGGCTTTTCGAGCTCGGCGGGTGGACCTTTCCGGCGCCCCCGCTACCGATGACCCGGCGCCGACCACCGCCAGCGCTAGGCCAGCATACCGGGGAGATCCTCGATGAGATTGGGTTTTCATCGGTCGAGATCTCCCGGCTGGTCGCGAGCGGGATCGTACACGGTGCCGCGTACACGGTGCCGGAGGTTAAGGGTTAAGACTTGGCTCTTGACGCGCCAAGAGCTAACTCTTAACCCTTAACCTCCGGCTCCTTCACGGCGAAAACGAGCTTCCGCCCGTCGCCGACCTCGCGCCGCCGCTACGGAATCGAGATGGTGTACGTGTCGTCGAGCATCACGTTGGGCCAGGGCCCGCTGTAGGTGCCGTCGTAACAGGCGTTCTCGAAATCCGAGCTGACGCAGATCTCACTGTTGAGATTCTGGCTCTCGCCCGTCCCCCAGTGCAACGTGAGCGCCTGGATCTTCCCCTCGGTCGCGTTCTGGTCGACCGCCACGAGCCGGAGCACGTCGCCCGACATGGCGTCGAAGGTGATGGGCGCGAGGTTGTCCTGGGTGTCGTTGTCGTCGTTGAAGAGCGTGTTGCCGTTGAGCTCGATGAGCAGGTCGTCATCCACGCCGAAGTAGTCGTAGATGGTGTCGCCGCCGGAGATGGTGTACTGCACCGGCTCCTCGTGGTCCCAGACGGTGACGGTGACGTGATCTTCGCCGCCGCAGCCCTCGCTGTCGAAACAGCGCAGCTCGAGGTCGATGGTGCCGATGGGCAGCTTCGAGGAGGTGGCCACGTCGCCCTCGCCAAACACGGTGGCGTCGGCCACCTTGTCGTTGTCGGCGAACCACGCACAGACGAGGTTGGTGGTCTCTTCATCGGCGTCGTACACCACCCCGGTCATGGTGATGTTGCGGTCGTCCATCAGGTACTCGCCCACGTCGGGCTCGGTGATCTCCACCACCGGGCACTCGTTTTCCGTCGGGTCGTCCACGGTGTTGCCCTTGAGCGACACCGCCGCCGTCGGCTGTTCCGGGTCGTTGGAGGTGAACCACAGCTCGCCCGACCACTCGTTGGTGTCGGGCGGGGTGAAGGTGACGGCGACGGTGAAGGCCTTGCCGTTGCGCAGCGAGTACGGCGTGGTCCAGTCTTCCGGCATCTGGGCGTCGTAGGCCTCATCTTCGTTGCCGGCGTACACCGCGTTGGTGATGCGGAGACTGCCGGAGCAGCCCGAGCGCACCTGGAACTCCTTGGTGACGCTCTCGCCCGGCGTGACGGTGCCGAAGTGCAGCAACTCGGGATCGATGTCGATGCAGGGCTTGGTGCCGGTGCCGCCCACCGTCACCGGGAAACGTTCCTTGCCGGGCTGGTTGTTCAGGAGCGTGAGCGTTCCCCAGTCCTGCTCCTCGATGTCGGGCGTGTGCCGGATCACGAGATCGCCAGACTCCCCCGACGACAGCTCGGCAGGGAAGGAGATCACCTCGAGGTCGGGCGAGGCGCCGGTTTCCCAATCCGCCGACGTGATCTTCAGCGTGCCCATCCCGTCGTTGCGGACGGTGGCAGTGACCTCGGTGTACTCCTGGAGGACCGTCTCGCCGATGTCGATCGTGGAAGGTTCGACCACGATCTCGGGCTGGACAACGCTCAGCTCGTTGTCTGGGTTGCAGCCGAACAGGAGGACGGTGGAGACGAGGGTGCGCACGGTGGCCGCGGTATATACGAGGCCGGCGTGCAGGAGCAAGCCCCAATCAGCCTTTCCTCCCTGCGCGGCCACCTCTGGGGCCGGGTGCGAGAAGACCCAGGCGAACTCGCGACTGCCGCCCGGGCGCTCCTAGGCCGTGCACCAGAGGCCGAAGACTGGCCGGAGTTGCTCGACTTCGTGGCCACCGAGTGGGTGGGCCCCCGCGGGCGCGTGGCCCACGAGTGCTTCGACCTCCCCGGCTGGATCGACGAGGTCCGTACCGGCCTTTGGACGGTCGATGGCTGGGAGGGTGCCCTGGTCCTGCTTCGCGACTGCGCCACCGACGAGGAGATCGCGGTGCGCTGCCCAGGCGCCGAGCCCGACCTGCCGCGGCGCACCGTCCTGCGCGCGCGAGTCGTGCCCTGGGACGGCCACCCGCAGTTCTTCGGGGAACCCGCCCTCTTCGGCCAGCAGGGCGTGATCGGGCGCATGCAGCTCCTCTCCGCGTGGCGCGACTCGCCCGAGCCCGCCACGTTGTCCCGGCAGCGGGAGCTGCGCCGCGCTTTCGCGCTCCAGCGCGACCAGCACGCGGCCTTCGTCGCGCACTTCGGGGCCGATTTCGTGCGTGCCCCCGGGCTGGGGCAGGCGCTAAACGCATTTCTCGACGACTACCTCTTCCGCCGCCCGAGCCCGCGCTTCGGCGGAACGACGCCGGCCCTCGCCACGAGAGCGCGCATTGGTCGCGACCCGAGTCGCGTCGAGCTCCGCCTCGACGAG
>VGRE01000439.1 GCA_016875435.1 Deltaproteobacteria bacterium | reverse complement strand
TCCGGCGCACCTCGACGAGATCTGCCGTCGCCTGATGGAGAAGGACCCTCGTCGCCGCTTGCGGGGCGCGCAGGAGATCCTCTTCCGGCTCGACGTGTCGGCCGACAACACCCCGGCGTCCAACCGCTGGACCCCCCCGGCGGTGGGGCGGCAGCCGGTGACCGACGCGCTGGCCGACGCGGTGGCGGCGCTCACGCGGAAGGAAGGCGGCGTGGTGGCGGTCGAGGGCGAGGAGGGCAGTGGCCGCACCACGATGTTGCAGGCCGCCGCCGACGCGGCCCGCGTGGTGGGCCTCGGCATCCACCGGGTGCGCGTGACCCGCCCCGACGGTGCCATGGGCGTGATCCTCCGGCTCGCCGAGAGTGTGCGTGCCGAGCTCCGCGAGGCCGACGCCGCCGCGCTAGGCGAGACGGCGCGCGAGGCGGTGGAAGCGGCCGGTGGCGGCAGCGCGCGCACGCGACTATACGCCGGGCTCGCCGAGGGACTGGCCCGCCTGTCGCGACACATCCCGCAGGTCGTCATCATCGACGACGTCCACGCGGCCCTGTTGCCCTCCCTCGACGGCGTGCTCCAGGTCGCCCGCGCGCTGGCGACTGAGCCGGTGCTCTTCGTGCTCGGCCTCGACGCCTCGGTCCACTCGCCGCGCCTCGACGCGATGAGGGCCCTCGGGCGGACGATCAGCCTCCCGGGCCTCACTGGCGAGGAGTCGGTGCAACTCGCCGCTTCTCTCCTCGGTCAGACGAAGGCGGCGCAGGTGGTGGGGCAGCGCTTGCACGCCGAGACCGGCGGCAACCCCGGGGCCACCGTGGACTGGCTCCTGTGGCTGGTGGGCGCGGGCCTGGTGGAGCGCCACGCCCGGGGCTGGCGAATGGTGGTGGAACCCGAGGAGATTGCCGAGGGCCACCTCGACGTGCCGCCGCCGGTGATCGCCCGGATCCGGCCGCGCATCGAGGCCCTCGACCTCGGCGATCGCGCGCTGGCCGATGCGCTCGCGGTGTACGGCCACGAGGCCGAGCTGGAGGTGTTGCTCGAGGTGCTCTCCATCGGGGAGGAGGCCGCCAACGAGTCGCTCTACCGGCTCGACCAGGACGGGCTCGTGCGCCTGCGGAGCGCCGGGCCGCACAGCTTTGCGGTGATCGCGAGGCCCCTCTTGCGGACGGTGCTCTACCGATCGCTCGGTGACGACCGCCGCGCCGAGCTGCACCGCGCCTTCGCCCGCGCGCTCGAGCAGCGCTTCGGCCAGACGGTGACCAGCATCGTGCGCGTGGCCGAGCACTGGACGGCCGCCGGGGAGGTGGGCCCGGCCTACCTGCAGGTGGCCGAGGGCGCGAAGAAGATGCGCGAGCGCGGCCTCAACGCCGAGGCCTGGGAGCTCGCCGAGCGGGCGCTCGAGATCGAGGACACGGCGCGCGTCGACCTCGACATCCACGAGTTCGCGCGCGCGCGGCAGGCGCTGCTCGGCGTGCGGGCCGAGGTGTGTTACCTGCGCGGGCGCTGGTTTGAGGCGCGCGAGGCGCTGGAGACGGTGGCGGCGCTCGCTGAGCGCGTGGGGGACGAGCGCGGCGCGGTGCAGGCGCGGATGCGACTCTCCCGGGTGCTTCGCACCAGCGGGAAGATCGACGATGCCGAGGCGATGGTGGTGTCGAACCTCGCGCGCGCCCGCGACCTCGGGGAGCGCGAGTCCATCGCCGAGGGCTTGCTGGTGCGCGCTCACATCGCCTGGAGCCGCGGCGAGCTCGACGGGGTGGAGAAGTACGCGCAGGAAGGGCTCGTCCAGGTCTCGGCCGGGCACTCGCCGCGGGCAAGGGCCGACCTGCTCCTCGCGCTCACCGCCGTGCAGTGCTCCCGGGGGCAGCTCGCCTCGGCAGCGAGCGGCCTCATGGAGGCGCAGAACCTGTATCGCGACCTGCGCATGCACGGTATGCGCGCGGCCGCCCTCGCCAACCTCGCCGAGGTGGAGCTCGGCCAGGGCGATCCCGTGGCGGCCTGGGAGCACGGTGCCGACGCGATCGCCGAGACCGAGGCCGAGGGCGCCGGCACGAGCGGCCCACCCTCGGTGGCGGCCCACCGGATCCGCGGCCTCGCCGCGCTGGAACTGGGGGCCTGGACCGAGGCGGCGGCCGAGCTCACCGCCGCGCGTTCCAAGGCCGAGGCCATGGACATCCGGCAGGAGCGCCTGGCTTGCGCGGCGCACCTGGCGCGCACGCGGCTGGCCACGGGCGAGGCGAAGGCAGCGCTGGAGGTCCTGCAGGACGCGGAGGCACTGGCGGTCGGCGGCGATCCCGAGCGTTTCTTGCCCAGCGTCCACGCGCTGCGGGCGCGCGCGCTGGCGGCCCTGCGCGACGCGCCCGCCGCCCGCCAGTGGGTGGTGAGGGCCGAGGCCGAGGTGGGCGCCATGCCCCCGCAGCGGCGAGTGGAGACCTCGCTTGACCTGGCGCGCGCGCTGGAGCGGCTGGGCGACGCCGCGGC
>VGRE01000438.1 GCA_016875435.1 Deltaproteobacteria bacterium | reverse complement strand
TGCACCCAGGGCTCGCCGCCCTCGACGGCCTCCCCGGCACGGAGAGCCCGGTGGGTGAGCCACGTCGCGAGCGACTCGGCGGCCGGGCCGCTGGGGTTGGCGTCGATCGCGGCCTGCACCCTTTCCGACCAGTAGCCGTCGGGCATCGCGTCGTCGCGACGTGCCCGCTCCAGGACCGTCCACCCCGCAAAGCCGTCGGCCGCCTGCGGCGTGAGCAGGTCGAGTCGCCCCTGGCAGTAGCGGCGGTCGCGGTCTTCGCCGGTGGCCACGCATTCCCCATAGGCTACGACGGCGGCGGCGAAGTCGAGCGCGCCCTCGGCGCGGGTCCCGGCCCGGCGGGCGTCGAGCCCTCCGGCCAGCGCCACGGCGAGGATCACCCGCCCGCCGCCTTGCCCACCGCCGCGATGAACTTGGCCTGGCAGGCGTCCCACTCCGGTTTCACCGCGTCGAAGTAGTACTTCGTGAAGGGCCAGGGCGGGGGGTTGAGCGGGCTCGCGAGTTTTACCGCCGACCCGCCCTCGGCGGCCGTCACCGTCCAGCGGGTGACGAATCCCTTGTTGCCCGCGTGGTCCCAGTCCACCAGCGCCCTGCCCGCGTCGGCCTCGACGCGAGTCACCGTCATGTTCAGCTTACGATGCATCGCCGCCATGTCGTAGCGTACCTCGGCGGTGGCGCCGGCCCCGCTCGCCGGCACGCCGGGCGTCCACTGCCCTACGCAGTCGCGCGGCAACAGGGTGCCCACGCGCGCGAGGTCGGTGAGAACGGCGACCATCGCCTCGGGCGACGCGGCCACGGTGCCTTCGTTCACGATGTCGGCGCTCGGCCAGTCCCTGGCCTCGGCGGCCACGGCGAACAGAAGTGCGGCGATCATGCCGGCCGCGATAACGCGGCGGCACGACCGGTTACCCGATGCTGCGACGACTCATGAACCTTCCTTTCACTGTGGCGAGCAAGGCGGCCCGTGCCTTTTCCGACCGCGAAGACCAGCGCATCAAGGAGAAGTACGGCACGGCACACGACCCCGGCACCGTGCCCATCAACCGCGAGGCCGACGTCGACCCGGCGGTCGCGGCGGCCGGAGGCGACTTCGGCAACATCACCATGAACGTGGCCACCGTGCTCCACGAGCGCGAGGAGCAGCCGGTGGCCTTCGTCGACGTGCGCGACGCCGCCGCGTGGGCGCGTGGCCACATCCCGGGTGCGATTCACATGCCGATGCACGAGGTGGGAGTGCGCGTGAGCGAACTGCCCTGGGAGCAGCTGGTCGTCACCTACTGCGACGACGGTGATGTGTCGCGACAGGCGGTCATCTTCTTCCGGGAGCGCGGCATGGAAGACACCTTCGTCCTCGAGGGCGGTCTCGCCGCCTGGAAGAAGGCGGGCCTGGAGGTCAAGTCGTGACGGCGGGCTGGCTCGCGCCAACGTTGCGCACCCGGCGCTTGTTGATCCGCCCCTTCTCCGTGGTCGATCTCGACGCGGTACACGCCTACGCCCGCGCCTACCCCGCCGAGCGCTACGGCTCTTGGCTGGGCGGCAACACCCCTAGCGACGTGGCCCGCTACATTGCCGACACCGTGGCGCGCTACGGCCGGCCGCCGCGCTGCGATCTCGGCGTGACGATGAACGGGAAGCTGGTGGGCGGCGTGGCCTTCCGGCAGGTGTGGGTGGCGCCGACGCAGCTCGAGGTGGGCTGGGTGATCCACCCCCGGCTCGCGGGGCAAGGGGTGGCCTCCGAGGCGGTCACCGCCGTGCTCGACCACATCTATGGCGCCTTCCCCGACATGATCCGCGCCGAGGCCCGCGTTCGCGCCGACGACACGGCTGGCCACCGCATCCTCGAGGGCCAGGGCTTTGTGCGCGAGGGGGTGCTGCGCCGCGGTGGCGGCGATGTCGACGCCGATCTCTTCGGACTGTTGCGCCACGATCGGGTGCGCGCCGTGGCGGCCGGATGATCCTGTTGCTTTATTCTTGCGACGTCGTGCAGGGCGTCTCGAACTCGACGACGGCGGCATCCACGTCGGCGCTGCCGAGTTGTGCCACCGCCGTGGAGTCGCCCCCGGCGCGGGGCTGCATCAGCGGCACGCTCGCCTGCGGCGCGACAGTGCAAGGCACGACGCTCGGCGGCGACAGCGCCTGGGACGACACCTTCTACAGCAAGGCTTTCTGCTTCCCGGCGGGCGACCGTCACAGCGGTAGCGAGCGGGTTTACTTGCTAGATCTGCCCGCGCTCACCGAGGCCACGGTCACGCTGAAGTCTGACTGCGTCGACCTCGACCTCGTTGGCGTGGCCTGGGCCTACGACGGGACCGGCTGCCCCGCGGTGGGTCACGCCATCCCCGAGTGCGAAGGCGACAACAAGCGCGGCGGGGGACAAGTGAAACTACAGGCCTTCAATGCTCGTAGTTACCTCGTCGGCATCGACGGCAAGGCCGGGGCGGTGGGCCCCTACACGGTCTCGGTGACCTGCGCGAAGATCCA
>VGRE01000437.1 GCA_016875435.1 Deltaproteobacteria bacterium | reverse complement strand
TCGCGACGACGCGATGCCCGACGGCTACTGGTCGGAAAGGGTGCAGGCCGCGATCGACGCCAACCCCAGCGGCCCGGCCGCCGAGTCGCTCGCGACGTGGCTCACCCACCGGGCTCTCCGTGCCGGCGAGGCCGTCGAGGGCGGCGAGCCCTGGGTGCAGGAGCAGGTGGCGATGCGGAAGCGTCGTGAGCGGCACCGCCGGATCGGGCTCGCAGGACTCGCTGTCACCGCGATCTATGCCGCACGGGCGGCCTGGGGACCGGGCGGCCTCGCCCTGCGGGGGGCGCTGTTGGCGGCGGTGATGCTCGGGCTCGCGCCAGGCTTGCTCGCGGCCGCCTACGACCCCGAGAATGGGCGCGGTTTCGTGTTGTCGGGCGCTGTGCTCGGTGGCTGCGTGTTGCTGTCCCCGCGGGCGTCGCCCGCGCTGGCCGGCCTCGGCACGCTCGGCGCCCTGCTGTGGGCCGCGTGGGTCAACGGCTGGCTCGCGTCGATGGGCGTGCCGTGATCCGCAGCATCCGCCTCGGGCGCGCCCCCAACTGCTCGTCGTTGGGCAACGTCGTCAATGTGCTCGCGTGGTCGCAAGTGGCGGTGGGGGCGCTGTGGGCGGCTGCGGAGAGCTGGCGCGCACGGCGCGCACGGCCCGAGCCCGGCGGCGGCGAGACGCGGGCGGTTGACGAGCCGCCGGCGCTGGTTCGAACCGGCGAGCACAACGGCGCGCCCCACGAGGCGCACGTGCAGCTCACCCGGGCCTGTCCCCTGCCATGCCCCAGCTGCCACGTCGCGCCGACAGCCAGGGGCGAGAGCGTGCCGCTGCACGAGATCGAGGCCCGCTTCCGCGAGCTGTCGGCCGAGGGGGTATTCCACGTGGCCGTGGGCGGCGGCGAGGCTCTCGCGCACCCCGAGATCGATCGGGTAGCCGAGATTGCCCACGCGGCCGGCCTCAGCATCGGTCTCACCACGTCGGGTCGCGGGCTGGTCGATGCCGCGGTGGGTTTCGACCAAGTGAACGTCTCGCTCGACGGCCTCGGTCCGGTCTACGAGCGGGCACGCGGTTACGATGGCGCGGAGGACGCCCTCCGCGCGATCCAGCGGCTGGCGGCAGGCGGCGTCCGGGTGGGCGTCAACATCGTTCTGAGTCGCGACACATTCCCATCGCTACGCTCGACCGTGGCGGCCGCCGTTGACGCCGGCGCACGCGACGTCCACCTGCTCCGGCTCAAGCCGTCCGGTCGAGCCGTCGACGACTACCTTTCCCGTCGCCTGGCGGCGGAGCAGGCGATGGCGGTGTGGCCGGTGCTGCGCGAGTTGATGGGCGAGTTTGGCGGCGTGACGTTCCGGGTGGACTGCGCGATGACACCGTGGCTCGCCGCGCACGGCGTCGACGCCGACCGCATGCGGGCTTTCGGGTGGACAGGGTGCCACGGGGGCGACGCGCTGGTCGCCATCGACGTGACCGGGCATCGCACACCCTGCTCCTTCGTGAAAGTCGCGCCTTCCCCCGAGTGGATGTCCCCCCGCCTGCCCGAACCCTGCGCCAGCTGCGCCTACCGCGACATCTGCCGGGGCGGCTGCCACGCCGTGGCCCTGCACCTGCATGGCGAGTTGCTTGCGCCCGATCCAGAGTGCCCGGCGGTGATGGCGCATGGCTGAACGCGCGCTGGCCTTCGCGGTGGGCGCGCTCCTGGCCTACGCGGGGCTGAGGGCCGGGAGCGTGATCGCTGGGGAACCCGACCCTCGGAGCGTGGGTCCCACCGCGCACGTCGCCTACTTCTGGCGCGTGGCGCTCGCGACGTGGGCCGGGGGCGTGGCAGCGGCGGCGCAAGCACGCTTCGGATGGCCGTCGCCCGGGGGGCGCGCGCTGGCCGTCGCGCTGGCGATCGCGGTCACCGTGGGTCTACTTGCCCCGTAAACCAAGGGGCGTCGCTCTCTGGCAAATCTGGAAATCTCGCATAAACAAATAACTTGAAAGCGGATGTCCCCCACCGATACACTCCGGGCGCACCACATGATTAGAGTCAGCTTCACCGGACTGTTGAGCGTTATCGGCGCAGTGCTGGTGGTCGCTGGCCTCGCAGCCTCGGCGCCGGCCACCGCGTGGGAGCCGCTCTGCCGGGGAACCACAACCTTCCAGGACGACTGCCTCGCCCAGCTCGTCGACCTGGAGTTCGCCACCGGCCAGCCGCGGGTGTCGAACGAGCAACTTCTGCGATGGTGCGGCGCCGACCAGCTCTGCCGCATCTCGGTGCTCGATGCGCGCCCGGCGGGCGACGTGCATGCCGAGTTGGCCCTGTGCCAAGTGTGGGCGCCTGACTTCCGGCTCACGTGCGAGCAGGGGGTCCGCGCGCGGGCGGCGAGCCGCTAAAAAAAAGGAGCCGGAGGTTAAGGGTTAAGACTTGGCTTTTGACACGTCAAGAGCTAACTCTTAACCCTTAACCTCCGGCACCGTGTGTGATTAGGCTCACGACGAGCACAAGTGCAGAACAGAGG
>VGRE01000436.1 GCA_016875435.1 Deltaproteobacteria bacterium | reverse complement strand
AGTGGCCGGGCACCGTGGCCGACGGCGGCTTCGGCGCCCGCCTCGCCAGCGACGGCACGCGCGCGTGGGTGGCCGCCCCCTGGGCCTGCGCGGTACACGTCGCAGAGCCCGGGGAGTCGCCGCTGAAGATCTTCGAGGGACCACGCGACACGTTCTGCGGCCTCGGCCTCGCGCCGGGGCTCTGGGGCGCGCCCGGCAACGGCGGGGCGCTGTACGCCAGCAACACCGCGCTCGCGACCGGAAGCCAGCTCGGCGGGGTGATTGCGGGCAACGCGGACGCGTGGGTGGCCTCCACCGCCACCGGCTACCGCGACCAGGCCGGTCGCGACAACACGCTGGGCACCCGTCCCGACGCGCTCTGGCTCGAGGGCAGCTCGGTGATCGCGGGTGCCGCGCACGGCGAAGTGTCAGTGTGGGTGGACGGCAGCCCCCAGCCGCGCACCACGCCCGGCGACGAGCGGGGCTACGCCCTGGCCCGCTGCGACGCCGACGGCGACGGCGACACGGAGCTCATCGTGGGCGTTCCCGGCCTTGGCCTCGTGGAGATCGACGGCGCACCGCTGGGCCCCGGGACCGGCCGTTTCGGGGCGTCGCTCGCCTGTGGTTCGCCGGGGACGATCTACGTCGGCGCCCCGGCCGCCGGCAGCTTGCACCACGGCGCGGCCTACGCGATTACGGGCGGAACCGTCGTTGAAGT
Organism: Deltaproteobacteria bacterium; assembly: GCA_016875435.1. Classification (GTDB taxonomy): domain Bacteria; phylum Myxococcota_A; class UBA796; order UBA796; family SXON01; genus SXON01. The sequence continues at coordinate 1,817 of VGRE01000436.1, read as the reverse complement.
CGCGACCGGCAACGAGCTCGACGAGCTGGGCACGGCGCTGGCGGTGGCGAGCCGTCACCTGCTGGTGGGCGCCCCCGGCCCCGCCGCCTCGCCGGGGCGGGTGGTGGTGATCGCGCTTGAGTAGGGTGTCGCGGTGCTGATCCTCCTCCCCGGCATCCAGGCCGGCGCCGTCGAGTTCGCGCGGCTGGTGCCGCTGTTGCGCCGGGATCACCTCGTGCTTCCCCTGCCCGACAGCACCGCCGACCGCCTGCCCGACATCGCTGCCCAGCTCGATCTCCCCTCGGGGGAGCACGACTTTCTCTGTGCCAGCTTCGGGGGCCTGCTCGCCTGGGCCTTGCCCCCCGGGCGGGTGCGAAGCCTCGTGACCATCGGCACCCTTCCCTCGCGCACCGCCGCCGCCGAGCGCAGCGGCCGCGCCGGTCGCTGGCTGCACCGCGTTCCCGCCCCGCTGTTCCGCCGGTGGTACCGCGACCGCGTGCGCGCCTCGCTGGAGGAAGACAGCGCCGACCCCGAGCTCGTCGCCTCGGTGCGCCTCCCCTCCCCCGCCGTGCTCGCCGCCCGCCTGCGCGCCATCGGCCACTGGGGGCTACCCCCCCGTCCCCCGGCGCCCGCCACCTGGCTGTGGGGCGTCACCGACCGCTTCGTCACCTGGGACAAGGGCAGCGTCGCCGCCCTCGGCATGGTCCCCGAGATTCTCCCCGGCGGACACCGGCCGCACGTGTCTCACCCGTCGCTAGTGGCAGCCTACACGGTGCCGGAGGTTAAGGGTTAAGACTTATCCCTTGACGCGTCAACATCCACCGGCCGCGCAACCGCCTCGATCAGTCCGCGCCGAGCCGCGCGAAGTGCCCGTCGAGCAGGCCCACCAGCACGCTCTCGCGGCTGTCGAGGGCCGCGTCGCCATCGGCACCGGTGAACGCGAGCAAGAAGATCGACAACTACTCCACCACGCCGCCAAAGTCCTCGGAGAACGCGGTGGCGCCAGCCTCGCCGAGGTGGTCGAAGTCGTTGAACAGGCCCTCGTCGGCATCGCCGAAGGTGCTGTAGTCGAGCAGAGCGGTGCGCGGCAGCGACTGTGCGAGGTCGCGGAAGGCCTGCCGCGCCGCCGACCAGTACTCCGCCTCCACCGTGCCGCGCAGCATGGGGCGCACCGGCAGGATGACGAGGAAGCTCCGCGCCGCGCCCGCGCCCTCCACGGTGCGGGCCAGTGCCTGCATGCAGCCCGTGTTGAGTTGTGGCACCCACGTGTCGATCTTGCCGCCCAGCAGGAACTCCCGGCGGTTCCACGCGTTCTTCTCGGTTAGCTCGGGCGCGGGCTCGCCCGGCCAGCGGTCGACGATGTCGCGACCCATGTGCCGCAGGTCGCCGAGCGCGGCGAGGCTGTGGCCGGGGTGCTTCGCGTGCTCCACGAGGTCGTGCCGGCGGCCGCTCCCGGCGAGCCAGCGGTGCGGCAACAGCCACATCGCCATCGCGCTCGGCCGCTCGTCGAGCCCCAGCCGCGACGAGCGAGCAAACCAGCGCGGGTTCATCGCCACGTGCGGGATGGGCGCGCGGCCGCAACTGGTCTGGTCGAACAACAGCGGCGACACCTCCACCACCAGCACTTCCAGCTCTCCCGGCACCGCGTCGGACGCCGCGAGCAACGCCGGGTACGTCGGTGGCAGGGCCGAGCCGGTGAGCGTGTGCCGTGCGAGTCGCTGCCAGGCGTACCCCGTCCGCTCCGCCAGCACCGACAACCGATAGTCCGTCCCCGATCGCGAACTGCCAAGAATTAGCCCCCCGACCCTTCCCTCCCCAACCGGACGATCCCCATTCCA
>VGRE01000435.1 GCA_016875435.1 Deltaproteobacteria bacterium | reverse complement strand
CCACGGTCACCGTGATGGTCACCTCGCCGGAGAGCCGCTCCGCTACCGCCTCCTCGGGGTAGTGCAGGTCGGCCTGGGCGAGCAGCCGAGGCGGACCGTCGAGCGCGGGCGTCTCCGCGAATGCCGCTCCCGCCATGGCGACGACCACGGCGCCAGCTGCGGCGCGTAGGCACCGGTGCTTGAAGGTCAGCGACACCGTTGCCGACTAATACATCTATATTGCAATAGCAACACTCGATGCACGGTGCGCGCTACTCGACGGGCGGCTCGGCGCCACCACAGTCTCGGGGGGCGGCCGAGGGCGCCGGCCGCTGGACGCGCTCCACTGCTACCGGAAGCACGAGGGATGGGCGCGCGGGAGCGAGGGCGAGGCTGCGCCCGGAGGGGCGAGGGGCGGCGACGGCGCAAGACGCGCCGGACCCGTGATGGTGGCCGTGCCCATGGTCGTGAGCGTGCCCGGCGCCGGCTTCGTCGTGGTCGGGAACGCGAACGTGCGCCGCGCCGGGCATGTGCGCGTGGTCGTGATGCGGGTGTATCAACGGTTCCACGAAACCGCGTGGGCTCTGGCGGAGGAGAGTGGCCGCGAAGAGCGCAACCAGCGCGACAGCCGACACCCACTCCACGGGCCCGTGCGCGTGCTCGGAGAGGACGTGGATTTCGGGTAGCGCCACCCCCGGTAGCCACGCGTCCACGGCGAGCCCGACGAGGATGGCGGCGCCCGTGACTACTGCCGCGAACCGTGTCGCCACCTTGGGCCCGTGCAGCCGTCGGAGCACGCCGAACGTGGTGATGTTCGTGGCTGGCCCGGTGATGAGGAACGCCAGCGCCGCGCCAACACCGAGACCCTTGTGGATGAGCACCGCGACAAGGGGCGTTATTCCGGAAGCGCAAACGTACATCGGCACGCCGATGGCGGCGGCGCCGACAACCGCAAGCGGAGCCGGGAGCCCACCGAGGAGCCCGGCGGCCATGAGCGGTTCAAGGAGTGCGGCGACGATCAGCCCGAGGAGGACCCACGCGGCGGTGTGGTCGACGGTCTCGACCAGCCCGAACCGCGCGGCCTCCCGGAGACGCCGGGCGAGCGGCACCGCGACGGCCGCGGCGTCGTCGCCCACTCCGGGTCGGGTCGCGACCAACCGGCCGGCGAGGAGTCCCGCGACGACCGCCACCACGACCGCCGCGGCGATGCGCAGGGCGGTGAACGGCGCCCCGAGGAGAGGCAGGCTCACCAGTAGCGTCCCAATCCCGATCTCCGGGCCCGCGACCAGGAACGACATCGCCGCGGGGGGCGGCGCCCCCCGCGCCAGCAGGCCCCGGTACACGGGCAGCGCACCGCAGGAACAGACCGGGACAGGGAGGCCGACGGCGGCGCCCCGTACCGCCGAGCCGAACGCGCTCCTTCCCGTGAGCCAGCCGGCGAGGCGCGCGGGCGCGAACGCGTGGAGGAGCCCCGCGGCGAGGTAGCCCACCACGATCGCGGGCGCGGCCTCCAGCACGAGCGAGAGGAACGCGCGCCCGGCGTCCAGATGCCCCTCGGAGAGCCGGGGGATCGGGTGGTCGAGCGTCGTGGCGACGAGGAGGGCCACGCCCGCCAGGGCGCCCACACCCGCGGACTTTCCCCCCGTGGCGGGCCACTCCGCCGCCAGATGGAGGATGGCACCGGCGAGGAGGCATTGGAGGAGGACCAGCGCCTGGCCTCCAAGCTGTCCGTGGAGCCAGGCTGAGCCTGCAGACCCCGCAAGCGTCGCGGCGATGGACAGCGCGAGGAGGCCCAACGCCACCCAGCGGCCCCGTGCTCTTCCCGCCCGCCAGATGACGAGGCCCACGGGCAGGGAGTGCGCGGCGACCGCCCAGGCCACCACCTGTCCCGCATGGTCGTGGCCCATGCCAAACGCCATCCCGTCGAGAACCCCGTGGACCACCAGGGCGGCCAAGCCCGCCGCCCGCGCGGCGCGCACGCCGCCGGGCAGCCGGTGCGCCCCCAGCGCGAAGCCGAGGCCGAGCACCAGGGTCGGCACGGCAAGCCAACCCGCCTCGGCGAGCCCGAGCGGGATCACCTGCGTGACCACGACGCCGGCGAGGACGACCTGGGCCAAGCCGGCGCCGAAAGCCTCGACAGAGGGGCGCCGCGCCAGAAGGTTCGAGAGCACGGGCGCCGCGGCGAGCGAGAGCGCGCCGACGAGGAGGGGTGCCGGAACCATGTCGCGGGCTAATGTAGATGCAACACCGTTGCAACAGCCTGCCCGATGTAGGTCGCTCTCGATGAGCCACACCCGGGTGTCCAGCCAGCCAACCTCTTCCCCGACCACAATCAGGTCATCGGCAGGTGCGGTTGGCCCCCCTCGCCTTCAGCGTCGCGCGGTCTTCTCCCGGCAAAAGGCCCAACTCGGCCTCGTCGACCGCTTGACCAAAACCCAGCGGCACGAGGAACAGGCTCGACCGAAGCGACATCCAGAACTCCGGGAGCATGCGGCGATGCCGCAGTTCGGCATGTAGGAGCGACAATTTATGCGAAAACAGAAAACAAA
>VGRE01000434.1 GCA_016875435.1 Deltaproteobacteria bacterium | reverse complement strand
GCAGCGCGCCACCGCCTCGCCGACTCGCCGCTCGGCCTCAAGCGCGCGCACCGTGGCCACCGAGGTGCCGACTAGACCTGCCAGGACGTCGGCCGGCGGGCCCGCCGCCGCCACCTGGTCTCTCGCCCGCGCGAAGGCCGACGGCCCCCATGACGGCGGCCCGCGGCGCGCGATGGCCAGGGCCTCGTCGTCGCCCAGTTCCCCGCGCCTGGCCCGCTCGTGCTCTCGCAGGCGCCGCCGGTCGGGGTACAGCCCCGGCCCGCCGGTGGGCGAGTACACCGCCCATCGGAGCCCGTGGATGCGCTCGGCGGGGGCGAGCCGCCGGTCGAAGCCGCCGAGGCGGGCCACGCGCTCGAGCAACTCGCGGTGCCCGACGATGAACACCGGCTCCAGCCGCCACGGCTGCCCGGCGAGGCGAGCCTCCACCTCGGGCCGGGCGCCGCGCGCGGGAAGGCCGAGCGCGCGACAGCGGTCGCGGAGTTCCACGCCGGTGAAGGCGCTGAGCGCCCACCCGGGCGGGACCGACCACGACAGCAGCTCGGCCGCCTCGAGGGCAGCGAGCGCCTCGGCCGTGGCACAATCGTAAGCTGGGCGGCGGAACACCAGGCCCACGCGCAGGCTCAGGCGCGCGAACAGCTCCAGGGGGTCGCGGTCGAGCGAGAGCACCCGTCGGAGCACCACCATCTCCCCGGCGGCGAGGAGGTGTCCCTCCTGGTCGAGCGCCCACCGGATCGCGGTGACCAGATCGTCGCCGGGGTGCGGAGACCGTGGGACCACCGGCCCCGCTTACCGCGATAGGCGCCCCGAATGGCCACCCGTCGCACCAAGATCGTCGCCACCATCGGTCCCGCCTCCCGCGACCCCGACTCCATCGCGGCGCTGGTGGCCGCGGGCGTCGACGTGTTCCGCATCAACTGTTCTCACGCCACCCCCGAGGGCATCCGCGAGGCGGTGGCCCGGGTTCGCCGAGCCGCCCGCGCCGCCGATCGCGCCGTGGCCTTGCTCCTCGACCTCCAGGGGCCAAAGATCCGCACCGGCAAGGTGGCAGCGCCCATCCACCTCGCCGCCGGTGACACGCTCACCGTGGTGATGGACGAGGATCTCGCTGCCGAGGGCCTCCGCGTGGGCACCACCTACACCGGCATGGCGCTCGACGTGGCGCCCGGCGACCGGGTGATCTTCGCCGATGGGGCCCTCGCGGGCACCGTCACCGGCGTGCGTCACGACAGCGCGCCCGCCGAGGTCGACATCCGCATCGACGAGGGCGGCGAGCTGGGGTCGCACAAGGGCATCAACCTGCCCGGCGTGGCGGTCTCCGCGCCCTCGCTCACCGCCAAGGACATCGCCGACCTCGCGGTGGGCGTCGCCGCCGGCGTCGACTTCGTGGCCTTCTCCTTCGTCCGCGAGGCGGGTGACGTCCTGTTGCTGAGGGAGGAACTTCGCAAGCTCGGCGCGGCGGACGTGCCGGTGATCGCGAAGATCGAGAAGCCCCAGGCGGTGAAGAACCTGGGCGAGATCCTCAGCGTGGTCGACGGGATCATGGTGGCACGCGGCGACCTCGGCGTGGAGGTGTCGCTGGAGCGCATCCCCGTGCTCCAGAAAGACCTGATCGCCGCCGCCAACAAGGCGGGCGTCCTGGTGATCACCGCCACCCAGATGCTCGACAGCATGGAGCGCAACCCCCGGCCCACCCGCGCCGAGACGACCGACGTGGCCAACGCCATCCTCGACGGCACCGACGCGATCATGCTCTCGGGCGAGACGGCCGCGGGCAAGTTCCCGGTGCGGGCGGTGGAGACGATGGACCGCATCGCCCGCGAGGTAGAGTCCAGCCGCTGGATGCGCACGCGCCTCGACGAGGTGAGCGTGCTCGCCGGCCCGGCGCAGACGGTGGTTCGCTCGGCCTGCTGGGCCGTCCAGGAACTGCCCCGCCCGCTCGTGGTCTTCACGTGGAGCGGGTCCACGGCCATCGTCGCGAGCAAGTCGCGTCCACCGGGGCCAATCTACGCCCTCACGCCGAATCACCCTGCCTTCGACCGCCTCGCGCTGGCCTGGGGCGTCACCCCGATCATGGCGCCCGCCGTGGCCAACACCGACGATCTCATCGCCATCGGCGAGGAGCGCCTCCTGGCGCGCGGCCTCGTCCAGCGGGGGCAGGAAGTCGTGGTGCTCGCCGGTCACACGCCGATGAAGGGGGCGACGAACACCATGAAGGTCTACGCCGTCGGCACGACCTGAACTGTTCGTCGCCGGGAGGGACCGGCCTACTCCGTCGCGAACCAGGGACTCGCCCAGATGCGCTCCTCCTCGCCATCGATCCACGCGCGCACCCTGGCGTAGCGCACGTCGCCCGCGGAGAGTTCCGAGCTCGTGCTGCCCTCGAGCGGGTCGACGAGGTCGAGCTCGTAGCGCTCGAGCCCGTCGGCCTCGAGCACCAGGTCGACGCTCAGGTCGCCTGGAGGCACGTCGTCACCCGGGAGGTAGGCGGTCCCGCCCACCCACCCGCGCAGCTCGAGTTGCGTGGGCTTGAAG
>VGRE01000433.1 GCA_016875435.1 Deltaproteobacteria bacterium | reverse complement strand
CGCCTGGCGGCTCCCGCAGCAGGTGCCGTGGCACGCGGCGCTGCCGCCCGGGCCCGTGCTCTTCGTCCCGATGCTGTCGCCGCGCGAGGGCGTGGACCTGTTCGGCAGCTGGCCCGCGCACCATCGCCCCCTGGTGAACGGGATGTCGATGTGGACCCTCGACCTGTGGCCCGCGGACTACCGCGAGTGGTTCCACCGCCAGCCTTTCCTCGCGGCGCTCTACACGGTGGAGCGTGGTGGACAGGCGACGGCAACACCGGCCGACGCCGCCGCCCTGCGCGACCTGGGCGTGGTGGGCGTGGTGGCGGACTGGGAACAGGTGACGCGCAGCGAGCGGCTCGTGCTCGTCGACGCGCTCGGCGACCCGAGGTGCACGGGACGGTACTGCGCCTGGTCGATAGGGACTCTGCCTTGAAGAAGAAATTGCTCTTCGCGGTCGTCGTGCTGTTCCTCGTGCTTGGCGGCGCGGAACTCGTTGCTCGACGCCTGCCGAGCGAGCCCGTGCCGCCGCGCGGGATCGTCATGCCCCCCCACCCCACGCGCGGGTGGACGCTCGCCGAGCCCACCATCTCCATGAAGCTCTACCACGCCACCGCCGACGGCTTGCGACGGCCCGCCGACGAGGGGCCCGAGGGTGCGCCGCTGGTGCTCACCACCGGCGACTCGTCGATCTTCGGCGATGGCCTTCCCGACGGGCTCACCATCCACGACCAACTCCACGCCAAGCTCAACGCGAGCGTGCCGTCCCGTGTCGCGACGCTCGGTGTGCCTGGCTACTCCACCGAGCAGACGCGGGTGGTGCTCGACGAGGTGGGATGGGACCTGTCCCCTCGCCTGCTCGTCGTCGGCAACGTCTGGAGCGACAGCAACACCGAGCGTCTCCGGGACCGCGATTTGCTCGACGCCGCCTCCTCGATCTTCGGGCGGGCCGAACTCCTTCTCTCCGACTCGGCCCTGTTCTACCAGGTGCGCGCGCGCATCAACGCCGCCCGGGGCCTTCCGGCGCGACGCAAGGTCACCTGGCCCGTGCTTGGCGCCACTGGCCTCCGGCGCGTGCCGCTGGCCGACTACGCGGGCAACCTCGCCGCCATTCTCAACGGGGCCGCGGGGCGAGGCGTGGGGGTCGTCGTCCTCGCGCTGACCAACGAGGTGAAGCTCAACGGCGCCCAGGGCCAGCAACCCTGGGACCCGTACTTCGACGTCCAGCGGCGCGCCGCCGAGGCCCACGGCGTACCGATCGTCGACGCCACGCGCGTGTTGGCGGGCAGCACGCCCTCGTCGGTGTTGCACGACAACCTACACCCCAACCAGGCGGGCGCCGAGAGGATCGCGGCCGCGCTGGCGACGGCGATCCTCGACGCGGGCTGGCCAGGCGCTACCCCCGTCCCGGGCGAGGCCGCGCCGGTGAGCACGGGAGCCGACACCTGGGACGGGCGCGAGAAGCCGAACGACCGCTCAGCGGTGCGCGACGCGCTCGAGGCCGACCCGATCTAGCGGGAGGCAGGGGCCGCGAGGGCCCAGGCCCCCCTTCGCAGCCTACTTGGGGGCCTTGCCCTCGGCCTTGCCCTCGGCCTTGCCCCCGGCCTTGCCCTCGGGCTTGGCGTCGCCGCCAGCCGTAGGGGCGCCGCCAGCCGCAGGGGCGCCGCCGGAAACAGCCGGGGGCGCCTCGCCACTCGCCGAGGGGGGCGGTGGCGTTCCGCCGCCTGCCGCGCTGCCCATGTCGCCGTCCGCAGGCGGGGCGGAGCCGGACGTGCTGGTGGACGTCCCGCCCGGCGGGGCGGAGCCGGTGCCATCCTTCAGGGTGATGGTGACTCCCGACACCGCCTCGGCGCCGACAGTGACGGTGTCCTCGCCGGTGGGCTCGTAGGCCGAAGGGCCATTGCCGTCGGTATCGATGAACGCCGAGATCTTCATCGCGCCGTAGTCCTTCGGCACTTCCACGTCCCACGCGCCGAGCTTTTCGAGCGTCATGATGTGGACGATCTGGCCATCCTTGCTCAACAGGTCCATGCGGACCGTGCCGGACACGGAGCCCGAGTACTCCAGGGTACCCGAGAGCTTCACGCCCTCGCCCGCGGTGACGTTGAGCGACGGGGGTTGGCCCATCGGCGCGTCGGAGCCACCGCCGCCCGGGGGGGGCGCGCCGCCCATCTGGCCGCCACCCATCCCCGCGGCGTTGCCCACGGTGGGCGGTGCCGCGTCGGTGGGGGCATCGGTGGGACAGCCGGTGAACATTGAGAAGCCGAGCATCAGCAACAAGAACCACCTCTCATGGATCGCCGCGCATCCTCTCGCAGGCTCGCGGACAGGTCAAGAGTCAACGCGCAGAGGAATCAACATCTGCAGGATCGACGGAGAATACCGCCACATTGCCGAAGCGCGTAGGTTCGCCGAGCACAGGCTCGAGAATGCGCTCCTCGATGCTGGTGTCCGCGAGATCGCCGTGGGTGACGATGAAGCGCACGCCCCCGAGCGCCAGGGCAGCTTCCGTCACCTGCGACGCCCCGCTGCTATCGCGACGCAACAAGACACCCGCCGCCGGGTTGCCCAGCTTGCAGCCTGATACACG
>VGRE01000432.1 GCA_016875435.1 Deltaproteobacteria bacterium | reverse complement strand
CGGCGAGGATCGATGGCGCCGCGGCCGCGCTGGTCGTGCTCGACGGCGTCCCCGGTCCCGACGGCGCACTCGCACGCGTGGCCGCCGCTTGCGCCGCGCGCGAACCCGCCGCCGCCGCGGCCGTGCCCGTCCCGATGGACGCCGTGTCAGGTCCCTACGGCATGGCCTGGATTGCGATCCTGCGCGCGGCGGCGGCCCCGGATGTCGCGAGCGCCCGGTCCGTGCTCGAGCTCGCCGCTGCCCCGGTGCGCGAGGCCGGCGAGGGGGCGGTGCTGAACCTCCTCAAGGCGGCGTGGGTGGAGCTGGGGCTACTGGGTGGTGCCCCACCAGCCGAAGACGCCCCCTGAGTTGGTGGCGGCGTCGTCGCGCCCCATCGCGGTGCCGAGCACGTCGTCGTAGCCATCGCCGTCGAGGTCGGCGGCGCCGAGCCGGTGGCCCATCGCGTCGCTGGCGTTGCCGCCCTGGTAGGTGACATCCGGTGCGCCGAGAGATTGCGCGCCGCTCACCGGGCCGTAGAGCAGGAAGGCGGCGCCGACGCCAGAGTTGGTGCTGTCGAAGGCGGTCGCGCCCACTTGCAGGTCGAGCCAGCCGTCACCATTGTGGTCGCCGGCCAGGAGGACGCTGCGGCCGGCGTAGTCGCTCGCCGCGGCCCCCGCGACGGTCGCGTCGGCCGTTCCCGCCGCCACCACGCCAACGCCGAGTCCCTCGAAGACGTAGGCCTTGCCGGCGTCGGTGGCCGCGTCGTCGTTGTAGTCGGCGCTCGCGAGCAGGTCGTCGGTGCCGTCGCCGTCGTTGTCGCCGGCCCCCACCGCGATGCCGAGGCGGTCGTCCGTCCCCGCGCCGTTGATGATGGCGTCGGCGGAGTCGAGGTCCATCGACGCCAGGCCCGCGCCGAAGACCACGTACACCCGGCCGGTGCCGTTGGCGTAGGGGGCGCCGACGATGGCGTCGTCCACGCCGTCGCCGTCGATGTCGCCGCTCGCCACCGTGTAGCCGGCCTGGTCGTCGTCGCCCTCGCCGGTGAGGAGCACGGTGGCGTCGGTGTAGAAGTCGTACTGCCCGCCCGGCGCCGTCTCGAAGATGCCCACGGCGCCCGCCTCGCTGCCGGTGCTGTCGCCCATGGGCGCGCCCACGAGAAGGCGCCCGGCGCTGTCGACCGCGATCGCCCAGCCGGTGAAGTCGTCGGCGCGCTCGCCGGCCACCACCGCGTAGGCATCTGTGGTGTCGAGGTTGCCGCTGGTGCCGCTCGAGAAGACGTAGGCGGCGCCGCCGTCCTCGTTGCCCTCGATCTCCGCGCCGTAGGCCCCCACCACGAGGTCGCCGAGGCCGTCGGCGTCGGTGTCGCCGCCGGCGATGAACCAGCCGAAGCCGTCGTCAGCCTCCGACCCAAGGATGGTGGCGCCGGCGCCGCTCAGTTCCTCGGCCCCGGTGAAGGGGCCGAAGTTGAGGTACGCGCGACCGGTGAGGTTCTGGCCGCCGGGGTTGTAGCCGTAGGCGCCGGTGGCGATGTCGGCGAAACCGTCACCATTGACGTCGCCGGCGTACAAGCCGGAGCCCGCGAACTCTTTCTCGGTGCCGCCGAGGAGCGACAGGTCTGCGTCGCTGGGCAAGTACGAGCCGCCGGGTTCGCAGTCGTCGGAACCGTCGCAACCGTTGTCGGCGCCGTCCTCGCAGATCTCCTCGGCGCCGGGGTAGCTGCTGTCGTCGCCATCGTCGCAGTCGTCGTCGGCGAGCACGTGTGTGGTGGGCGCTTCGCAGAAGTGCTCGGAGACATCGGCGCTCCCGTGACCATCGCCGTCGGCGTCGAGGTAGTAGAGCACGCCGTCGATGGCGTCGTCGTCGGTGCGGCCGTCGCAGTCCTCATCGGCTCCGTCACAGTGCTCGGTGCCGGCGGGGTTGACGTCGTCGCGCGTGTCGTCGCAGTCGCCGCCGCGCGACTCGTACCCCTCGGGCTGGGTGCAGCTGTAGGTACGGGCGGTGTCGGTGCCGTAGCCGTCCCCGTCGCTGTCCTGGTACCACACCATGTCGACCGGGTCGTTGTCGATGGTGCCGTCGCAGTCCTCGTCGACGCCGTCGCAGTGCTCATCGGCCCCAGGGAAAATCAGGGCGTCGGTGTCGTCGCAGTCCTCGTCGTCGGGGCTACCGTCGTTGTCGCTATCCGGTGACGGCCCGGTGTCGCCGGTCTCCTCGGTGTCGCCGGTGTCGCCGGTGTCGCCGGTGTCGTTGGTGTCGAAGTCGTCGGTGTCCGTGCTGTCGCCGTCGTCCTTGCTGGGCTCTTCGTTGCGACAGCCGATGAGGGCGAGGGCGAGGACGAGGAATCTCATGGGGCACTCCTACCCGATCGGAGGCAGCATTGCCGGAAGGGGAGCAGGCGCGCGTTGGTTTTTTGGTTCTTTCACATGGCGGTAGCCGGGGTTCGCCGGTGCCGGGCCTAGCCCTCGAAGTGGGTGATCGTCCTATCGACCGTCCGCAGGAATGCCTGGATCGAGGCATCGAGCGCGGGCTCGGGGGTGTCCTCGATCTTGGTGTGAGACACGCCGGGGCTGCTCTGCGCAAAGATCATGGCGGTGGGCACCAGGG
>VGRE01000431.1 GCA_016875435.1 Deltaproteobacteria bacterium | reverse complement strand
AGCGCGAGGAGGGCGCCGAGCAGGACGGCGACCGGAGGCGCCCAGGGCGCCTCCCCGAGGCGGGCCACGACGGCGAGCGGCAGCCGCCCCAGCGTGCGGGTGACGGGGTCGACGGGCGGGGCGGCCACCTGCACCTGGGCCACCGCCATCGGCAGCGCCATCGGCGGCAGGGTCTCACGCGCACCTCCCGGAGAGCGGTTCATGTTGCCTATCCTCCGCGCGCGTCGACGCCATCCGCGACCGCCTCGGCGAGCTCGATGCCCTCCTCGATGCGCGAATCGGCGACATCGCCGCTCGGGCGCAGATCGAGACGGACCTCCGTGCGAGCGAGCAGCGCCTCCACGCGCTTGTCAACCGGCTCCTCGGCGCGATGTTCGTCGTCGACGACCGTGGTCGCATCGTCGATGCGAACCCAATGGCGGTGGAGAACTACGGCTGGAGTTACGAGGAACTCATCGGGAGCTCGTTCTCTCGCGTGTTGCCGACCTTCACCGAGGCAGACTGCGAGTCCTGGTTCGCCCAGGCTGCGCGTCGCGCCCAGTCTATCGATGCCTCCTTCGATGTCGCGCCTGTCGACCACCTCACCTTCGAGCGTCGCGATGGGCGCCTCATCCAGGTCGAGCTCGAACTCCTCGGCATGGACTGGAACGGACCTGGCCGCCTCGTCCTCATCGCGCGTGACGTGTCGGTCGCAATGGCCCGCGAGACGGCGCTTCAGCGCGAGCGAGACGACCTCGAGTCGGAAGTGAGGAAGAGCACTTCCGCGCTTCGAGAAATCCAGAGGATGGAAGGCCTCATGAAGCGGTCCCTCGAAGAGAAGGACACGCTGCTAAAAGAGATTCATCACCGGGTGAAGAACAACCTGCAGATGGTCTCCAGCCTGCTGTCGCTTCAGCAGGAACAGATGCCCGAAGGCAAGCCTCAATCGCTGCTCGCCGAGAGCGTGACGCGGCGATCCTGTTCTCACCGATGGAATTCGTGCAGCGCCTCGTCGCCCTCGTTCCACCTCCGCGGGTCAACCAGATCGTGTACAGAGGCGTCCTCGCCGGGAACGCGGCGTGGAGGCGGGAGGTGATCCCGCCGCCGAGACCTGCTCCGCCGGATCGCGAGGCCCTCCGCGCGGCGAAGAAGCTCCGGCGCGCGACGAAGTTGCGGATCGTGCCGGAGGAGCCGGGATGGGCGGAGCTGCTGGAGCGTGTCTTCGGAGAGAACGGCTTCGCGTGCCCGCGCTGCCGCGGGCCGATGGTCCTGCGCTGCCTCGTCCTCGCGCCGCCGGCGACGACGAAGATCCTGCAGAGCCTCGCGAAGGGAACGGCGCCGCCGTAGGGGCGCGGGACGTGCCGACGTCCGGGTGGCGCGATGAAGCGCGGGGCCGGAGGGCGGAGCTGCTTCCAGGGGCGGGAATTCGACCGGAAATGCCCGGGAATCGGGTTCGCGGGACCCACCAGCCGGGGTGGCCTGGACCGAAGCCGCCCGCGATCGCGCCGCCCCGGAGCGCGTTCATCGTTCCTATCCGCCTGGGGTACCGTTCTCTGGGCGATAACGGACGGCTACACCGGCGGAAACGACTACGATGACGACTTCGCGCTCGTCCGTTTCTTCCGCGGCGGAGTTCTCCCTCCTGCGCCCGCCTGGATGCCGATCTCCTCGGCATCCGCCGCGACGGTCGAGGCGGCGGATGTGCTTCGGACGGCCTACCCTGGGTTCTCGGAGAGCTGCACCGACCTGACGTCCAGTCCGTTCACCGGCGCCGTGCCGTGGGGCAATCCGGCCATGGAGATCACGAACGAGCAGGACGTGGTGGTCTCCGCCCACCGAATCAAGACCAACATGGACTGCGCCACAGGCGAGTCCGGCGCATCGTACTACCACGTCCCTTCGTTCACCCCGTATAGCGTGGGCATCCACGACTATTACGCCCCATTCGAAGCGTACTGCGGAGGCGTACGCGCGTCCGAGTATAGGAGCTTCGTAATCGCCAATCTCTAGCACAGGAGCAGACCGTGTGCCGGATCTTCCTACTTGCCCTCTCTGTGACGCCGACCATCCTCACAGCCTGCCAGCGACCAGCATCCGGCTTGGCGGAACGTCGCGTCTGTGCCGACGAGGTGACCGAAGTAGCCGCGGACGACGCGACCTCCACTGGCTTCTCCGCCGAGGAAGCTTGGTCCTTCCTGGAGGGCGGCGCTCGGCGCCTCCACCTGTTGCTCGACGCTTCAGATGTCGGCGGCGTCGAGGGGGACCATTCCGGTGACCTCTCGCTGACCCGGCGGGACGGCGCCGTCTTCTTCGTCGAGGATTGGGGTGTGACGCCCTACGAGTGTAAGGACAGCCCGATGCTTCGGGTTCCAGTAACCCTCGCGTTTGCGAGCTCGGACGGCCTTCTGCACGTCGACACCCCGATCACCCTCGACGTTCAGGCCCTCGCCCTGGAGAGTACCTGGTTCTCCGAGGGTAACTCTGGCCCCCTCTCCTTGGTGGACGCAGCCCCGCTGACCCAATCGTTCACCATGGCCTACCCGGAGCTCACGACGCCGAACGAGCTCACGATGAACCTGTGGAGCACGTTGGACGCGGGCGACGCGGCGCTGTCCGCCGTCGTCC
>VGRE01000430.1 GCA_016875435.1 Deltaproteobacteria bacterium | reverse complement strand
GCCCCGGCGGCCGCCCCCGAGGCCGCGCCCACCCCCGAGGCCGCGCCCACCCCCGAGGCCGCGCCTGCCCCCACGCCGGTGAGCGTGCCCCCGGTCGTGGCCCCGCCCGCCGTGTCCGAGTCGCCGGGGGCGGCCACGCCACGGCCCACTTGGGCAGGGAAGACCCTCGACGACAGCTTCATGGAGCCGCGGGGCGCCTACCGTGCCCCGCCCCGCCGCGTGATGGCCTCGCCCCTCGCGCGCGCCCGCGCCGCCGAGCTGGGCATTGACGTGTCGCGACTCAAGGGGAGCGGGCCAGGTGGGCGCATCGTGGCTGCCGACGTGGTGGGGGGGCCGAGCGCCGCCCCTGCCCGTCGCGCCGACGAGGCGGTCCGCGCCACCCAGATGCGCAAGACCATCGCGCGCCGGCTGGCGGAGGTCCACCAGCAGGTGCCGGTGTTCTACCTCACCGCGAACTTCGACGCGACGCAGATCGTGGCGCTGAAGGAAGCGTGCGGTCGTCGCGACATCAAGGTCTCGGTCAACGACATCCTCATCCGTTGCGTCGCGGCCGCGCTTCGCGACGTGCCCGAGGTCAACGCCCAGTGGACCGGCGACAGCATCGTGCGGAAGGGCTCGGTCGACATCGGCGTGGCGGTGGCGCTGCCCGAGGGGCTCATCACCCCGGTGATCCGCGACGCCGACCAGAAGGGCCTCGCCGCCATCGGCACCGAGGTACGCGCGCTCGCCGCCCGCGCCAAGGAGGGCAAGCTCGGCCCCGAGGAGTACACCGGCGGCACCTTCACCATCTCCAACCTGGGCATGTTCGAGATCGACCAATTCACCGCGATCCTCAATCCCCCCGAGGCCGCCATCCTCGCCGTGGGCTCGGCACTGGAGGTGCCCGCGGTGGTGAACGGGCAGCTCGCCGTGCAGCGCCGCGTGAAGCTCACCATGACCTGCGATCACCGCGTGATCGACGGGGCCCTCGGCGCCCGCTTTTTCCAGGCGCTGCGCGCCTACGTGGAGAACCCGGGCTTGCTGTCCGTAGGCTAGGCCGGGGCTGGATAAGCGGCGTCGGCGTCCGGAGTTCCCATGCCCGTCGTCACCGTCGGGTCGCTCGAGCCCCCTGCCGGCGATCCCGGCCTCTACGCGCTCCTGGGCGACGGCGAGCGCGGCGACACCGAGGTGAGCGGTGGCCTCTGGTACTCGCCCAACAGCGGCGAGACCTGGACGATGCTGGGGGACTCCTTCTCGCAGGACTGGGACGACGACGGCGACTTCGTTCTCGACCACCCGCCGGGGATACTGCCTCTTCGGCGTGTTTGATTTCCCCGTCCTAGGCGTCACCGACTACCACTCCCTAGCCGCCCCGTGCTTCGAAGATCCGCAGGACCGCGACACCACGCTCGCCGACCTCGTCGACCTCGACGGCGACGGCCTCCCCGAGTGGCTCTTCAACGGCGACGGCGAGGTGGTCGACGGGATGTCGTACGGCCGCGTCACCGTGCTCCACGGCTTCGAGCCCCCCTACGACGACCCCACCCGCTGGTAGCAGTGGCACCCGCGGGCCGGCAATCTGGGCTCGATACCCCGCCGCGAGCGCCGAGCGTCGAAGGTCGATAGCCGACCTTCGATGTCGGACCCGCGACCCTCGACTTCCGCGATCCCCGCGATTCGTGGTGCTCCGGCCGAGGTGCCCCGCGGCCTCCGCGCGGGCCTCGCGGGCGCGCTCGCGGTGGGCGCGAGCCTGCGCCTCGGCGCGCTCGACCGCAACGGGCTCTGGCTCGACGAGCTCTTCACCGCGCGAGCCATCGCCCGGGAGAGCTGGGGTGCGATGGTCGACGAGCTCGCCGCCGACGTTCACCCGCCCGGCTACTTCGGCCTGCTCCGCCTCTGGACGAGCCTCTTCGGCAACGGCGACGCCGCCCTCCGCGTGCCCTCCGCGCTGGCTGGCCTCGCGACGATCATCGCCACCGCGCTGCTCGCGCGCCGCCTCGCGGGCGACCGCGCCGCGCTGGTGGCCGCGTGGATTGCCGCCGTGGCGCCCTTCCTGGTCACGCTCGACCGCGAGGCCCGGTCCAACGCCCTGCTCGCCGCACTGGCCACCTGCGGGCTCGCCCTGCTCGCCTCGCCCACGCCCCGCCGCTGGATCGCCTACGCCGCCATCGCCGTGGTCTTGCCCTGGGTACACGTGTTCGGCCTCTTCGTGCTCGCCGCGCACGCGCTCTGGCTGGCGCTCGAATGCCTGGTCGGCACCCGTGAGCGCGGCGACCTCCGGCCCTTCTCGCTCTCCGTGGGGGCGGCGGTGCTGGGTCTCGCGCCGTGGCTGCCCCGGCTCCTCGGGCAGGGCCGGAGCTACACCGAGGCGCCGTGGTACCCCGAGGGCGCGGCCGACAGCGTGGCCAGCACCTGGTTCGCCCTCGCCTCGAACACCACCACCCTCGCGGCGGTGCTCGCCCTCGGCGCGGCGCTCGCCCTGGCGCGCAGCGGCGAGCGCGTGGCCGCCCTGCTCGGCGCCCACTGCGTCGCGCTGGTGCTGCTCCCCCAGGTGGTGGGCTGGGTGGCGGCGCCGATCCTGCGCGACCGCAACGCGATCGCCCTGCTCCCGGTGATGATCGCCTGCGC
>VGRE01000429.1 GCA_016875435.1 Deltaproteobacteria bacterium | reverse complement strand
CGGACTGGACCAGGTAGGGGTTGCCGTGGGCGTCGAAGCCCGCGAGGGCCATGGTGAAGCTCTGGCCAGCGGTCGCGACGGCGGGGACGGTGACAGAAACCTCGGCCAGGGGGCCGTTGTCGATGTTGATCAGGTCGGGCGCAACGCCCTCGAGGCCCATCCGCGAGGCGACGGCAACCAACGCGTCGCCCGTGGTGGCCACGGTGATGGTGCAGGAGAAGGCGTGCGCGCCGTCGCCCACTGGCCCGGTCCAGTCGCAGGCCACGGTGCCCGTGTCGTCCTCGAACGCGATGGGATCGGCCCCGCCCGGCTCAATCTCGATGACATTGGACCACGCGTCGGTCACCGCCACGTGCACGGCGAAGGGAGCCCCGGCCACCACCCTGGTGTCCAGCGAACGCACGGTCAGGACGGTGGGCGCGTCGGGCGCCACCACCACCGGCTCGGAGAAGCCGGCCACGCCGCTCTCGTCGTCGGTGGCGCTCACCACCACCGCCGTGCCGGCCGTCGCGAGGTAGGTGATGCAGAGGGACTCGCCGTTGTTGAAGTCGGGGCAAATGGTGCGGCCCTGGTCGAGGCCCCCCGCGCTGTCGGCCAGGGTGAAGCTGCCCTCGTGGTCGAAGAGGGTGTTCTGGTAGGCGTCGACGGCGGTGACCAGCACCAGGATCGGCTCGCTGCCTGCCGTCACCGCGGAGGGCGTGGCAAGGACGTCGAAGGAAGCGTGCTCGGCGGGGATCACCTCGAAGGGCTCGCTCTCCACCGCCAGCGAGGTGTTCAGCGCGTAGAGGTGGTCCACCTCGCAGGCGGTCTTGAGCGTGAGATCCACCTCGGCGCTGCCCACCACGTCGACGATCTCGCGCAGCTCGCTGTTGCAGTCGTCAGTGAGCAAGATGCGCGCGTAGGTGTCGGGCAGCTCGTTGCCGAGCTGGTCGCGCAGCACGAGGCCCACGGTGAAGGGCACGCCCGCCGCCACGCGGAAGGGCGAGAAGGGCAGCTCGATCTCCACCTCGGCGAGCCCGCCCGGGTCCCAGGACAGGAGAACGCGGCCCTCGTCGATGCCATCGTCACCCACGGCGCGCACGGTGAAGGTGACGTCGTCCGGCTCGGTGCTGTAGGCGAGGACCTGTGCGCTGCCGTCGGGGTTGAGCGTCCCACGCAAGCCCACCGCGTCGTCGAGCGCGGTGATGGCCTGGAGCGTGCCGCCGTGGAAGCCCACCCCGCTCGCCCCGGTCGGCGAGGTGGCGACGATCTCCACGGGCATGGCCTCGGCGACGACGTGGTCTTCGGGGTCGCGCAGCTCCAGGGTGAGCGTGGCCGACTCGCCGAGATCGTAGGCGGCGCTGCCCGTGCTCACCACGAGGTGGTCGGCGCGCGTGGACGTGACCCGGAAGGCCTCGGTGAGGATCGCCTCCCCGCCGGTAGGCGTGGTGACGACGAGGTCGTAGACCCCGGGCTCGATGCCGCTGGGGACGGTGGCCGCGATCGACTGGTAGTCCAGCAGCTCGACGCCCCGGAGACGCTGCCGGGGGCTGGCCTCGATCCACGCCTCGAACTCGGCATCGACGGGGTCGATGGCACCGAGGTCGAGCGCGGGGAGCAGGTGCTCGCCGACAATGCTCACGCGGGTGTCTTCCCCGGTCCAGCCGCGGTCGGGCGACACCGCCGTCAACTCGGGCACGAGCCCGGAGGGAGCGCAGGCTACGAGGAGCCAGACCGCCAGCATGCTAATACAATACCCGGTAGCCGGCCGTGGCGAACAGCCCGCCGCCGTTGCCCGAGAGGGTGACCGGCCCGGCCGGGGCGGTAAAGAGCAGGTAGCCGACCTCGAAGTAGATCTCGGCCTGCCCGAGTCGATAGGCGGCCTCCCCGTGCAGGCGCGCACCCGGGGGGGAGAGACCTGGGCCTGAAACCTCGCCGCCCTCTCCAAAATCAGCGCTGAGCGCGTAGGGGACGGTGACCACGGAGATCCCGGCGCCGAGGTTCCAGCGATTGTCGCGCTGGGCCACCACCACGCCCACGTCGACCGGGAAGAAGCTGAGGTCGACGGGGACGGACGCCCCACTCGCCTCGCCGGTGACGCTGGTCGAGAGCCCGTAGGTCCCCGCGCCGACGCGCAGGGCGAGGCTCGGGAAGGGCAGCCGGTGCTCCACCGCGACCCATGCCACCGGGCTCTCCACGGCGCCGAAGTTGCTGAGGTAGCCCACGCTAGCGCCGGCCGAGCCACGCACGGGGCGGGGGGCCAGGTCGAGGGTGGTGGCCACCGAGGTGCCGTCGGCCGTCGCCGTGAGCCGGACGGAGCGTGCACCTGCACCGGGGCCGGGCGTGAAGGTGGCCACGACCGTCCCGTCGGGACGCACCGCCGTGCCCGACACCACGCCCTCGCTCGCCTCGACGAGCACGGGCTCGTCGGTCACGAGCGCGCCGGACGCGTCGAGCATGCGCACGCGCACGGTGGCAGCGGCGCCGGGCGCGAGGGAGAGCGTGGGCGGATCGGCCTCGAGGAAGACCTGCCGCACGCGCCCCGAGCGGATCGGGAGCGCGACGCGCGTGACGAGGTCGGTCGCCCCGGCGGCCACGGCCGCGAGGCAATCGCGAGCCGCGGCGCCCG
>VGRE01000428.1 GCA_016875435.1 Deltaproteobacteria bacterium | reverse complement strand
CACGGACCGGTACACCACGCACGGGGCGCGGGGGGCGGCGGGTCTGGCGGTACGCTCTGGCTCGTGGCCGACACCGTCGAGATCTCCGGCACGCTCTCCGCGCTGGGCGGAGTGGGCGGCACCACGGTGGTGGGTTTTACGAGCGCCTACGGTGGCGACGGCGGCGACGGCTCGGTGGGTCGCATCTGGATCGACGGGACCAGCGTCGACGACACCGGCGCCAGCGTGAGCCCCGGGTGGGCGGTGCCGTGATGCTCCTGCTGGCCGCCTGCGCCGCATCCGATCCGCCGCCCGCCGACGAGGGCTCGGACACGGGGACCTCCGACTGGGAAGCGTCCGCCCCGATCCCCTGCGAAACCACCACCCTCGCCGAGGGCCCCTTCGTCCCCCAGGGCTCGACCTAGTCCGGCACCCTCTCCAACTGCGAAGGCATCCGCCTTACCACTGTCGGCGCGGTCAACTCGGTGCTGGAAATCGCGGTCGACGGTCCTGCGGACGTCCGACTCTCCGACCCCGCCGGCCGCGTGCTCGACGGCCAACTCTGGCAATCGGGAGAGGTGTACGTCGACCTTCTACCCCACTCGGCCGAGGACACCGACGTCACCGTGCTGATCGCGTGCGCGGAAGAATGCACGCGGAAATTCACCCGCTACCCGATCGTCATGCTCCACGGCCTCGGCGCCGCCGGAATCTTCGACGGTGTGGATTATTTCTTCGGCGTGCGCGACCGCCTCGAGGGCCGCGGCTACCTCGTCCGCAACCCTTCCGTCGATCCCTTCGAGTCCACCGAGGTGCGCGCCGGCCAGATCGCCGCCATCCTCGACGGCTACCTTGCCGAGGGCATCGGGCCCAAGCTGAACCTGATCGCCCACTCCCAGGGCGGACTCGACGCGCGGTACCTCGTGGGCGCGATGGGTTGGGGCGATCGCATCGCCTCCATCGACATGATCGCCACCCCCAACCGGGGCACGGTCATCGCCGACGTGCTCTCTGGCACTTACGCCGACGGTCCGGTCGACGAGGACCTCGTCGACCTCGGCGCCGCCGCCTTCGCCAGCCTGTACGGCCTCGAAGCCGACGGCTCGCTCACCACCTCGATCTCGTCGCTGAGCACTGCGGCGGTCGCGGCGTTGAACGAAGCCGCCCCGGACGATCCCCGCGTCTACTACTCGAGCTGGGCCGGCGTGAGTTGCGCGCTGCTGGATCAGGACTGCCAGGACGCACACGGCGGCGAGACGGTCGAGCCCCTGCTCGACCCCCTCTTCCTGATCGCCCAGGCGCAGGGATACGAGAACGACGGATTGGTCCCGGTCGACTCCGTGCCCTGGGGCGATCACCAGGGAACCATCGACGCGGATCACGCCGACGAGATCGGGCAATTCGAGGACATCGAGAACCCCGCCTTCGACCACCTCGCCTTCTACGACGCCGAGATCGAGCGCCTCGCGGGACTGGGCTTCTGATGGAAGCGGCCGAGCAGTTCGCGCCGGTCTTCTACCAGGACGTGGCGGATGGCGCCTGGAACGATCCCGAACTGCGCAGGAGGGATCTCCTCGCCGCCGTGAACTACGACGGAAACTGGGATCCGACCGACAACGCCGAGAACCTCGACGACCACCTCCTGCCGGGAATCGTCTACTACGACGCCGTGGAGACGGAGACGAGTTGGTTCCTGCTGTACTCGCTCTACCACCCCCTCGATTGGAACAGCGCGGGTTGGATCGATCATGAGAGCGACATGGAACACGTGTGGCTCTACGTCGAAAAGGAGGTGGACGGCGGATTGACGCTGCGCGCGCTCCACACCCAGGCCCACGGGGAGACCTTCGCGTGGACCGACCTGGCGGGCGGATTTCCGGTGGAAGGGGTCACCATCGATGCCGAGGGCGAGCGCCCGCGCATCTTCGTGGAAGCGCACGGACACGGTCCCGCGTCCTGCGCGCACGGGGGCGGCCTGCCGTTCACCGAGGCCATCGACTGCGATCCCGACGACGACGACGACATGGTCATCTACCGGGTGGACGGGCCGCCGGGCGAGCCGGACGTCTCGGGGGGAGGCGTCGTCGAGGCCGGGTACACGCTCGTCTACGGCTACCACGCGCTGTGGCCCTACCGCGCGGACGCGACGCTCTGGAACGAGCTCTACTCCTACGAACCCGGACGGAACACCGACGGAGACTGGTACAACGACCTCGCGATCGTGGCTGATCTCGGGCTGGAATTCGACGGCGACGAGGGCGGGGGTGGCGGGCTACCGCCCTGGGCCTACGAGATCGACGACGACTACCACGGCGGGGTGGTCTGGGGAGCCCGCGGCGACTGGCTCGTCGACCCCGCAGCGTTGTTCGCTACCATGTACCGCGACTACTCCTGTTCCGACCGCGACGCATTCTGGAACTACCTCGACAACCCCTACCTGCTCGACCTCGGCGGCCCGGCGGCCGGGACCGACGGCGGCCACCGTTGCGACGGTTGGGTGGTGAGGCCGGACTCCGGCTGGACCGACACCGCGACGCCGGGGCCGACGGACTCGGACGCGCCGGCGGACTCCGCAGCTGCCGCGTCCGACGAGCCTGGCAAGGCGGTGCAGCCGGAAGGATGTGGTTGCGCGACACCCTCGGCAGCCGCCCTTCCGGTCGCATCGATCGGGTTAGTTTGCCTGCATGCTG
>VGRE01000427.1 GCA_016875435.1 Deltaproteobacteria bacterium | reverse complement strand
CGCCGCCGCGGGCGACCTCGACAGCGACGGCTGGCCCGAACTGGTGTTCAACAGCTACTACACCGGCAGCAGCTACGCGGGCACCGCCTACGTGTACTGGGGTTCCACCAGCGGCTACAGCTCGAGCGACCGGACGAGTGTCACCAGCAACGGGGCCATTGCCTTCCCCCTCTTGATCGGGGAGACGAGCTGGTAATCAGCCCAGCACCTCTCCGATCCCCCCCTCCACCGCCCGCGCCAACTGCCCGATCTCGTCCCCGGAGATCGTCAACGGCGGCATCACCACGATCGCGTCGCCGAGGTTCCTGACGATCGCGCCGTGGCGCCGGGCCGCGAGCGCCGCGCGGTGTCCCACGCGGGCCGAGGGTTCCTGTGGACGGAGGACAACGGCGCCCATCATGCCGAGCGCGCGCACCTCCTGCACCGCCGGGTGACGGATACTCGCCAGCGCCTCGCGCAGCGCCGCCGCGGGCAGCTGCCGGATCGCGCCGGGAAGCTCGTCGAGGGTGGCCAGCGCCACCGCGCAGGCGAGGGGGTTGCCCGTGTAGGTGTGACCGTGGAAGAAGGTGCGGTATGCGGTGTAGGGGCCGCGGAAGTGCTGGTAAACAGCCTCGGTGGTCAGCGTGGCCGCGAGCGGCAGGTAGCCCCCGGTGAGCCCCTTGGCGAGGCACAGGAAGTCGGGCACGATCCCTGCTTGTTCGCAGGCGAACATCGTCCCGGTGCGGCCGAAGCCGGTGGCCACCTCGTCGAGAATCACGTAGGCGCCGTGGGCGCGGGCGAGCGCGCATAGCTCGCGCAGGAAGGCCGGCGAGTGCATGCGCATCCCGGCGGCGCCCTGCACCAGGGGCTCGGCCACCAGCGCGCAGAGTGTGTGCCCGTGCTCGGCGAAGAGCCGCCGCGCCGCGCCGAGGCAGGCCGCCTCGTTCTCGCCGGCGCGCTCGGGGGAGGGGAGGCGCACCGCCTCGAAGAGCAGCGGCTTGTAGATGCCGTGGAAGAGGTCGATGCCGCCGACCGACACGCTCCCCACCGTGTCGCCATGGTAGGCCTCGGCCAGCGCCGCGAAGCGGGTGCGGGCCGCCTCGCCGGCCTGCTGCTTGGCCTGGAAGGCCATCTTCAGCGCCACCTCCACGGCGGTGCTGCCGCTGTCCGAGAAGAAGCAGCGGTCGAGTCGCGACAGGGCGCACAGGCGCTCGGCGAGATCGATGGCGCCGGGGTGGGTGAGGCCGAGCATGGTGCTGTGCGCCACCCGGTCGAGCTGGCCGCGGAGGGCGGCGTCGAGCGCCGGGTGACGGTGCCCGAGCGCGCTGCACCACAACGACGCCGTCCCGTCCAGGTAGCGGCGGCCCTCGGTGTCCACGAGCCAGCTCCCCTCGGCTCGCTCGATGACGAGGTTGTCCTGCCGTTCCCACTCGTCGGCCTGGGTGAAGGGGTGCCACAGGTGCTTGTAGTCGCGTTCGAGCCAGTTCATCGACGGTCCGGGTCGGGTGGGCGCGTAGCCGACGCGCGGCCGCCGGGGTAGGCGCCGCCCCCCTCTCGGAGCCAAGCCCATGCCCCTCGTCCCCGTCCACGGTGGCCTCGACGCCCCGGTCAACCGCTACGCCACCTGGAAAGACCAGAAGTCGATGCAGGCGGAGGCTGCCAGCCTGCCGCGCATCGTGGTCTCCGACGGCGACCTCTCCGTGGTTCACCGCATCGCCGATGGCACGCTCTCGCCGCTCACCGGCTTCATGACCGAGAGCCAGTACAACCAGGTGCTCGACTCGTGGACCGTCACCAGTGGCGGCAAGAACTACGCCTGGGCGATCCCCCTGGCCCTGCCGGTCACCGAGGACGAGGCCGCGAAGCTGACGATCGGCGGGCAGGCCGCGATGGTCGACACCCGCGGCAAGCTGGTGGGCTTCATCCGCGTGGAGAGTCGCTTCGCGTGGAACAAGCAGCGCTACGTCGAGAAGACCTACCTCACCGCGCGCCTCGATCACCCGGGCGCCGCCATCGCCACCGACGACGCGCGCACCACGCTCGTGGGCGGCGAGATCCGCGTGCTGCCCCAGCCGCGCCACGGCGAGTACGCCGACCTGATGCTCGCCCCCTCGCAGACCCGGGCGCTCATCGCCGCCCGGCAGTGGCAGGCGGCGCTGGCCTTCCAGACTCGCAACCCCCTGCACCGCGCGCACGAGTACGCGCTGGTGTACGGCGTCGAGAGCCTCACCCGCTCCGGGCTGTACGCGGGCGTGGTGCTCAACCCGCTGGTGGGTCAGCTCAAGAGCGACGACGTCGACGCGAGCACCCGCGTGAAGACCTACCGCATGCTGCGCGACCGTCGCCTCCTGGGCGAGGGCGACAGCGACCGCAGCCTGTGGGAAGGCGTGGGCTACGAGCTCAACGACGTGTTCGAGCTCATCTGCCTCGACATGAAGATGTTCTACGGCGGCCCGGCCGAGGCCATCATGCACAGTATCTACCGCCAGAACCACGGTTTCTCGCACATCGTCATCGGCCGCAAGCACGCCGACGCGCCCTACTTCGACAAGTCGGCCATCTGGGGCGACTTCGACGCGCAGCAGATCTTCGAGAAGTTGCCCGGCGAGCTGCACACCCGGCC
This sequence comes from Deltaproteobacteria bacterium, assembly GCA_016875435.1. Classification (GTDB taxonomy): domain Bacteria; phylum Myxococcota_A; class UBA796; order UBA796; family SXON01; genus SXON01. Next base: position 81 of record VGRE01000427.1, on the reverse strand, counting down.
GGTGAAGGTGGGTTTCGCCGCCTACTACGACAGCATGGGCCGCGTAGACCTCACCGAGAACCACAAGGGCGAGGAGCCCTA
>VGRE01000426.1 GCA_016875435.1 Deltaproteobacteria bacterium | reverse complement strand
TCGCAGGGCTCGCATAAAGGGGTCAGTTCTTGATAATGGATAATCGCAACGGACGGCGGGTCAGATGGCCTTGTCGTAGATGCACTGGAACACCTTGTCCGCGCCTTCGCTCGCACGGTTCGGATCGCAGATGGTGATGCCGTCCTGGTCGAAGCGGGCGGTGACGGTCGCGCCTTTGCCTTCCTGCATGTATTTGAAGTTCAGGTCGCGCACGCGGGCGGCGGCGTCCACGATGGCGCAGGTGATGCGGGCTTCCTCGGCATGGCGGCGAGACCCGCCAATCAAGGAGGAATGCGCAACCTCTGAATTCTCCAATAGCCGGGACTGACACCTTTTCGCTGACTGGCCATCGAAGCCGCGCTTACTCGCGCCGGTATCCGCACCGAATGGCGCCGGCGGAAGTGGGACACCGAGCTCTTCCCCCATGCCACCCGCGGCTACCTCCCGTTCTGGGAACGCATCCGGGCGGCGGGGTGAAAGGGGTCAGACTGCTTCAGCACTCCTGAAGCAGTCTGACCTCTTTTTTGCTCCTTTCAGCGACCAGCCTTCTGGTCGAGCGTGGCCAGGATGCGGCGCTCGACGTCGTCGGTCGGCTGGTCGGCGCCCGCGGCGGCAAGCGCCCGGCGCGCCTCGCGGCAGGCCTCGGGATCGGCGAGGTCGATGGCGGCCGCCGCGCGAATGTAGAGGACGCCCCGGCGGGAGGAGGGGTCGGCGGGCGGCGCCGAGGTCTCGCGAATCAGCTGCCTGAGCTGCTGGCGGCGCGGCTCGCCGGGAGCCGCGGAGCGCACGGCGTCGGCGCTTCGCCGGATGGCGTCGACCCTCTCCCTGTCGGCGGGCGCGGCCGGCGGGGGCGGGCTGGCGGATGGGCTCGTCACCCGCGGCCGGATCGGCGCAGGGGCCGGGGGGGCGGACCTGCCGCCGGCGCTTTCGGCGGGGGGAGAAAGCTCGACCCGATCGAAGATCCAGCGCTGGGCAAACTCGACGTGCCCGTTGACATGGCCGGCCAGGTCGCCGCTGGCCCCGCGGGCGAAGAGGAGCCGCCAGGCATCGACTTCCATGCGGGCGTTCTCGGGGATGGCATCCTTTAGGACCTCATTCTGGAGAACGTTCGCTACGCCCTCAACGTCCCGGCCTCGCCGGAGGGTGGTCGCCGCTTCCTCGCCAAGGAGGCGGGTGTCGCGCTCTTGATTGTAAAGTCGACGCAGAAGCGAACCGGCGGCGTTGGCAATGACCTCCTGCTGGACCGCCGGCGGAGGCGAGTAGCCTTGGGAGAGAATCCGACTCAGGGTCGAGCCGGTTCCAGAGGTTGATGCCGACGGAAGGGCCGACGAGGCGCCGCCCAGGGTGTCGGGCATGGCTTCCTCCGCGACCGGACCGGAGGAATAACCCGGAGCCGCGGCGGGTGCGGCCGCGGAGGCCGCGGCGGCGGCCTGGCGCTCGCGCTCCAGCTGTTCCTGGATCGCCCGCTCCTGCTGGGCGAGACGGTCGGCCTCCCGGCGCGCCTCGCGCTCCTCCTCGCGCGCCGCCCGGGCCTCGTCCTCCCTCCGTGCCTTCTCGAACTTCGCCCTTATGAGCTCCTGGATCTGGGCAAAGGCCGCGCCGATGGCCTGCTGCCTGGCCTGCGCGGCCTCGAGCTGGGCGACCGCATTTGCGTAGATGCGCTGCTGCTCCTCGGCCTGCTGCCGCGCCTGCTGGCGAGCCCTGGCCTCCCCCTCGCGCCTCTGGCGCTCCTGGGACGCCCGCTGCATTTGTTGCTGGAGTTCCTGCTGGCGCGCGGCGGCCTGGGCCTGCTGCTGGGCCCGGGCCGCCGCCGCGCGGGCCTGCTCATCCCGGCGCGCCTGCTCCTGACGAGCCCGCTCTGCCAACTCGGCCGAAGAGGGGCCGAACGCCCCGCGCTCGACCACGGCAAAGGGCTTGGAGGCGTATCGATGGCCCCTTAGATTGGGTTGGTCGTCTCGCTGGATCCTTCTTTGGTCGGCCAGTTGCCGCATGCAGCTCTCGGCAGAGGGACCAACGATAAGCCCCCAACTCTGTCCGGCGGCCTGCTTCTCAGCGGTTTGGTAGAGTTTGATATGCCATTCCCTGATTTTCAGCGTGGCCAGTTGCTCCTGCTCGACCTTGCGGAAGCTCGAGCCGTCCCACACAAGCACAGGTTCGCCGCGGGCGATCGCCGCGGCTAGGAAAAGGATAAGAAGCAGGGGTCTCATTTAATCTCTACTAACGTCCCTTAGCGACTCTTCGCTCCTCGATCAGCTTCTTAAGTTCATTCGCCCTGGCTCTAGCTTTCACGAGATTTCCCGGGGACATGGTTTTTTCTATTTCGTCGCGCTGCTTCCGGTAAAAGCTGTCACCGCCCCCCGATACGGCTGCAAGGTTGTACCATGCGTAGGCCTCCGCAGCGTCCTTCGGCACGTCCATGCCGTAGCGATACATGAGCCCGAGGTTGTATTGGGCGCCGGCGAGCCCCTGGTCCGCTGCCTTGCGGTACCACTTCACGGCCTCCGCGTCGTCCTTCGGCACGCCTTTGCCGACGGCGTACATGACCCCGAGGTTGTATTGGGCGTCGGCGAGCCCCTGGTCCGCTGCCTTGCGGTACCACTTCACCGCCTCCGCGTCGTCCTTCGGCACGCCTTCGCCTTTGGCGTACATGAACCCGAGGTTGTATTGGGCTGTGGCGTCCCCCTGGT
>VGRE01000425.1 GCA_016875435.1 Deltaproteobacteria bacterium | reverse complement strand
CGACGCGGGCGTGGTGGTGGCCAGCAGCGGCGACGGCGTGGGCGAAGACCTGTCGGACGACGCCGAGATCCGCGCCGCGCTGGAGGGCAGCAAGGGGCTCGCCATCAAGCCGCGCCCGGGGGCGGTTGGACTGCGCGGCCAGAAGCTCTCGTCCCAGTCACGACACGCCGACGTGCGCGTGTTCGTGGCCGTCCCCATCACCCGCGACGACGAGGTGCTCGGCGCGGTGATCCTCTCGCGCACGCCGCGCGAGGAGGTCCAGGCCTTCTGGCAGATGGCGCCAAGGCTGTGGCTAGGCGCCCTGCTTGCCATCGTGTCTACCACCGTGCTCGCGCTGCTGGCCGGGCACTACGCCAGCCGATCGCTCCGGTCCCTCGGCCGCGCCAGCGAGCGCTTCGCCGGCGGCCAGCTCGCCGACGACGGCGCCATCGCCGACGCGCGCGACAGCCGCATCAGCGAGACCGCCGCTCTCGCCGACGCCATGGAGGCGATGGCGGCGCGACTGCGCGCCCGCCTCGCCTACATCAGCGAGTTTGCCGGCAACGTGTCGCACGAGTTCAAGACGCCGGTGTCGTCGCTGCGGGGGACGATCGAGCTCATCCGCGACGACGAGGCGATGCCCGCCGAGCAGCGTGCCCGTTTCCTCGACAACGCCCTGGGCGACCTCGACCGCCTGTCGCGACTGGTGGGCGGCCTGCTTCGCCTCGCCCGTGCCGAGGAGGGCGGCGCCCGCGGGACCATCGACACCCTAGGGCTCGCGCAGGATGTCGCCCACAGGTATACAGATATTACAGTATCAGGTGAAAATGTAAAACTTATCGGTGCTCGCGAGCAGGTCGAGACCGCGCTCGCCAACCTCGTGGAGAACGCCCGGAAGCACGGCGGCCCGGGGGTGCGCATCGAGGTGTTCCACGCGCCGCCCCTGGCCGGGTTCCGGGTGATCGACGACGGCCCCGGCATCGACCCTGCCCACCTGCCGCGGCTGTTCGAGCGCTTCTTCACCACCGACCGCGCCCGTGGAGGCACCGGCCTCGGCCTCGCGCTGGTGAAGGCAGTGGCCGAGGCCCACGGCGGCCACGCGCGCGTGGAGTCGCGTCCCGGGCACACCGCCTTCGAACTGGCCCTGCGCGCGGAGAGCTAGGCTGAGCCGTCGATCACGCTGGCCCAGCGCCGCAGCGTGCCGTCGCCCGCCGCGGTGAGCAACCACTCGCCCTCGGGATCCACCACGAGGTCCACCACCTCGGCCTCGTCGGTGAGCAGGCGGTAGTCCGGCGCGAACACGCCGTGGCCAAGCTGCGAGGCGGCGCGCACGACCGCGCCCGCGCCGAGTGACAGCCAGATCGCCTGCCAGCCGAGCGCGTCGACCGGGGGCCATCCGTTCTCCGCCCACCGCCTGCGAGGTGGCCACGCGGATGCCGCGCACCAGCCCGTGAGGCTAGGCGAGGAACAGCGAGGTGGTGGTGACCGCCAGGCCGATGGCGCCCAGCGACACGGCGCCGCGCCGCCCGACGAAGATGGCGTCGGCCGCCGCATGGGACGCCGTCTCCCGCGCGGCGGGCTCGCGACCCAATCCACGAGAGCCTCGCCGTCGGGTAGGGCGAGTGGACGCGAAGCTGCGCCTGCTGGCGGCGATGCGCGGTGGGGGCGAAGGCGACGTCGCGGATTGAGCGCTCCGTGCGGCTCGACCTGCATCCGCGCCCTACTCCGCCGCCTCCGCCTGGAAACGCGCCCAGCCTGCCTTCGGGGTCGCGACGTCCGAGCGCAGGCCCCAGCCCACGCCGGGCCAATCAACCGTGCAGAACCACGACACCAAGGCGAGCCGACGGTCGCCGCGCAACGCGTCGAGCGCGCTCCCGATCACGGTAGCCTGCCCATCTTCGCCGACGGCGTCGCTGCTCCAGCCCACCTCGGAGATCCAGAGCCGTTTGCCGGGATCCTCGGCATCGACAACGCGCTGCAGCGCCGCGAGGTTCCTCTCCAGCGCGGCACCGACTGCGCCCGCGCCGGTCTCGCCCTGCGCGACGTAGAGGTGGGCGCCGATCCCGTCGAGCGGGTAGCTGCCGGTCTCCGCGCCGGTCCAGTCCCAGGCCAGCGTTCCGCGGCCGTACGCGTAGGCCGCGGACAGGTAGTCCGCGCCAGTGTCGGCATCGTGCGTGAACAGGGGCCCGGAGACCAGCGTCACCTGCCAGTCGGGATCGTCGAGATGTCCATTGTGGTGCTTCACCTCGAGGTACACCTCCTGCAGAAGCAGGGCGTACTCCTCGGCCGACAGCGTGGGCTCGCCGGTCTCGTCCCAGTTGTTGGGCTCGTTGAAGGACTCGTAGACGCGCACGACATCCTTGAACGCATGCACGATGGCGACGAAGTTGTAGGTGTAGGCATCGATCCAGGCCGCGCTTCCCACGGCCTCGCGCGAGACCACCGACTCGGCGCCGATGAGTCCGTACACCTGAAGCCCCTCCGCGACGAGCGGCTCGACGATGGCGCGGTAGGTGGCCACCCACTCCGGGTCCTCGGGGGAAGACCAGGGCCCGAGCTTGAAATTGATGCGCACCCACCCGGCGCCGGAGGATGCGACGAGGGCCGGGTCGGCGAGCTGGGGCGCGATGCTCCCGTCATCGCCGATAGGAGCGTTGCCGTCGATCCCCAGCCAGGACGCGAGGATCCAGTCCGCGTCGGCGTCGGCGTCGGCGTCGGCGTCCGC
>VGRE01000424.1 GCA_016875435.1 Deltaproteobacteria bacterium | reverse complement strand
GGCCTTCTCCTCCCGCTTCACCAGCCGAAGGGACGCCCGCGCTTCCCGCTCCGCCGCCGTGGAGGACGGTACCTTCGGCACCACCTCCGGCCGCCACGCCGCGTTCCCCGCGAGCACCCCCGCGTAGAGCACCTGGTTCACCCCCGACGACGACGTGGACGGCGACGGCTACGACCTCGCCGACGAGGGAGACGCCGACGAGGGAGACGCCGCCCAGGCCGTGATCCACCAGGCCTCCCTCCTCGGGCAGGCGGCCCTCGGCGAGCGGGCGGGGAAGCGCGCCCGGCGCGTGCAGGTGCTCGGGGGGACGGAGCTTACGCTTCCACCTCGGTGCGCGAGTTTCGCCGGGTACAGCCTCCTTGCCGGCGTGGGCTCAAAGGCGAGCGACCGCGCCAGCCTCGAGCGGCCGTGTCGGTACATCCTCCGTCCGCCGCTCGCGAAGGAACGCCTCCAGCCCTGGAAGGCTCGACGGAGGGCTTGACCGCGAGGGCACCCCGTGCTATCACGGAGGGGTTGATGGGTTCATTTTTTCAATCCGCTCAGGAAGGGCCACGATGACCGAGCAAGAGCAGAAGCCGACGCGCCCCTATGTCCTTATGGCGGCTGCGTTCGTGGGCGGCATGGCTGGCGGAATCGCGATCGGGATCGCGGCGGAGAACATGACGTTGGGCATCGCTCTGGGAGTGGCCCTGGGGGCAGCGGGGAACGGGGCGCAGGTGGCGTGGACTGCCAGTCGTGCCAGGAGTCGCCCGTAGGCAACCTCGCGGCCACCCGAAGGGCCGGCAGGGGAATCCAGCCGTCGCGTGGGGGACGAAGGTCAGACCGCGGGGGCGCTCCCGGATGGTCAGGATTCGGATTGCGCCGGCCGGGCTTGGCCGCGCTCGCAGACCGTGCCGGAGTTGGCGCAGAGGAAGCGCCTTGCCTCCTTGAGCTCTTCGAGCGTGAAGGCGCCGAAGAACCGCTTGTGATGGCGGGGATACACGATGCCCTCGTTCCGTCGCCCCGACGACGCGCTCGCCGACCCGGACGCCTTCGGCCGATGCGAAAGCATGCCTGACTCCTGCACCGCACGCTCTGCGCGCCGTCATCCTCCGCGCTGTCCTCCGCCTCGCCCACGAACCCCCGTCGAGCCAGCCAGCGCTCAGCTCTCGAACCTCGACGAGACGAGGCGGACGATCAAGCGCCATGCCGAGCGCCTCGGCGTCGTACGCCGCGGGACGCGAGCGGGCTAACCAGGCTCAGTCGCCCTTGAAGGCGGCCCACAGGCGATCGGAGGCGACCGTGGTCCAATGGGAGGTTGGGGAGTAGGTGGAGCCGTCGGGGCCGTCGTCGTCGACCCAGGCGTTGCCCGCGACGGCCAGGGCGACGCCCTCGTCGGGCCGAAACCCGAGCCAGGCCGCGTATCCGGCCACCTCGCCATTGTGGAAAATCTGCGTACCGTAGGCGTCGTCGCGCAATGCCGCCCCGAGGCCGTACGCCAGGGTGTCCGACAGCACGTACGCGTCCTGCACCATCGCGTCGCTCAGCGCGGCACCGACGACCGCGTCCCCCCCCCACAGCGCGCGTCCCCACGCCGCCATCTCGGTCGGCGTACCGACCATGCCGCCCGCCGGGTCGAGCGTCGTGTGATGTATGGCGTCTCGCATCTCGGTGTAGCCGTCGTAGGACGTGAGCTCTCCCGGCGGCGCGACGAGGTAGCCCTGGCACACCTCGCCCCAGTCCTCGTCGGGCGCGCGCGCGTCCAGTCCGACGCCGAGATCGGCCAGCTCCCGGTTGGTGATCGAGGACCAGCTCGCGCCGTCCACCTCCTCGAGAATGAGCCCGAGCAGCACGTAGTTCGTGTTCGAATACGACCAGCCCTCACCGGGCGCGAACAGCAGGGCCTCGTCGGCGGCCAGGTCGACCAGATCGTCGAGCGCGAACACCTGATCCCAGGCGCCGGCCGCCTCGAGGTCGTCGTTGTAGGTCGGTATCCCGCTCGTGTGACCCAACAGCTGCCGCACCGTGATCTCGTCCGCGCGCTCGAGGTCGGCGCGAAAGCGCGACAATGCGTCGTCGAGGTCCAACCCGCCGGACTCCACGCGCTTCAGGATCAGCCCGGCCGTCACCGTCTTCGAGACACTGCCGATCTTGAACCGCGTGTCGGGGGTCATCGGTGCCGCTTCGGCCAAGTCCTCGACGCCTGTTGCGCCCTCCCATCGCGCGCCGTCGGGGAGCGTGACGCTGGCAGAGAGGCCGGGGAGGCCGAGCTCGACGAGCAGATCGTCGAGCGCCGCGTCGAGCCGCGCCCCGACCTCGGCATCGAAGCCCGGCGACGCCGCGTCCGTGTCGCCCGGGCTTGAGCAACCCACCGCAACCATCAGCAACACGACGTGCAGGACGGGCATGAACCTCTCTCCGGGAGGTAGACCCGGTCATCGTAGCCCCCGCGAGCAGGCCCGACAAGCGGCGGGGAGTGCTCACGAGCTGGCCTCCAGCGGGCGAACCCGGTCCCGAGGCGGGGGGCGGGCGTAGCTCCGCCCTCCAGCCCCGTCTACGCGCTTGTGTGGACCCCCTGGTCGTCGCCGCCCCCGCGTGGCGCGGGCGGGCCCCTCGAGCGGAGCAGCCCGGTCACGATCGTCGTGCTCGCGAGCGAGCCCACCACCACCGTCCGCAGCCGCATTCGCTCCCCACAGTCCGGGCAGGCCCAGCCGTCGACGCCGAATACG
>VGRE01000423.1 GCA_016875435.1 Deltaproteobacteria bacterium | reverse complement strand
GGCCAGCGCCTCGCCCTCGGCATGGCCACCGCGCGCACGCAAGCGCTGTGCCGCCCCCAGCGTGAGCTGGGCCGAGGCATAGCCGCGCGCGTCGGTGGGCGGCGGGGCGGCCAGGCTCGTCTCCGCGCCCTCGGGGCCCACCGCCGACAGGCCAAGCTGCACCCCGGGGAGGGGGCGGTCGCGGGCGTCGAGCACCCGGGCCACCACCGCGCCCATCGCATTGCCGCACAACGCGACGCGGTGGGGCGCGCCCGAGCCGGACGGCCGGTCCCAGGTGGCGAGGATTTCGTCGCTGCCGTGCGGCGCGGCGTCGCGACCGTCGTACTCGGCGCGGATGGCGTCGGAGAGGAGCCGCGCCGTGAGCCGGCCGCGCGCCGCGCTCAGCTGGACGGCCTCGGGCGAGAGCCGCTCGCCGAGCGCGTCGGCCAGCGTCACCTGCACCTCCGCGAGCGGGAAGTCGGTGGAGAGCACCTCGGGGTACACTCGCAGGCCGATGGCGGCGGGCACGGGCGCGTCCATGGGCACCCGCAGGGTCGTCGATACCTCTCCGAGCGAGCAGGTCACGCCCAGGTCGCGGAGCCCGGGCGCCGGCACCACCGACCAGGCCCAGCTCGCCGCGCCGATACCTTCCGCCGCGTGCGCGAGGGCGCCCACGCGGCAGGCCGGGGCCTCGGTCAGCGCCTGGCCCCGGCTGTCCCAGAGGCCGAGGAACAGGCCGCCCCGGCGCGGGATCGCCGCCAGCGTGGGTCGCGACACGTTGGGGATCGGGTTGGAGAGGCGCTGGGTGTTGCCAAGGTCGTCGGCGACGGCCAACTCGTAGGCGGTCTCGCCCGGGTAGGCGTCGAAGCTCACGGCGGCGGCCCCGGAGGCATCGGCGACGAAGGGCCCGTAGTTGCGGCCACTCACGCGAATCTGCAGCCGCGAGCCCGGCTCGGCCGTCACCGTGCCGCCGTGCCGCGCCCGCAGGCGGACCGCCGCCCAGGACGGCGCCAGCCCCGGGAGCCGCTGGTCGAGCACGCCGACTGCCACGATTCGCGCCATGCGCTCCGTCCCTGGGCTCACGCGCACGACGAGGCCCTCGGCAACGCGCTCCACGCCCCTCACGAAGCCCTCTGAGACCACGATCTCCACTTCCGAGGGCGCGGGCGGGTTCGGCCCGGCGAACAGCACTTCGAAAGGCTGGCCGGCCTGGACGACGGGGCCGGCCGGCTCGGCCGCCAGCGTGGGCTCAGGTCGCGACCGCACGCTTATCGGCAGCGCCAGCGTGGCGCGCCCGCCCTCGGTGACCTCCAGTCGTGCCGGTCCAGGCTCGCTGGGCGCGCGCCACAGCACCACCGTCTCGCCGCCGGCGTCACGCGTGGGAGGGGCCGCGAGGCTGCCCGCGCTCACCCGGAAACTCGCCCCGAGAAGGGTCCCGGCGCGCACCCGCAGCTCCGCGATCTCGCCCGGGAAGGGCATCCCCCCGGGCGCGTAGACCACGGGCCAGTCGTCGGCCAGCGCGAAGGTCGCGGCGATCAAGAACACTCGCGCTGGAAGCTATCCCCGCGGCCGCGCCACCACGGACCCCGACTTGCTACGGCTTCTCAGTCCAGACGGTGTCGCCCTTGCGGGACTGCAGCATGCGGTCGCCGAACACGGCGCTGCACACCGCAACCAGCCAGTTGCCCACGCCCGGGAGCAGCACCACGAAGCAGAGCATGATGCCGCCGCCACCGATGCACACCAGGGGGAGGAGCACGAAGTTGTACATCATCGAACCGGAGTGCATGGACAGGGCTCCTGCGGCGCCGACAGGCTAACGCGAGGCCCGGGGAGACACCATGCCCGAGTTGCCCGAGGTGGAGACCTGCCGCCGCTCGCTCGACCGGTGGACGCGCGGAAGGCGGGTCGAACGCGTCGAGTTCCTCGACGGGCGCTCGGTGCGCGATCGTCGCGAGGACCGCCCTTCCATGGGCAGCGAAGCCGCGGCGCGGCGCGTCCGGGAGCTGGTGACGGGCCAGTCTCCGATCGCGACGCAGCGCCACGGGAAACGCCTGTTGTGGACGTGGCCCGGGGGCGGCCTCCTCCTGCACCTCGGGATGACCGGGAAATGGACCCGGCTCCCCTCGCCTTTCGAAAAACTACGCCTCCACCTCGACGACGGCAGCATCGTCCGATTCGCCGATCCCCGGCTGCTCGGTGGCGTGGTTCCCTGCTCGCACGCCGAGGGCCCGCGCTGGCTGTCCGAGGGCCTCGGGCCCGACGCGTGGACCCAGCCGCTGCCCCGGCTCAGCGGCTCGCGGCCGATCAAGGTGGCGCTGATGGACCAGGCCCGCGTGGCCGGCCTCGGCAATCTCCACGCCGCCGAGGCGCTGTGGCGAGCCGGGATCGACCCACGCTGCCCTGCCGGGGACGTCTCGTCGCGACATGCTGCGCTCGCCGCAGGCGTGCGCGAGCAGCTAAGTCTCGCCCTCGACGAGCTCGGCAGCAAGGACGAGATCACCTACGTGGAAGAGCCCGGCGTCGCCAATCCCTTCCCGGTCTACCAGCGCGCGGGCGAACCCTGCTCCCGCTGCGACGGGCGGCTCGCCCGCCTGGTGCAGGAGGGCCGCTCCACCTACTGGTGCCCCGGCTGCCAGCGCTAGGCCAAGCGTAGGACTCCGGGCAGGAGACCGTGGGCCTGGTGGGCGCGAGCCAGGCGGTCACGGAGTGGCTGGAGTAGGCTGGAGGCTGTGTGGCGGCGGC
>VGRE01000422.1 GCA_016875435.1 Deltaproteobacteria bacterium | reverse complement strand
CGAGACCGGCGTGCCGATCTATCGGCAGGTAGCCGACAGTTTACGAGAGGCGATCTCCGCCGGGGTGCTGGGCGCCAACGACGAGGTGCCTTCGGCGCGGGTGTTGGCGGGGGAGATCGGCGTCAACTACCACACGATCGGCAAGGCGTTCCTGGAGCTTGAAGGCGATGGGCTCCTGATCCGCCAACGTGGCGGCAACTTCAGGGTGGCGGCGGGTGCGGATCGGGACGCCGCCGCGAGGCTGCTCTCCGAAAAAGTGGCCGACGCCTGCGACACGGCGCGGGCCCAGGGCCACGGGCCGGCGCACGTATATCAGCTGGTTGACCTCGCCTTTCGGGTGGATTCAGCCAAGGAGTCCTCATGAACGCCGCCTTTGAGCTTCACAAGACGAGCCTGGGGGTGCTCGCCGGTATCGACCTCGTCGTCGAACCCGGCGCGGCGCTCGCGGTGATGGGGGAGAACGGCGCCGGGAAGTCGACGCTCCTCGGCGTGCTCGCCGGGGTCCTCGCCGCCAAGGGCGTGCGCCGGCGGACTCCGGGCGTTTACCTTCCGGAGTCCAGCCCGCTCGACGCCGTGGTGCCGGTTCGCACCTGGCTGAAGCTCGCCCGCGGGCTGCCGGGATGGGACCAGAAGGGCGAAGAGCTTGTTTCCACCCTGGGGATTGGCACGTTGGTACCGCTGTCCACCCCGGCCGGCGGGCTCTCCCAGGGGCAGCGGCTCCGCGTGGGCCTGGTCCTCGCGCTGGGCCGCGCCGCGCCTGTCTACATCCTCGATGATCCGTTCCTGGGCCTTGACGCCGCGGCCCGAGCGGTGTTGCTGGGGGCGGTGGCCCAACGAGCGGCAGAAGCAACCTTGATCCTGGCGACTCAGGACGTCGATGCCGCCACGCGCCTCTGCCCGGAACTGCTGCTGCTACGGCGCGGCCGGGTGGTGGTGCGCACCGAGCTGGACGCCTGGCGGGAGCACTGGCGGCGCGTGCGCCTGCCGGCGGCGCGTCGGGGTGAGCTCGCGGGAATGCCTGTACGACGTCTAGAAGAGCGCGGGGCCTGGGTCGAGGTGCTGTTGGAGGACCCCGACGGAAAACACAGCGCCGCCCTGGGCGACGTCGAGCGGCTCGACCTGCCGCTTCCCGAGACCTTTGGGCTCACACCTTCCTGAAACGCCCCTCAACCTCAAGGAGTCGCCATGTCTCTGAGCGCCATCCACCTCGGCTTTCAAAGAACGGTCACCGCGCAGCGGTACCTCCTGCTGCTCGGGCCGCTGCTGCTCCTTCCCGGATTGTATCCGTCGAGCAGGGAGATCTGGGCGCTTCTCTTGTGTTATCTGATCCTACCTTTATGGGCGTTGGCGCTCGCCGGCGCTCTGGAGGAGGCGGCGGATCGGCTCTGGCTGGGTTTCGGCGGGGTGGGCAACCAACTCCTCGGCCGGATCCTCACCCAACAGGCGGTGTTGCTGCTCACGACGGGGGTCGCCTGGTGGATGGGTGTGGCGGGAGGTCCCTCCCTGCTGGCGGGTCATCTCCTGCTGCTCTCCGGCTGGCACCTCCTGGGGGTCGCGTTGAGGGCAGCGCTCGGAAAGTCTGGCGTGTTCCTGGCGCCTTTCTTCGCCGCGGCAGTGGCGACCGTGGGCATGAACGTGGCGCTCCTGATCCCCTTCAGCAGCCATCAGTGGGTGACGCTCACCACGGCGCTCGGCGTGATCCTCACCAGCCTCGGCCTCGCGTGGTGGTTCGAGGCCCGAGGCGGGGTCTGGGGTTTTCGGTTCGCTCGGGAGCGGAGCATGCTCCTTCTTCTTCCGTTGGTCGGCGGGGGGCTGGGAGCTGCCGCGGGCTCGTTGGTGCCAACGGATCGGCAGTGGGTGCTGAGTGTGGCGCCGGACGCAGACCTGGCGTTGATCCAGGATTGCGGCTGGTGCTTCTATCAGGACGCCTACCGGGTGAGCCTGCTCGGCCCCGACGGCTATTCCGACCCGGGCATCGGACCGGTGAAGGCCGCCTTGCTCGGACCGCGAGGGTCGATGGTGTGGGTGGGAGAGGAGAGCCAGCTCCACGCCCGGCTCGACGGCGCCGAGGTGGCTTGCTCCCTCGGGTCGTGGCGCGCGCCGCTGCAGGCCGAGTTCGATGCGGATGGCGGGGCCGTTCAGGTCGAGGTTCATGACGTTACCGTTCGCGTCACCTCGAACGGCTGCGTTACCTCGCCGCGCTCTCCTTCGGCCACGCGAGGGTCGGTGGTCGATCCAGCCACCGGGTGGAGCGGCGACGGGGCGGCGCGTGCCCTCCCGGCCGGCGTTCGTGATCTCGGCGGCGGCCTGCTGCAGGACCAGAGGCACGAGGTGTTCACCGCTGACGGAAGTCAGAAATGGCTCGTCCCCGGCCCGTTGATCGCCGCCCGCCTGGAGGGCGACACGCTGATTGGCTGGACCCGCGACGCCCGGGTGATCGGCGAGCGGGTGAAGTGAAGGCCGCAGCAACGGGTCGGGTGGCGCGCCGTGGAGTCCTATGCCCTCCACCAGCGGCGTAGCGGTCTGGGCGCGCCTACTTGCCTTTGACGCCCCCCATCGTCCAGGTGGCCGTACACGAGGGGGCGCCAGCGCCTTGGAGCTCTGCGAGAAGCTCGCCGCCATCGTGCCTCCTGCGCGGGCGAACCAGGTGCTCTACGCGGGGGTGCTCGCGGGGAACGCGGCGTAGCGGGCGGAGGTGGTGCCGAAGGTACCGTCCTCCACGGAG
>VGRE01000421.1 GCA_016875435.1 Deltaproteobacteria bacterium | reverse complement strand
GAGCCCCACGGTGCCGTCGAGCTCGGCGCCAACCCGGAGTTGCTCGCTCAGGATGTAGCCGGCCCCAAGCCCGAAGTCCAGGCCCGAGCCGTAGTCGTAGTCGCCCACCGTGGTCGACGGCGCGAGGCGCGTGCCGAGGCTCCCCGAGAGCGCGATCTTCTCGCCGAGCGTGGTGCCGGCGAGCGCGTTGAGGCCCGCCGAGAACCCACCGGGCGCGACCATCGCCTCGGCCGAGCCGGTGGGCAGGTTGACGAAGGGCTTGAAGGCCACCGCGAGGGCCGAGTCGGCGCTGGGGCGAACCACGGGCAGCAGGCCGGCCAGGCGGATGTCGCCCATGGCGAAGCCCGAGAAGTCGGCACCCGGCGCGTCGACCGAGGGGTAGAGTGGCACGTCGAGGTCGAGCCGCACGACCTGCCCGAGGGTGTAGCCGCCGCCAAGGCGCGTCATGAACTGGCTGGCCACGTAGGGCGATTCCACGCCATCTTTCAAGCTCACCACGGGATTCGACGCGGAGCCGAGAATCAAGCCACCGTACCAGTCGCCGGGAATGCCAACCACCGGCGACTCCACTTGCAAGCCGCCGAGGCCATCGAGCGTCGAGCCGGCTGGGTCGAAGGTCTCCGCGTCCAGGGCGAGCGCGGGGGCAGACAACGCGAGGAGCAGCATGGTAGGTCCGGGAAGCTCGCGCGTCTAACGCGACATGCGGTGCGGCGCCTATTCGGCGTCGGGTGGTGTTGCCTTGCCGCGGTCGTCGTCCACGGGGGGCTCGTCATCGCCCTCGCCCGTCGACTTGTCGGCGGCGGCGGCTTCCAGCGGGGGCAGCGCAAAGGACTCTGGCCACGGCTCGCGGGCTTGGAGCTTGATTCCCTCGCGACCGGCGGGCGTCGTCGCCAGCCGCTTGCCGATGGAGATTGTCGCGACGTCGATACGCTCCTTGCCGTCGTCCGTCTTGACCAGGATGCCGCCGAGGCGCTCCCAGCCGATGCTCACCACGGCGGAACCCTCGCGGGAGTAGCTCGGCACCTCGACACGGAAGGTGTCGTCGATCGACCAGCCCGTCCGCCAGTTCCACATCTTGGTGTTGCCCATGTGGGGCGTCCACTTCAGCTTGCCCGTGCGCGACCCGGCCTTCACCTGCACGTCGAGCGTCCAAGCCTCGCGCAGCGGCCTGTCGGCCCGCCAGCGGCAGGTGACCCAGGCCTGCTCCGCCGGCAGCAGCGCGCGCTCATCCTCGGCGCGGCACCCGATGAGCGACAGGGCACCGTCGCCCCAGGTGGCGAAGGCGGCGCTGTCGTCGGGGCGCTGGATGGTCTCCACCCATCGCTGCTTGCGCGCGTCGTACAGTCCCCTCACCTCGCCCCACCACTGCCGAAGTGCCTGCTCGCGCTCGGTCTTCTCGGCGCCGTCGAGTTGGCGGGCCAAGTCTTTCTTCTGCGCCCAGTCCGCGCCGGTGTCGAAGAGCTGCGGCGCCGCGTCGGCGAAGTGGTAGATGAACACCTCGTCGTCGCGACGCGACGCCAGGCAACGGTGGGCGCGCCAGCAGCTATGTTTGAGCTCCCGCGCGGGGGCGTCGTCGAGGAGGCTCCGACCGCGCACTGGCCCCGAGTTCAGCTCGGCACCGATGACGTCGAGCACGGTGGGCAACACGTCGATTTGCTGGCGGTGCCCGCCAATCTTCCCCGTCCGTCCCCTGAGCGCCTGCTCTCCCACCATCAGGAAGGGGATCTGCAAGCCCTCCTCGTAGATCACCAGGTCGTGCTGGAAGCGACCGTGCTCCCCAAAGCCCTCGCCGTGGTCGCCGAGGATCACGAAAAGCGTGTTGTCCGCGAGCCCCGCCTCGGTGTAGCCACGGTAGAGCCGGTCGACGAAGTCATCGACGTAACGAACCGCGTTGAAATACTGCTCTAGCCGACCCGCCACCCTGGGGAAGTCGAGCAGCTGCCAGTGACGGGGGAGCTTGTAGTCGTGGTGCGAGGCGAGGGTGAGGTAGGTGGCAAAGAACGGCCGAGAACTATCCGCCTTGGACCATTCGAGTCCCGGGTAGAGCATCGCCCGGTCGTCGATGCCGAAGTAGTTGTTCTTCTCCCAGTGCGCACCGCTGAGCGTGTCGCGACTGCGGAACTCCTCGAAACCCATCTGGTGTACGAGGTCGACGCGGTCTTCGAAGTCCTCGCGCGCCGTCTGGAAGTACGCGGTGCGGTAGCCCGCGCCGCGCAAGAGCCGCGGCAGGCAGGTGGGCGGGAGGCCGCCTGGCTTGGCCTCGCGGGCATCGCCGGTGAGGTTTGGCCAGTCGCCGCACAGGGTCGAGACCAGCGCCTTGCTCGTGTGCGGCACCACCGCGTACATGTGCTCGGCCACGAGTCCCTTCGCGGCCAGCTCCGCGAGCGCCGGCGTGGTGGGTAGCTCGGGCTTGTACACGCTGGTGCGATGCGAGCCCACGCTCTCGAGCACCACCATGACGACATTGTAGGGCCGGGTCGGGGGCTGAATCACCACCGGCTGCAGCCACCGGGGATCGGGCGGGTAGGTGCGGTCGCCCACTCGCTCCAGGGCCTCCCAGAAGAGGCTCTCGGCGAAGGTCTTCTGGAGCGGGCGGAAGGTCTTGGTGGGGCGGGCGCGGCCCTGCGTCTCCACCCAGAGCGCGGGAAGCAGCGTGAAGATGAGCGCTCGCGTGGCCCACGTGTGTCGTCCCGAGACGGGTCGCCACGCGAACGGCACCAGCGTGACCGC
>VGRE01000420.1 GCA_016875435.1 Deltaproteobacteria bacterium | reverse complement strand
CGCGGGCGAAGGACGCGGCTACCGGCGCGTCGGTTTCAGGCGGGGCGCCCACGGCCCCGGGCGCGATCGCCGCGCCCAACACGGTGGCCTCGCCGGGCGGGGCGCCCCGATGAGGCGCTGGTTCTGGCTCGGGTCGCTCGCGCTGGTGGTCGCCCTCGCGGGCTTTCCCGCCGCGCCCGGGCGCGCCAGCGCCTCCGAGCCGGCCACGACGACGAGAAAGGCCGAGGGAAAGGCGGAGGGCAAGGCAGCGGGGAAGGCGGCGGGGAAGGCGGAAGGCAAGGCCGCGGGAAGGGGCGGGCGCGGCGGCGCGCCATTCGGCGACCTGCTCCTCGGCGCCGGGCGGGTGCGCTCGGCGGCGGCCCAGTACAAGAAGCGCACCGAGAGCGACCCGCAGTCGGTGGCCGCGTGGGTGGGATGGGCGGTGGCGCAGACCCGGCTCGGCCGGTGCGAGGAGGCCCTGGAGAAGTTCTGGCCCTACACGCACACCCGGCCGTTCAAGCCCTCGGCCGCGCTCGCCGCCTCGCGCTGTGCCGCGCGCCTCGGCTACGTCGACGATGCACTCTACTTCGACATGCTCGCGCTCGAGCGCGCCCCCGGCAACCTGCGCGTCCTCAACGCGCTGGCCATCGACCTGCACCAGGCGGGCGACCACGCCGGTGCCGACGAGGTGATCGAGCGCCTCCTCGTGATCGACCGGGACAAGGACAGCTCGATGTTCGCCGAGGCGGCCATCGCGCTGCGCGAGGGCCGGATCGACGACTTCGACGCGCTCTGCGCGCTGTGGGAGCGAGAGGGTCGCGCGTCCGACGAGCTGCTGCGCCTGAAGGCCTACTCCTGGCTCGACCTGGACGACCCGGTCGGCGCCTCGGAAGCGCTGCGGGCAGAGTTCAAGGTGGAGCGAGGGATCGAGGCGCGCCTGCTCGCTGCCGAGATAGAGCGGCGCCTGGGCAACCTCGACAACGCCGACGAGGAGTTCCAGAGGAAGTACCGTACCAAGCTCGTTGGATTCGAGGCCGACGTGCTGCGCTCCCGGGTGCGGGTCGACCAGGGGCGCCTCGACGAGGCGCGGGAGTTGCTGGCCCCCCACGCCGACGCGATCGACGAGGACGTCGTGGCATCGCGGTGGTACCTCGCGCGCGCCGAGGGCGACGCGGTGGCGATGGCGGAGATGGAGGCCCGGTGGCCAGCGGCGCGGCTCAGCCCCCTCCGGGAGCTCGGCCACCTGGTGCCGATCAACCGGCGGTAGCGTCGTTCAGCGCGTGTAGAGCTGGGCGTAGTAGTAGTAGCTGCCGCCGCCTTCGAAGGCCCAGGGCATCTTGAAGGTGGCGCTCCACTCGTCGCCATCGACGTACTGGCGGCTGTCGTAGCTGTAGCTGTGGATGTACCACTCCCCCTGGTACATGAAGAAGAGCACGTTCTCGGCCGGGTCGTCGGCGCCGAAGTCGTAGCGTGCCGACACGCCCACCGCGTCGAGGTCGGTGATCCAGAAGTCGTCGAGGCTGTACAGCTCGAAGATGTTGTCGCCGCCGTCGAGTCCCATCATCCCCTTGCAGCCGGCGCCCGACTCGTCGTCGCCATCGAAGCTCGTCTCGAAGCTCCAGTCGCACTGCGGGCATTCCTCGGCCTTGCCCCCGCCGGTGTAGCTGGCCACCAGCTTGCACACCAGGTCGTCGCTGTCGGCGCCGTAGAAGCCCACTCCCTGCTCGAAGCTCGATAGCCGCGTGGAGGAGGCCTCCCAGCCGCCCACGAAGAAGCCGAGCGCGACCCCGGTGTCGACGTCTCCGTCGGCGTCCGCGTCGGCATCGGCATCGGCATCGGCATCGGCATCGGCATCGCCGAAGGGGTTGTCGTCGTCCTTGTCGTCGTCGCGCTCGGCCTCGCCGAAGCAGGCAAGGAGCGAGACGAGGGTGAGGGTGCCGAGCGGGATCTCGATCCACGGGGCGCGCATCGGGCGACTCCTGGGAGGGTGCGACGTTAGCCGCGCGCGTGCCCACTGTCGCGCGCGGGGTGGGCGGGCCCGAAAAAGGCAACCCCCCTCGGCCGTTCCCAGCGAGGGGGGTGCACTTGCCCGGGAGGCGGTCCCGGGCGGAACTCGTCCTGGTCTAGTAGTAGTAGTAGTAGTAGACCAGTTCGCGGTTGTAGGTGACCCAGCGACCCCAGTAGGCCGCGTCGCTGTCGCCGTACACCTGGTAGTAGGCCTGGTCGGGCAGGTTCCAGGCCTGGAAGTACCAGCCGTCGTACGCGCCATAGGTGTAGTGGATGAAGAAGGTCTGCCCGAGGTAGTACTCGGCCCCGTCGCTCGCCGTGTAGGTGTAGCTCGGGTTGGTGGCGAGCCCGTCGAGGCGGCCGTCACCCAGCCAGCTGTACGAGGCGTCGTAGTAGCCCCAGAACCAGTACCCCGGCGTCCCGCTGCCCGGGATGAAGATCTCGGAGCACAGGCTGCCATCCACGGGGCGAACGCTTGGCGTCACCTCGAAGGACCAGTCGCAATCTGGGCAATTCGCTTGGCCGGGGCCCACGGCGCTGTAGTCGACGCGCACGTCGCACACGAACTGCTCGCTAAGCGGCGCCCAGAAGGAGTAGCCCATGTCGGCCGACTCGAACGAGCCGCCGGGCACCGACCAGTTGCCGTTGGCACGCATGTAGACCAGCGCGGTGTCGGCGTCGGCGTCGGCGTCGGCGTCGGCGTCGGCGTCGGCGTCGGCGTCGGCGTCGGCGTCGGCGTCGGCGTCGACGTCGCCATCGGCGTC
>VGRE01000419.1 GCA_016875435.1 Deltaproteobacteria bacterium | reverse complement strand
TCGGGCGCCGGCGCCGCAGGGGTCGGCTCGGGCGAGCGCGCGGGAATCGAGGCGGATCGCGCCACGTTCACCGACTGGCGCAGGGGCTTCGAGCCGCGTGATTCGTCAGCGTCGGCGAGCTTCTTCAGGTCGTCCCGAGAGAAGGCGGCGGTGGCGCCGGCGTCGAGTGCCTGCCGCGCCCGGGGCTGGTGTTGCGAGACGCGCTGCATCACCTCGCGCAGGCTGGCGCCCGCCACGGCGTGGTCGTCGAGGGCGGCCCCCACGGCGTCGAGGAAGTCGGTCCCGCTCTGGAAGCGGTCGCGGAACTCCGGTCGCAAGGCGGTGGTCAGCAACTCGCGCACGCTCGCCGGGATCTGCTCGCGGAACTGCTGCAGGCGCCGGCTGCCCTCGCCCCGCGCCGCCTTGATGCGGATGTCGTTGATGAGCCCGTCGTATACCGGGCGCCCGGTCATCAGCTCGAACGCGATCAGGGCAACGCCGAACAGGTCGGAGGTGAAGTTCTCCTTCCGTGCTTCCATGCGCTCCGGCGGGCAGTAGCGAAAGGCGTCCTCGCGGGGGATGCGATCGGGCGCCTCGTGGAACACGAGGATTTCCACCTGCGGGAGCGCGTGCCCGATGATCTGCGCTCGCCCGTCGGCCCCGAGCAGCACGCGCCAGGGGGTGAGCCCGCCGTGGCTGTACACGCCAGCGCTCTCACCCACCTCGGCGGCCTCGATCAGGATGGTGCCGCACTGCTTCATCAGCTCCACGCCCGCCCTCACCCCGGCGCACTCGCCGAGGTCGGAGAGCGTGCGGATCACCTCCGCCACGCTCCACGCCTGGCCGGTGGGGTACACGAAGCCGGCACCGGCGCGATCCTGGGCTACGAGCTCCGCCAGCCCGTCGACCATCGGCGCCTCGAGGAAGCCCACCACCACTTCGAGCGCGGCGTTGATCGCGTTGTGACTGCGGTACTCCGGGTGGAAGATGACGGCTGTTAGCCGCTCGCCGTTGCTCGACTGCACCTCCACGAGGTCGGAGCCAGGGCCGAGCAGTTGTCGCCCTGTGCGCGCGTAGCCGGCGATGGTGTCCATTCGCAGTGAGTTCCGCCCGCACTGTAAGACGGGCCCGCGGGCTACGCTGGCCCCGTGGCGCAGGGACACGGCAAACGCCCCGACGGCAAGGCCATCGAGCTTCCCTCGGAGAAGCTCCAGCGGCAGCAGCTCGAGAACAAGCTCGACGCGCGCGCCCAGGAGGCGCAGAAGGCCCTCGAGAAGGCGCAGGGCGGGAAGGAGGTCGATGCCGAGGCCGCGGCCCAGTTGCAGCGCGGCCTCGGCAACAGCGCCGTGGCGAGCATGATCAAGCAGGGGAGCGACACCGACACCGCCACGACCGCCGCCGAGGCCACCCTCGACGAGTCACGCGAGGAGGAGGTCGACGAGGAGAAGGAGGACAAGGACGCCGGCAAGCTGGAGCACGTCCTGCCGTCGTTCTCCACCGGTGGTGGTGGGGGCGGTCCCGGCGGCTCGCCCTGGGCGGTCGGCAAGTTCTTCGGAGGCGATGGCGACGACGACGGCGACATCGTGCCCATCGGCAGTTCGCGCTGGCGACCGATGCCGCTGCCGCCCGACCCCGACGAGGACGTCGACCTGCTGGAGATCGAGGACGAGCAGGCGGACGAGGCGATCGAGGCGTCGCTCGACGCGGCCACGGCTCGGCTCGGCGACGCGCCGTGGACGGCGGGCGCGCTCAGCCGGGGCCTGCGGTACGCGGGACGGCTGGTTGGGCGGGCGTTGATTGGCGACGATGGCCAGCCCGACGCGGTGTGGTCGCGGGCGAGGGCCATCCTGCGCTTCCTCGGCGCCCATGCGCCCGACGCCGAATCCCGGGCCCTGGCGATGATCGGCGCCGAGATTGGCGTGGGCGAGTCCGAGTCACTGGTACAGGCCGTGGCCCGGGAGCTCGCCGTCATCGAGCGAGTCTTGTCGCGACATGATGTGGCTTGGGCGGCGGTTGCCGACGTGGCCGGCGACCAGCGGGCACGGGCGCGGGTGGAGCAGGCGGCGTCGAAGCTCGCCGCCACGAGCCAGCTCGGCGCGCCTGCGCTGCTCGCCGAGGCCCTGGGCGACCTGGTGGAGATGGCGGAGGTCGGTCCGGTGGCGAGGCCGCACCCGGCGGCGCTCGCTGCCCTGCGCGCCGCCGCCCACCTGGTGCCGTTGCCGCGAGTCGAGGGGTGGAGGCAGCCCGGCGACCCCGCCGCCGAGGACGAGGCGCTGGCGATGGTGGACCGCCTCCTCGCGGGCGACAGGCTCGACACCACCCAGGCGCTCCCGGGCATCGACGCGCTCTACGACCGGATGAACACCTTGCTGGCCGCCATCGGCGTGGCGCAGGTGGAGGGCGCCGCGGCCGCGCTCGCCGCGTGGCCGTGGCTGGCCGATGGCGTGGCCGAGCGGGTGGTACACGAGCTCGACTACGGCCTTCGCGCGGCCGCGCAGCGCCTGGTCGGCGTGGGACAGCGGATCGAGGCCGCTGCCGCCGCCCACGACGTGGCCACCGTCGAGGCGCTCTCCGCCTCGGCGAGTGGGCTGGCGTCGCTGGTCACGCGCGTGCGCGACGAGGCGGTGGGTACGCTCGCGGGCCTCCTGGCGGCCGACGGCGCCGCCGCCGAGGCCCCGCTCCTGCCCGAGGTGGCGGCGCTGTTCGCCCGGGGACGCATCCGCGAGGCGCGCCGGCTGCTCACGGGGGGCGGTACCCTGGCGCACGCGGCGT
>VGRE01000418.1 GCA_016875435.1 Deltaproteobacteria bacterium | reverse complement strand
TTCTTCGCCCGTGCAGGCCACGAGCGGGAGCATCATCAACCAGGAAGGGCGCATTCCGTTCTCCGGCCGGGAGTGTAGCGCGGGCGCCGAGGAGGCGGCGCGGCTGGTGCACTACTTCGACGTGTTCCGCCACCCCTTGCGCGTGGATGAGCTGTCGCGACTCGTGGGGCTCGAGGGCGCCGACCTGGACGCGGCGGTCCGCGAGGCGAGCCGCCTCGGCGTGGAACGCGACGGTCGCTGGGTGTTCCGCCTGGGCCGGGGCGACGACCGCGGGGGCCGCCAGCAACGGGCCCGCGCCGCCGAGCGACTGTGGAAGCGCGCCAGGCTGGCCGCGGCGGCCCTCGCCCGCGTGCCCTTCGTGCGGGGCGTGCTGGTCACGGGCAGCCTGTCCAAGCAGAGCGCCAGCGACGACGGCGACATCGACTTCATGCTGCTGGTCGCGGCCGGCCGCGCCTGGACGGTGAAGTCGGGCCTGCACGCCGCCCGGCGACTCCTGCCGGGCGCGGCGCGCGAGAGCCTGTGTACCAACTACATCCTCGACGAGCAGAGCCTCGCCATCCCCGAGCGCACGATGTTCACCGCGGTAGAGCTCGCCACCGCCGTGCCCATGGCCGGCAACGCGGCCTGCGTGGCCTTGCTCGACGCCAATGCCTGGGCGCACCGTTTCGTACCCGGCCTGGAGGGATCGCGAGCGCGGGCCGCGCTGGCGCCTCCCATCGCGCCGTCGCGGGCCCTGGAGGGGCGAGTCCCCGCCGCCTGGGAGGAGCATGCCCGGGCCGCGATGCAGCGTTTCTGGTCCTGGCGCTATCGCTGGCTGCAGGAACAAGATCGGCTCAAGCGCTTCAAGCAGGAGCCCGGCGTGGCCACCAACCACCTCCACGACCACTCGGCCTGGGTGGCGAGAGAGTTCGCCGCGCGTTGCGAGGCCCACGGGGTCCGGCTGCCTTGAGGTCGCGACAGCTATTCATCGCGCACGCAGGCCTGCGGTCCCCGTGGGGGACAGAAGGGGGCGTGGAGGCACACGTGGCGGCGCTCGCGCCGCGGCTCGTGGCCCGGGGCGCCCACGTGACGGTGTACTGCCGGGCCCGCTACAACCCGCACGGCAACTGCTACCGCGAGGGGGTGCGGCTCGCCGACGTGCCCACCGTGTACGACCGCAGCGCCGAGGCCCTCGTCCACACCGCCCTGTGCGCGCCTCGAGCGTGTATTCGTCACGACGTCGTGCACCTCCATGCCTGCGGTCCCGGCCTGTTCAGCGGCGTGCCCGGCGCCCTGGGCCGACGGTCGGTGGTCACCCTGCACGGCCGCGACTGGACGCGCGACAAGTGGGGACCGATGGCGCGGTCGGTGCTTCGTCTCGGCGCCGCCGTGTCACTGCGCGCGGCCGACGCGCTGGTGGCGGTGAGCGGCGAGTTGACCTCGTGGTGCCGCGAGCAGGGGCGGGAGGCCACGCACCTCCCGAACGGGGTGGAGCCGCACCAACCGGTGGACTGGGACGCCCAGATCTTCCCGATGCTTCGGCCCGGGAAGTACCTGCTTTTCCTCGGTCGCCTCGTGCCCGAGAAGGGACTCGACACGCTGGTAGCCGCCGCCGCGCGCGCGCAGCTTGATCTCCCCGTGGTGATCACCGGCGGCAGCGCCTACACCCCCGGCTTCATGGCTCACCTGCGCAAGATCGCCCCCGAGGAGCGCGTGATCTTCACCGGCCCGCAGTTCGGCCTGGAGAAGCGGATGCTGCTCACGCACGCGCGGGCGTTCGTGCTGCCGAGCCGAGTCGAGGGCCTGCCCGTGGCCCTGCTGGAGGGCATGGCGGCCGGCCTGCCACCGTTGGTGTCGGACATCGCGCCCAACGTCGAGGTCGCGGGTGACGTCGGCTGGCGAGCGCCCGTGGGCGACGTGGAGGCCTGGACGCGCGTGCTCCGGCAGGTGGCCGCCGCCTCGCCGTCGGCGCTGGAGGCCATCGGCGCCGCCGGGCGACAGCGGGCCCTGGCGCGCTTCGGGTGGGATCACGTGGCCGACCGTACCATGGCCATCTACGAGGCGCTGGCGCGATGAACATGGGAGCCGTCGTCACCGGGCTGGTGCTGGTGGCGCTGCCGCTGTCGACCGCTGCGCTCGAGATCGCCACCGCGCTGGCCCTCGGCTGGTCGCTCGTGTCGGGAAACCTGCGCGCCCGCCTCGCCGACCCCTGGGTGCCGGGCGCCGTGGCCCTCGCCGCGGTCTACGCCCTGTCCCCCCTCGCCGGCGGTCCCGCCCGCGAGGGTGTCGGTCACGCCTGGATCCTGGCGCCGGTCCTGGCCCTGTCGCCGGTCGCCGACCCGCGGCTGCAGCGGCTGGGGCTCGGCGCGGCGGCAGCGGCGGGGCTGTGGGCCCTGGTGCAACGGGCGCAGGGCGCGGAGGGACACGCCGCCTTTTCCCACCACCTCACGCTCGCCTACGCGCTCCTGCCTCCCCTGGCGGTCGCGGTCCACGCGCGGGCCTGGTGGGCCGCTGCGCCGATCGCCCTCGGCGTGCTCGCCAGCGGCAGCGACGCGGCGCCCATCGCCCTGCTCGCCACGCTGGTGGCGCTGCGAGGCAACGCGACCTGGCGTGCCGGCGCCTTGCTCGGCGGGGCCGCCGCGACGGTGGCTGGGATCGCGCTCTTCGCCGACCGGGAAGAACTCCGGCAGCGTGCCGTGCTGTGGACCGGCGGCCTCCAGGTGCCGCCGGGAGCCGCCGGCGCCGGCGGCTACGGCGCGGCCACCGAGACTTTCT
>VGRE01000417.1 GCA_016875435.1 Deltaproteobacteria bacterium | reverse complement strand
CAGCGCGATCCTAACCCCCTGCGCGCGACCCCCGTCCACCCGGCCGCAACCGCCCGCACGCACCGATCCCCGGCCCCGCCCCGGCTTGGCGCAAGCGCCGCCAGCTCAGCCACGCGGAAGTCCGGAAGCTCGAGCAGGATCGATCTGCCGGTAGGATCGCCGAGCCGGCGACGCGTCCTCCTCGCTTCCTTCCTGGTAAGTGTTGACGGTGACCCGAGCTGCCAGCCGTGCGCTGGCGAACCACACGGTGGGAATGTGCAAGTCCACGATCCTCCCGTCGATCCACATCCAGATCGAGAAGGCGGCGTCTCAGGCACGCTGAGTGCCTCCCATTCCGAGTAGGGCCAGCGCTCATCGGGACAACTCACGAGGTCGCCACGCTGCACATGACACGCACATTGTCTCTGCGTCGACGGCGCCTTCGACTGCGCGCCGCAGGGCCTCGCGCCGCGATTCCACGAGGCTCTGCCGCTCGAGGACGAGCAGGTCGCCCTGCTCGCCGCCGCGCTGCGCAGGCGCGTGACGCGCTATCTCGAGCGCCGCGGCAAGCTGCCGCGCCAAGGCGACGAGCAGCGCGAGGACGCGCCCGAGCCCGAGCTGCTGGCGCTGATCGCGGCCGCCTCCGTCCAGAGCCAGGGCGCGCTCGCGCCCGATTCACCCCCGCCGATGGCGCGCCTGGGCCGGCGGCGCCCCGCGCGTCCCCCGCCGATTCCGGGATCCCTGTGCTGCGAGGACGAGGGCTTCTCGCTGCATGCACAGGTGCTCGTGCCCGCTGGCGAACGCGAGCGGCTCGAGCATCTGTGTCGCTATGTCGCGCGCCCGGCGATCGCCACGACTCGCCTCGCGCTGGCGGCCGATGGCCGCGTCGTCTACGGCCTGCGTCGGCACTGGCGCGACGGCACTTCGGCGGTCTCCTTCGACCCGCTGACCTTCATCGAGCGCCTGGCCGCGCTGGTTCCGCGCCCGCGCGTCCATCAGCACACCTATCACGGCGTGCTGGCTCCCGCGGCGGCCTATCGCGACCTGATCGTGCCGGCGTCGCACGCTGGCCTGGCCGCGAGCGGCGTGCCAACGGCCGGTGCGGCCGAGGGCTGCCCAACCCCGCCGCGGCGCCCGAGCACGCGGCGCGCAACCTGGGCCGAGCTGTTGAAGCGCGTCTTCGCCATCGACGCCCTCGAGTGCCCCCACTGCCGCGGGCGGCGCAAGCTGATCGCGCTGATCAGCGACGGCCCGGTGGTCCGCAGGATCCTCGACCACCTCGGACTGCCGGCCGAGCCTCCAAGGCTCGCGCCCGCACGCGTCAGCGAGCAGCTCGCCTTCGGCGCGTCGTGATGGGGAGACCTCGCGAGCGGCACGCTCGCCGCGCCGCCGCGAGGCGCGCCGGGCCACCGCCTTGCCGGGTAGGGATTTCGCGTCGAAAGATCGGCCCTTCCACCGGGTGCCGACCGCCCTCGACCCACCCTGCCAATGCGTTTCCAGGGCCACCCTCGGCCAGCGCCCCCGCGGGAGCCATCCCGTGCCCGGCACCGTGCGCTTGGAGTTACTATCCTCCCCTTCGCTCGGGAGTGTTCACGCTCGCAAGCGGTGTGGTACTCCCGTTTTTCCAGGCCCTCTCCCGGTCGTGATCGCTGCAGGAGACGGAGGCGTCAGGAGCCGGTCCAAATCCGTGGGAGCTCGCTCACTGTCCCCGCGCCCCGTTCGCATCGGCGAACTGCAGCGCGTGCAGGCGCGCGTAGATGCCGTTCAGCGCGAGCAGCTCCTCGTGCGTGCCCTGCTCGCGCAGCCGGCCGCGGTGCATCACGAGGATCTTGTCGGCGCGGCGCACGGTCGATAGCCGATGCGCGATCACGAGCGCGCTCCGGCCGTGCAGCAGATTCGGCCGCACCTTCTCGGTGCGCTCGATCACCCGGCCGGAATCACGGGCAGATCGTGTACTCCAGTCCCTCGGTCAGCGTGGTGTTGTTCGGCGCGGGAAAGCCCGGATCGCGGCCCCACCACTGGCAGTTCACGACCGTTCCGCCGGCGGTGAGCGCGGGATGCGGAGTCCCGCCCAGCGCTCCAATCGCGAAGGCGTTCATGTCGATTGCGTAGATGCCGGTGCAATCGCTGGCCGGCAGCGCCGATCCGAAGCTGTTGACAGCCGGGGTTCGCCGGACCGGCGGCGCAACGCACAGGAAACCACCCTGGAACGGCGTCGCGGCGGGACCGTGGATGCCGTAGAGCAGCAAGCCGGGCTTCTGGTTCAGGACTCGTCCCGCGGTGACGAGGAAGCCCTGACCCGACGAGCTGCTCGGCAGACCGGAAGCCCGGATTCTTGGAGTGCAGCCGAGGCTGTTGACCTTCGAGGTGCAGTAGGTGTTTCCGAGGCCGCAGCGCTGCACGTAGCGCGCCACGGTGTGGCGCCAGTTCGCGGCCACCTCGACGTAGGCGAGCCCGACCGGCAGCGCGGGCACGTTGCACTGGCCGTAGTAGTTGTTTCCCCAGGCCACGACCGAGCCGTCGCTGCGCCGCGCCACGGTGTGGCGCTCGCCCGCGGCCACCTCGACGTAGGCGAGCCCGACCGGCAGCACGGGCACGTTGCACTGGCCGTAGACGTTGTCTCCCCAGGCTACGACCGAGCCGTCGCTGCGCCGCGCCACGGTGTGGCGCCAGCCCGCGGCCACCTCGACGTAGGCGAGCCCGCCCGGCAGCGCGGGCACGTTGCACTGGCCGTAGACGTTGCTTCCCCAGGCCACGACCGAGCCGTCGCTGCGCCGCGCCACGGTGTA
>VGRE01000416.1 GCA_016875435.1 Deltaproteobacteria bacterium | reverse complement strand
ATCAGGGATGCTCCAACACCGCATCTCCTGTGGTGACTCTGTACCGGTGGCAGTAGGCAAGGCATTTTTCGTCTTTTCTTCTTCTCTGGTCCGGCCGCGGATGCGGCGGACCGCTTGCTCGGTGGGGTCATGGCGGATCGGTCCCTTCTCGGCGCCGGAGGGCGACGCCGCTTGAAATGCCGTTGGTGGAGTGGTCGCAGGGGGGCGTGATGCAGCGCGAGCTACCGCTCGATTGACTCTACGCGTTCATCGGGCAGCCACAGTGGCTTGCCAGGCCCGAGACGCAGATTGGGATTCGAGACGCGGGGCGAGACGCAATTTGCTACACGAAGTGTTCTCGACAGGGCGCCGAGCGCGAGCCCGGTGCCCCATCAGGAGCTTCGCCACCACAGACGCGTTCATCGCTTCCAATTGGGTGCTCTTCTTGATACGCGCTCCACTGCGCTCCAGACGGCGGACGTGGACAACGTGGTTACGCGGTACTCGTCCTCCGTGTGGTTCGTCCCGCTTTGGCCGGGGGATTTTCGGCCTTGGCGTCCGCCGGTGAGGCCGGGCGCCGAAGTTTCTTGGCGGCGTGCTCGAGCGCGCGTGCGCGCTTCTCGGTACGCATCGCGTTCTCGCGCATGCCGCGCGCGCTTTCCTCGGCCTCCAGCGCGCCATCGTAGACCGTTCCGTCGCGCAGCATGGCCCACAGGACGCCGGCGAGCTTGCGTGCCAGCGCGACGACGGCGATCTTTCTGCCTCGGGTTTCCGCGACGTGGTCAGCCCATCTCCGCAAGGGGTCGGCGCTCGCGCGTGCTCGCAAGATCGACCACCCTGCCTGGATGAGCAGCGTGCGCGCATGCGTGTTCCCCTGCTTGGTGATCCCTCCGAGTCGGCGTTTGGATGGCCCTCCGGTGGTTGCCTCGCTGGGGACGAGCCCCAGGTAGGCCGCGACGGCGTGCGCGTTGCGGAATCGCCCGGCCTCATCGATGACCGAGACGTAGGTCGCCGCCACGATGAGCCCGACGCCCGGCACCGTCGCGCACAGCGTGATCGACGGGTCCCGCTCGGCCATCTTCGCGAGCTCGGCGTCCGCCTGCTCGAGCTCGGCTTCGAGTGCAACGAGGATGCGCACCAAGGGTGCTACCAGCGTCCGGAGAGCATCGCTCATCTTCGCTTCCTCGACCTTCTGCACGAAGCTCGATGTCGAGCTTGTGGGCAGGAGGATCCCTGCGGCACGCGCAAGACCGCGGATCGTCGTGACGTACTGTGAGCGGGCCTGGACCAGGGCTCCGCGGACACTGAGCTGCGCCCGCAGCGCCCGCCGCTCCGGCGAGAGCACATGCGCTTCGGCGACGCGCCCCGATTCGATGGCGAGCGCGATGGTTTCAGCATCGATCGCGTCGTTCTTGCGCCTGTGCTGGCCCACTCCGATCTGCCGGATCCGCGTCGTGTCGAGCATCCGGGGGCGATGCCCCCAACGCTGCAACATGTCGTGGACATGCCAACCCTCGCGGCACGCTTCGAATCCGACCTGCGCCGGTGCGGTGTCCGGTCCGATGCGCGAGGCGAGCTGCGAGAAGCTCCGCACCGCCCCCTTGTCGACGACTGCGCCGTCTTTCACCTCGCAAAATGCAATGTGGCGAACGCCCAAATCCAATCCTACACTTCGCATGACCGACCTCCCTTGGGTCCCCAGCCTTCGGGCATCCTGTGCCTTCGAGCACGCGGGGATGTCGGCAGTATTCACTGCCGGCGGGAGGTTGGTCGCTTTCACATGCAACCGCTGGACGGCACGGGAGCTGCCCTCGAGACACCCCGCGAGCGAGCTCGAGGCTGCGGTTCGCATGAGGGGCAGCGCGCTCGACGTAGCAGTTTCGACCATAGTCGCCACCGGTTCATCCAATCTGCTACTTGCCTCCTCCGCCCCAGGATCATTCGGGAATCCGGCGCAGACAAGGGTTGAATGGCGCCGCGAGATCGTGAAGATGCAGGCCGTGCTCGCAGCGGTCATCGTGCGGATTCGTGGCGTTGTCGGCAGGATCGCCGAGCGCGTCGACGCGGCCCTGCGGACTGCGACGCGGCCCGTCTCGCTCGTCGGCGGACTGCTCCGAGACGTCACCCGTTCGCCGAAAGAGCTCCTGGCGGAGAACATCGCCCTCCGGCAGCAGTTGATCGTGGTGGCGAGGACGGTGAAGAAGCCGGTATTCGCGCCGCGCGAGCGGGGGCTCCTGGTGCTGCTCGCGAGCCTCATGCCCCGCTTTCGAGACGCGATGCTCGTCGTGAAGCCCGAGACCGTTCTCCGCTGGCATCGGGAGGGATTCCGGCTGTTCTGGGGGGCAAGGTCCCGGGCGCCGGCGGGCTCGACGCCGCGCATCTCCGCGGAGACGGTCGAGCTCATCAGAAGGCTCGCTCTGGACAATCGCCTCTGGGGAGCCGAGCGCATCCGCGGTGAGCTCCTGAAGATCGGCGTGCGGGTTGCCAAGCGAACCATCCGGAAGCACTTGCGCGGGGTCCGCGGGCCGCGTCCCGGGGGGCAGAGCTGGTCGACCTTCCTCGAGAACCACATGCACCAGGCGTGGGCGTGCGATTTCCTCCAGCTCTACGACGTCTGGTTCCGACCCATCTTCGCGTTCTTCATCATCGACCTCGGCTCGCGCAAGGTCGTACACGTGGGCGTGACCCGGAACCCGACCGCGACCTGGGTCGCGCAGCAGATCCGAAACGCGACGCCGTTCGGTGAGGGACCGCGCTTCCTGATCCGCGACAACGACGACAAGTTCGGCATCGACTTCGACCGCGCGGCGAAGGGAGC
Organism: Deltaproteobacteria bacterium; assembly: GCA_016875435.1. GTDB lineage: Bacteria > Myxococcota_A > UBA796 > UBA796 > SXON01 > SXON01. The sequence continues at coordinate 12 of VGRE01000416.1, read as the reverse complement.
GGGCATCCGAGT
>VGRE01000415.1 GCA_016875435.1 Deltaproteobacteria bacterium | reverse complement strand
CCGTCGACGCGGGTGACGCGAGCGACCTCGAGTACCAGCTCGAAGACTTCTACACCGAGTCCTGCGAGCTGAAGGAAGACAACTCCGGCATGCCCGGGAGCCCCGACACCCAGCTCTCCACCTTCTGGGAGTACGTGGGCAGCTGCGTGGGCACCACGGGACAGGTGTGGGTGCTCCAGCTCGACAGCGGCGACCTGGTGAAGTTCACCGTCGATGCCTACTACGCGGACGACGGCCAGGCAGAGTGCAACAGCAGCGGGTCTACCTCCGAGGAAGGCGCGATGTACACGTGGCGGTGGGCGTTGCTCTAGCGTAGCGCCGTCGCGACCGCATCGACGCATCGGTCGACTTGCTCGCCGGTGTGCTCGCTCGACACGGTGAAGCGCACGCGCTCCTGGCCCCGCGGCACCGTGGGAAAGCGAATCCCCGGGGCATAGATGCCCGCGTCGAGCAGGCGCGCGGCGATATCCATCGTGTACTCTGCGGTCACGATGGGCACCACGTGGTGCGCCCCCAGGACCCGGGCCCCCGCCTGCCGCAGTCCGTCGCGCAGGCGCCGCGCGTTGGCCGCGAGGCGCTCGCGACGCTCGTCGTCGGCGAGGCGGAGGGCGGCGAGGGCGGCGAGCGCCACCGGCTCCGGCATGCCCGTGGTGTAGATGAACGCCCGCCCCTGCGACACCAGCAACTCGCGCAACGCGGCGGGCCCGGCCACGAAGGCCCCGGCCACGCCGAGCGCCTTGCCGAGGGTGCCCACGATGAAGTCGGGCGCCACGCCCTGCATCGCCGCCACGCCGCGCCCCCCGGGACCGACGGCCCCGAAGGCGTGGGCCTCGTCGACCGCCAGCCAGTGATCGCCCGTCCAGCGGCGCAGGTCGGGCGTGTCGCCGTCCATCGAGTAGAGACCCTCGACCACGGCCAGGGCCGCGCCCGCCGGGATGTGATCCGGCTGGTCATGAGGCAGGACCACGCGCCGGGCCTTGCTGAGCCTCAGCCCGTCGATGATCGAGGCGTGGTTGAGCGCGTCGGAAACCACGAGGTCGCCCGGCTCGGGCACCGTGGCGAGCAGGGCGAGGTTGGCGTGGTAGCCGCTGGAGAACAGCAGGACCGTCTGGCGCAGCTTCTCGGCCAGCGCGGCCTCCAGCGCGTCGTGCGCCGGGCGATTGCCGCTGATGAGGCGCGCCGAGCCCGCCCCGCCGCCCCCGGCGTAGGCCGCGCGCACCTCGGGATGCCAGGCCAGGCCGAGGTAGTCGTTCGACGAGAAGTTGACGAGCTCGCGACCGCCAAGGCGCACGGTCGTGGGGCCGGTGGGAACGAGCGTGCGGAGCTGTCTCAGGAGGCCGCGCTCGGCGATCTCGGCGACGCGCGCCTCGAGCCTGCGGTAGCGTTGGCTCAGGGGTTGACGCCGTTGTCGTCGGTGCCCTCGGCGCGCACAGACGGTCGCAGCGACGGCGGGTGGGGCAGGTGCGGCGGGGGACGGATCACCAGGCCCTCGGCCTCGAGCATGTCGAGGTCGATGTCGGCGGCGCGCCCCGCGGTGGTCAGGTAGTTGCCGAGCATCACGCCATTGGCACCGCAGCGGAAGATCTCGTCCTGACGCTCGCCGAGGTTCACCGCGCGGCCGCCGCACACGATGATGTCCTTCGTCGGCAGCACCAGCCGGAACAGGGCGATAATCCTGAGGCAATCGCCGGGGGAGAGCTCGTGCTGCTCCTCGAGAGGCGTCCCCGGCCGCGGGTTGAGGAAGTTGATGGGCACGCTATCGACGTCGAGCTCGCGAAGCTCCAGGGCCAGCTCCACCCGCTGCGCCCAGCTCTCGCCCATGCCGAAGATGCCGCCGCAGCAGGTGTACATGCCGAGCGACTTGGCCGCCTTCACCGTCTCGACTTCCTCGTCGTAGGTGTGGGTCTGCACGATCTCGGCGTGGAAGGAACGCGCCGTCTCGAGGTTGTGGTGCACGCTCTGCAGGCCCGAGGCCTTGAGCTCGGCCAGCGCCTCCCGCGACATCAGGCCCAGCGAGGCGCAGGTCTGCATGCCCGTCGTTTCACGGATTCGCTTGACCGCGTCTTTCACCGTGGCCAGCTCGGCCTCGTTGGTCATGGCGCGGCCGCTGGCCACCAGCGAGTACTCGCGCACGCCGTGTCCCCAGGCCTCCTGCGCCTCGGCCACCAGCGTGTCGGCCGACTTCATCAGGTACTTCGGCGCGTCGGTCGTGTAGTGGGCGCTCTGGCTGCAGAAGGAGCAGGCCTCGGCACAGCGGCCGGACTTGGCGTTGCTGATGCCGCAGGTGTTGACGAAGTTGCCCTTGTGCTCCACGCGGACGCTGCCGGCCGCCGCGAACAGCTCGTCGAGTTGCGATGACGGCAACGCGACGATCGCGTGGGCCTCGGCCTCGCTGATGCCCACGCCGCGCTGCGCGCGGGTGCGGATGTCGGTCCAGTCGAGCATGGGGCCTCCCGGGGGAGGCCGGGCTAACTCGCCTGCAACTGCTGCTCGACCTCGCGGAGGATCTGCGCGGCGGGGCCGGTGCGGTTGGCGCAGAGGCAGCGCTTGTAGGACTTCCACAGTTCCCCGAGGTAGGGGTCGAAGGCGAGCTTGTGCTCGTCGGGGTCGGCATCGACCACCGGGAGCGCGGCGGCGCCGATGGTGCGGCGGCGGTGAAGCGCTCGAATGCCGCCGAGAAAGTTGGGGGTGGCGTCGGGTTCACCGCGGCGCTTGAGCTCCAGGAACACCTGCCAGCACACGCTCTCCGGCAGTCGCTGCGCGCCCTCGGGCGGCGTGCGCAGCATCCTCACGAGGTCGCGCGTGGGGGCGCCTAAGTCAACTGCAT
>VGRE01000414.1 GCA_016875435.1 Deltaproteobacteria bacterium | reverse complement strand
ACTCGTTGCTCACGCTCACGAACAGCCAGTTCACCGCCGACACGCGACCCCGCATCTCGTTGGGCGTGTTGAGCTGCACGATGCAGTGCCGGATCACGACGCTGACCTCGTCGGCGGCGCCGAGCACCACCAGCGCGATGAACGACACCACCACCGACGTGGACGCGCCGAAGATCACCGTGGCGAGCCCGAAGATCACCACGCTCCACAACATCTTCGGGCCAGCGCGCCCCTCGATGGGGAAACGTCCCAGCCACAGGGCGGAGAGCGTGGCGCCCACCGCCGGCCCGGCGCGCAGCCAGCCCAGGAGTTCGGGGCCGCCGCCGAGCACGTCACGCGCGTAGATGGGCAGCAGCGCCACCACCCCGCCGAACAGCACCGCAACGAGGTCGAGAGAGATCGCGGCGAGCATCACTGGTCGCGACACGACGAAGCGCAAGCCATCGAAGGCCGAGCCGGGCGACCCGTTCGACACGCGCCCCGGCGGGGGCACGGTGCACACCGCCGCCGCACCCACCAGCGACATGGCGGCGGCCACCGCGTGCACCTTCCACGCCACTCCCAGCGCGGCGAACAAGAAACCGCCGAGGGCCGGTCCCGCGATGGAGCCCACCTGGAACACCGAGGAAGACCACGTTACCGCGTTCGGGAAGGTGGCCGCCGGCACCAGCTGCGGCAACATCGCCTGGGCCGTCGGCGAGGAGAACGCGCGCGCCACGCCACCGAGGAGGAGCACCGCGTACAGCCACCCGATGTCGCGGCTGCCCGAGTAGTCGAACGCGGCAAGGCCCACGGCCCCGAGGCCGATGGCCGCCCAGCACAGCGCGAGGATGTTGCGACGGTCAAAGCGATCGACGACCGATCCCACCACCGGCCAGAGCACCATCGTCGGCAAGAACTGGGCCAGGCCCACCCAGCCGAGATCGAGCGCCCTCCCCGTGAGCGAGTACACCTGCCAGCCAACCGCGACGCCCTGCACTTGCAGCGCCAGCACCACCAGCGAGCGCGCCGCCTGGTAGCGGCGGAACACGGGCAGCGCCCAGGCGTTGACCGGGTCGGGAGACACCTCGCGGCCCTACCCCGGTGCGCGCGCCACCGCCGCGTGCCATATTCCTGCGGTGCGAGACATGTTCACCCGGTTCATGGTCCTCGGCGGTCCCGTGCCCGCCGCCCTGCAGGCCGCCCTGACCGGAGTCGTGGAGTTCGTGCCCGACGGCGCCGTGCCCGACGACGACGTTGACGGCCTCCTCGTGCACGCCCGGCCCGAGTCACTGGCGGTCTTCCGACGGTTTCGACGGAAGGGCGGCTCGCTCCCGATCTTCGCCCTCGCCGATGGCCCAGTCGAGATCGGCGCGCGCGTGCAGTGGATCCGCCACGGTGCCGACGACCTGCTCGACCCCGCCACCGCGGCCGACACCCTCCGTCGCAAGATGAAGGCGTCTCATGCGGCCGAGAGCGCCAAGGATGACGCCGAGAAGGGCATGTATCTAGACCGGTACTTGTGCTGCATGCAGCGTTACGTAGCCGCGCGCGAGGCACTGCTGTCGCGACTCGGCGAGAACGAGCTCTCCCGCTACCTCGACTGTGTCTTCCTCCGCGACCACGCCCTCCGGGCCTCGGAAGACGCCCCCGCCGACCCCTTCGGCCAGCGCCGCGGGGACCAGCGCGAGCCGCTGGGGTGGCCGGTCTCCGTGGTCGAGCCGGTCGACGGCGCCGGCGAGATCCTCAACGTGGGCGCCGATGGCTGCGCCTGCGCCATCAATGTCCCCCCGGGCGACCGCCTCACCCTCTCCGTGCAGACCGGCGCGATGTCCGCCGAACTGTCCCTCGATGTGCGCTGGCAGCGCCGCGTCGCCCGTGATCGCTGGGAGTTTGGTGGACTCATCGTGAAGGTGCAGATCGCCTGATAGTTCCCGATGCCGTCGCCAAGGCGCGCTATCGAACGCGCCTTGGCCCTGCCGAGCGCAGCTTGCGGAGTTCGGCAGGTTGGCGGCGGTAGGGGGGCGACGCCGGCGAGGTGTCGCCCCCCCCCGTTTCTTGTTAGATGGGCGACCCCACGAGGAGCCCCATGGCGCAGTTACTCAAGGATCGTGTCGTCATCGTCACCGGCGCGGGCAACGGCATCGGTCGCGCCCACGCGCTGGCCTGCGCGCGAGAGGGCGCGCGGGTGGTCGTCAACGACCTCGGCGGATCGCGCGACGGCACCGGGGCCGACGCCTCGGCCGCCGCCAGGGTGGTGGCGGAGATCGAGGCGCTGGGCGGCGAGGCGCTGGCCAACACCGACTCGGTCACCGACCCCGCCGGCTGCCAGCGCATGGTCGACGACGCCGTGGGTCGCTGGGGCCGTCTCGACGTGCTGGTCAACAACGCCGGCATCCTGCGCGACAAGACCTTCATGAAGTTGACCGACGCCGAGTGGGACATCGTCAACGAGGTGCATGTCAAGGGCGCCTACAACATGTGCCGTGCCGCCATCCCCGCGCTGTCGAAGCAAGGAGGCGCCATCATCAACACCACCTCCTACTCGGGCATGATCGGCAACTTTGGCCAGTCCAACTACGGCGCGGCGAAGGCGGCGATCTACGGCCTCACCCGCGTGCTGTCGATGGAGCTGCGCAAGGCCAACATCACGGTGAACGCCATCGCCCCCATCGCCAAGACCCGCATGACCACCGACATCGCGATGGTGGAAGAGGAGTGGACGCCCGATCAAATAAGTCCCCCGGTGGTTTTCCTCGCCTCGGAGCTGGGACGTTCCGTCACCGGCGCGGTGCTCGGCATCCAGGGCCAGCGCATCCACCTCTACGAGGTGAAGGTCAACGAGGGCGTGGAGAAGAAGTCGAAGGACCTC
>VGRE01000413.1 GCA_016875435.1 Deltaproteobacteria bacterium | reverse complement strand
GACGTCGAGGGGATCGTGGCCCTCGCCCGGGCGCTGGTCGAGCGGAAGATCGCGCCGGGGAGCCTGCATGTGTCGAGCCGCACCGGGCGGTACACGGTCCGCTGCCCCGAGGGCAAGGGGGTGGGGTCACAGGTCGAGGAAGCGCTCCGCGCCCGTGGGCCGCGGCTCGACGGGGCCGCCGTGCTCGAGTGGCGCCCGCGCCACGCGCGCGGGGGAGAACAAGTCCCGCTGATCGAGGAGCTGCGCCTCGCGCGATAGGCGGGCCGCATGATTCGTCGCGAGGGCGAGGCCTTCACCTACCTCGGCGTGGTGCACCTGTTGACCCTCCCCGGCGCCCCGCGCGCGGGTCCAGGGCTCGCCGAGGTGGCACGGCGCGCCCTCGCCGACGCCGACGCGCTCGCCGACGGCGGCGCGAGCGGCATGATCGTTGAAAATCTGGGCGACGCGCCCTTCGCGCGCACCGCCGTGGATGCACACGTGGTGGCGATGATGTCGGTGATCGTCGCCGAGATCCGGTCGCGACATAGTTCCCTGCTGCTCGGCGTCAACGTGCTGCGAAACGACGCGGTGGCCGCGCTGGCGATCGCGGCGGCGGCCGGCGCCGACTTCGTGCGGGTCAACGTGCTCGCCGGCGCCGTCGTGGCCGACCAGGGCGTCGTGGAGGGCAACGCCCATCGCTGGCTCCGGTACCGCCGCGAGATCGAGGCCGAGGGCGTGAGCCTCGCGGCCGACGTGCGGGTGAAGCACGCGGCGCCGCTGGGGCCACGCCCCCTGGTCGACGAGGCCGCCGACCTCGTGCACCGGGCCGGGGCGAGCGCGGTCATCGTCACCGGCAGGGCCACCGGGGCCAGCGCCGATCCCGCCGACGCCGACGCCGTCAGGCCGGTGCTCGGCGGCGCGCCCCTCTGGGTGGGGAGCGGGGTGAGCCTCGCCAACGCCCCGGGGTGGCGCGCCCGGGTCGACGGCGCGATCGTGGGCACTGCCCTGCATGTCAACGGGCGCCTCGACGCTCCGGTCGACCCGGCGCGGGTGGTGGCGATGGCGCGGGCGCTGGCCCTCTAGCCGGGCGCCACGGCGTCGTTCTCGCAGGGGCCGAGGCCCCAGGTGTCGGAGAGCCGCCTGGCCTGGGCGGCGATCTCGGCGGGCGCGGGGCCCCAGTCGGGGTCGACCCTTGTCCCGGGGAGCGCCACCGCGCGGCGCGGGCCACAGGCAGGCGCGTACACGGCGCGGTGGCCCACGCCGATCACGAGCGCGTGCTCGTCGCCCCGGACGCTCACCGGCAACGTGGCCGCCCCCCCGAGGTCCAGCGCGGCGAGCACCATGAGCGCGGGCGTCACCCGCTCGCCCCGCACCAGCGCGTGGACCGACACCCGGGGCTCGCCGGGCGGGTTGGCCACCAGGACCGCCATCGCCCGGTCAGCACGGTCGCGATCAGTGGACCCAGCGGCCACCCACGCCCGCACCGCCGCCCACTCGGCGAACACGTGCTCCGCCAGGGCCTCCCCAATGGGGCCGTAGTCTGAGAGATAGCTTGCAATCGTCGGCACCGGCGGCGAGCTCGCCGGTAGCCGCGGCAGGCCGCGGAGAAGGGTCGCCCCGGGGAGCCCGAGTTCGAGCGGCTCGCCGGCGGCGGCGCTCGTCGCGTCCCCGGTGGCCAGCGCCTCCGCGACGAGCGCGTTGTCCTGGGCCCCCCCGAGGGGGTACAGCGCGGCGAGAGCGACCAGGTCGTCGTCGGCATGCGCGATGGTGTCTGCGTCGACGAGGCCCCGCCTGAGATCCACGCCGAGGCGCGGGTCGGCAAGCAGCGCCGCCGCGTCGCCGGTGGCGAGGAGCAGCCGGGCAATCTCGCGACGGCCGGCCAGCGAGAGCCGCCGGTCCGACAGGCGAGCGTCGAGCGCGGCGCGGCGGTAGGGCCCGCCCACCACGTCGTGGCGACAACGCCACGCGTCGGCGGCGACCAGCTCGCCCCGGGCGAGGGCCGCCGAAGCGCGAAGGGGCGCCGCGCAGGCCTCAACCGGCGGCCCGGCGACCAGACCAAGCCAGAGCGGGCAGAAACGCGCGAAGCCCGCGGGCGTGGCGAGGAAACCGCAGGCAACACCGAGGACGGCCGCAGCACCCCACAAGATTCCCCGCCTGGAAAGCCAGGTGCGGACGAGCCGGACCGCGAACGGTACAGGTCGAACAGGACTCGTGGGAACAGGCATGGCGCCACGTGCCCGACGCGTCCGCACCCAGGCGAAGCGTTGAAGGGAAAAAGGTGGGAAAGAGAGGGAGATCGGTGGGAGCCGGGGAAGGACGGGCAACCACCGCCCCGGACAATCCGATGGTATGGCGAGCCTCTCATGAACGCAAGAGGGAAACCACAATAAAGTTTGTTCTCATGCTAACTATTCGTAGATCATATGGACACGTCAATACTTGTGGACTACTTTATGTATAATACAAAAAACATACGTTATTAGCTTATTTATCGTCATATGCCCCTGTGGACAAGCACTCCCGGCGATCTCGCTGACGATGTCGCCCGGGGGCGAGCGTCCCTCCTTGTTGTGGATAACTAGTCTGCCATCGTGGCCCCTCGACTCGCCCTTCCCCTCGCCGATCGCGCGCTGGCGCTCTTGCCGGAGGGACGGGTGGCGCAACACCTGCGCGCGGCGGCCCGCCACGGCACCGGCGACCAACTCGGCCACTTCGCGATGCTGGCCCGGCATCGCGGCGGCGCGGTGCTCCGCGCCTGGCTCGGGGTCCTGGCCACGGGGCCGGTCGATCCCCGGCCGGAGTGGGTCGACGGCCTGTGCCCCCGGGCCGACGAGGACCGCCTGCTGGTCGCGCTTGCCCGCGCCCGGATGGGCGACGGCGAGGCGCG
>VGRE01000412.1 GCA_016875435.1 Deltaproteobacteria bacterium | reverse complement strand
ACCCCGCCACCACCTTCCAGGACCGCCTCGCGCGGCCTTGACGCGAGCGCGCCGCGAGGACATAAGGTCGGAGGATAGGCAACATGAACCTCTCTCCGGGAGGTAGACCCGGTCATCGTAGCCCCCGCGAGCAGGCCCGACCAGCGGCGGGGAGTGCTCACGAGCTGGCCTCCAGCGGGTGAACCCGGCCCGAGGCGGGGGGCGGGCGTAGCTCCGCCCTCCAGCCCCGTCTACGCGCCCGCGTGGACCCCCTGGCCGTCGCCGCCCCCGCGTGGCGCGGGCGGGCCCCCCTCGAGCGGAGCAGCCCGGTCACGATCGTCGTGCTCGCGGGCGAGCCCACCACCACCGTCCGCAGCCGCATCCGCTCCCCACAATCTGGGCATGCCCAGCCATCGACGCCGAATACGCGCCTGGGCAGCTCCGCCCGACCGGGCGGGGCGTCCGGTCACCTTCACCCGGGCGCGCCTCGCGGCCCGCTTCACCAGCCGAGGGGACGCCCGCGCTTCCCGCTCCGCCTCCGTGGAGGACGGCACCCTGGGGACGACCTCCGGGCGTGGCCCGGCCTACTCCGTCGCGAACCAGGGACTCGCCCAGATGCGCTCCTCCTCGCCATCGATCCACGCGCGCACCCGGGCGTAGCGCACGTCGCCCGCGGAGAGTTCCGAGCTCGTGCTGCCCTCGAGCGGGTCGACGAGGTCGAGCTCGTAGCGCTCGAGCCCGTCGGCCTCGAGCACCAGGTCGACGCTCAGGTCGCCGGGAGGCACGTCGTCACCCGGGAGGTAGGCGGTCCCGCCCACCCACCCGCGCAGCTCGAGTTGCGTGGGCTTGAAGCTCGCTGCCACCGTCCGGCGGGCCTCGATGGCGTCGAAGAGGGCGCTGGTGTCGAACTCGCCCGCCGCGTGGAACACCCCGGTAATGGCGCCGCCACGGAACTGGAGCACGGCACTGTCCACGTTGCCGTCGCCGTCGCTGTCCTCGAACTGGCCGGCGTGTCCGGGACCCTCGCCGAGGCGGCCGGGGCTGGCCTCGTGGTTGTCCGTGCCCCCAACGAAGCCGAGCCGCTCGCCGGCCGCGAAGGCGGCGTGTACCGTCCCCTCGGCGTTCCACGTGGCCTCGTTGATGCCCCAGGCGCAGCCCTCGTCGGCGCCATCGAGCACGGCGCACTCCGACGACCCGTGCTCCGACGCGATCTCCACCACGGTGTCGGTGGCGGCGCGAGTGTCGGGCTCGTGCCAGCGAGTGTCGGCCGGAGTGACGTAGGCCGGGTGGTGGACGAAGCTTAGCCAACGGGTGCCCTCGCACGCCGGGAGGCTCGCCACGCGGTCGAGCTCGGCGACCAGCGCGGCGGCGCTGGCATACTGCGCGTGCTCACCGGCCTCCACGTAGACCTCGAGGCCCGCCTCGTCCTTGGGGGCGCGCGGCGAGTCCCACTGCAAGCGGAAGTCGCGACAGGCATCCGGCGACGAGAGCAGCACGGTGCGATGCGAGTAGGTGGCGGTGTGCTCGTAGCCGAGGATGGCGAGCACCGGCCCACCGCCGCTGGAGGCCACCAGCGCGGCGGCGGACGTCCAGATGTCGATGTCGATGCCCTCGGCGGGGCGCTGGTACCGCTCGTACTCCGCGTGATCGGTGATCGCGACGAAGTCGAGACCGTGCGCGGCAGCCTCGGCGAGCACCGTCTCGCCCGGGTAGCGACCGGCGGGCACGCACCACGCCGTCGGGTCCTCGCAGCCATCGTGAGACAGGTTCGTGTGCGCGTGGAGGTCGCCCCAGGCCAGGGCGATTTCCGTGACCGCCGCCTCGCCTCCACCCGAGTCCACGACCCCCGCCTCGCCGCCGGCGCAGCCACCGAGCGGGATCGCGAGCATCGTCGCCATGTAAACGCCTCCCGCTCGGATTACCCGCGCGTCCCTCGACCCGTCAAGACCCAAGTCTTAACCCTTAACCTCCGGCACCTTTTCCTTTCCTTTCCGGCCAGCGTGCACCGGGCGTGGTAGTCCCCAAGATGTCGGAGCCGCGCGTCGGCCGCCCGAGGTCATTCGTCGGGAAGAGGTACGTCTCGCCGTCGACGGCGAAGCCGAGGTAGGTGAGCCAGTTGATGCGCGTCTCCAGCGCAACGCCGGCGCGCGCGACGGCGCCCATGCGCCCGGGCGCGCCCGTGGGGCCCGTGAGCGCGCCGTTCGTCTCGTGGATGCCGCCGAGGCCCCCGCGCAAGACGAGGCGGAAGTCCTTCTGCCCGAAGCCGCCCAGCAGGCCGAGGATGCCGCGCGACACGGACTCACCGGCGCCGAACACCGTGTAGTCCGCGTACCCGTCGAGGAGGAAGAGCCGCGCTCCCAGCATGAGCCCGACGCCGGGCCCCGTCGTGTTCGTGCTCTGGAAGCCACCCATGCCGCTCGCGTAGAGCGCCGCGACCTTCGCCTCGGCGCGCGGGGCTGACGACAGCGCGACGGCGAGCGCCGCCGCGACCAGCAGGAACTTCTTCATGACGCCCTCCCCAGTGCTGGGGAGCAACCGTCGGGCCAGCGCGAATCGCCGAAAGCCTCGCGCCTCCGGCCCGCCGCTCGGTTGCGGGCCGGTGACGGGGCGGGGGAGGTAACGCTACGGGCGCTTCATCTTGAAGGCGCCCTGGGTGACGACGTACTTCACCTCGGGGGATTCGTACTGGGTCAGCATGCCGGTGAAGGTGCCCTCGAAGAACTCACCCATGGCCGTCGCTTCCTTCGTGATCGTCACGGAGCAGTCGCCCCACAGCGCGTTCGCTCCGAACCCCGTCCGCGCACCGTTCACGGGCGCGACGAAAGAGAGGCCGGGGCTCCTGGCTCCCCTCGCCGTGTTCTTGCAGGGGACCGTCCCCGCGGCCGTCTTCTGGAGACTGATAA
>VGRE01000411.1 GCA_016875435.1 Deltaproteobacteria bacterium | reverse complement strand
GCCAGGAGGGAGAAGGGAGGGACTTGGGAGAGAGGGCCTCGGCTTCAGGGGCGTGCCGGTCGCCACCTCGCCCCTCGGCCAGGGCGCGCCGAGAGTCCTCCAGCCTCCCTCCGCCAGCCTCCTCAGCGAACCCGGATCACGACGTTCGCGCCGGTGATCACGTGTACGGTGTCGCCTCCGGTATACACCGGGTAGGGATGCTCGATGCGCTGGGGCAGGCGGCACAGGCCGTCGCCGTAGAGGTCGAGCTCCATGTACTTGAAGAAACGCAGGTTGAGCGCGAGCCCCGCCCCCAACTCCATCGACTCTGCCTGCTGCACGATGCCCGCGTCGGGCACGAGCACCGCCGGGAGCTCGGTACCCGTGGGAATCTTGCTCGCGCCGGTGTAGCGGCCGCGAACGTGCAGGTCGAAGGCCGTCCGCGCCCCGGAGGCGTCATTCTTGTCCGCCACGAGCTCGACGCCGAAGCGCGCGTCGAACACGCCGCCCGGGTCGATCTTGGCCGCCCCGTCGATGACCGAGCCGTTGTCGTCGGTGATGGCGATCTGGGTGGCCAGCGTGTCGGTCCACGACAGGGCCACGTAGGGCTCCGACGAGCCGAGGGTCGTCGACGCCGCCGTGCCGACGTGCAGGGCCAGGCCGCCCTCGCCGGCCCCGCGCTCGCCGATGGCGCCCTCCACCGCCCCGGGCTCGGTGATGGTGTACCAGTTGTTGTTGGCCGATGGGGTGCGCAGCGCGCCCTCCACCAGCCACGTGGCCCGGTTGCGCCGCGCCGCGAAGGCCTCGGCGAAGGGCGTGCCCTTGGCGCCGATCCACACGCCCTGCACGCCGCTGCCCTCGCTGCTGGTCGCGTCGGCCTCGGTGGCGGTACCGACGTAACTGCCCGTCTCGGTGGCTGGGTCGTAGACCATCTGGCTCCACTCCGACACGCCCACCGACTTGTAGAGCGTGTGGGGGATGCGCATCGTGAGCGCGGCGCCCGGGGCCACCGAGAAGGCGAGCCCGTAGTTCAGGTCGTGCGACTGCACCGCGCGCCGCCCCACCTCCACGTCGTCGTCGGCGCTCAGGCCGTGCTCGGAGAGAGAGCCGGCCAGCCGGTCGTACTGGTAGCCGATCACGACGTCGCCCCGGAGGAAGGGGGGCAACTCGGTGATGCTGGCAGCGTGCGCGAGGGACAGGATCAGCATGCGGCGGCGGGGGAGGCTGGCAGGGTACGCCGGCAGCCGTGACCCGTCAACGCGAGGAAGGGGACTTCCCGGCGGGCGGCGAGGGCCGTATGCTGGCGACAGTCGCACACGGAGACTCGATGTTCGCCGCTTGCCTGCTCTTCCTCGCGCCCGCGCGCGCCCTCGCGTACGAGGAACTCTCGGCGGACTTCGAGGATGGCGACCTCTCGGCCTGGACCGTCGTCGAGGGGAGCTGGGAAATCAGCGGCGGCGTGCTCTACGGCCAGGGCGCGGAGGTTGGTCCCGACCTCGTCATCGAGGTGCCCGAGCGCGTGGGCGTCAGCGACATGGAGATCGAGTTGGAGATCGACAACGAGGGCGGCGTGGGCTTCGTCTATGCCATGGACGACAGCGGCGGCTGGTGCGCGGTGCTGTTCGGCAACGGCGACGCCTACCTCGCCGACTCCGGCCGCGGCGAGGCCCTCCAGCACGCGGGCCCGTTGCCGCCAGGATCGGCCTCTACCCTGGCCATCTCGCTCGTCGGCAGCGACATCTCATTGTACCACGACGGACTCTTCCAGTACGGGGGCCTGAGCAACTGCCCGGTCGCGACCCCCAACGCCTACCTGGGCCTCCTCACGCTCGCCGGTTCCGACACGGTGGGCATCGACGCGGTGGTGGCCGACTGGGCCAGCGCCGACACCGACGGCGACGGCAGCGAGGACCTCGACGACTGCGCGCCGGAAGACGCCACCATCTACCCGGGTGCCGAGGAGACCTACTACGACGGCATCGACCAGGACTGCCGCGGCGACGACGACTACGACATGGACGGCGATGGCTACCCGGTCGACGAGGACTGCGACGACGACGACGACGACAGCTACCCGGGCGCCATCGACCTCTGGTACGACGGCGTCGACAGCGACTGCCTCGGCAACGATGACTTCGACTCCGACGGCGACGGCGTCCCCATCGAGACCGACTGCAACGACGCCGACGCGAACATCTTTCCCGGCAACACCGCCGACGAGTCCGATGGTGTCGACCGCAACTGCGACGGCGAAGCTCCGATCGTCGACGACGGCGACAGCGGGGGAGGGGACACCGCCCAGGTCGACACTGGGGGAGGGGACAAGACCGACACCGAGGGCTGCGCCGGCTGCAACGGCGCGGGCCCCCTCCCCGCCTCGGGCATCCTCGCCCTCGCGACGTTGTTGCTCGCTCGTCGCCGCTGATGCCTCGAGGGAAGAAGTCGGCTCCTCCCCGTGACGCCGCCCCCTGGCTGGCGGCGCTGGCCGAGGCCGTGCCCGACCCGAAGTGCGAGCTCGACTTCCGGGATCCCTTCGAGCTGCTGATCGCCACCCAGCTCTCGGCCCAGTCGACCGACGCGATGGTGAACAAGGTGACGCCCGAGTTGTTTCGCCGCTGGCCCGATGCGCCCCGCATGGCGCTCGCCGACGGCGCACAGATGGAGAACGTGCTCCGCTCAACGGGCTTCTTCCGCCAGAAGACGCGCAACGCCATCCGCACCGCGCAGCTCCTGGTGGAGCGGCACGGGGGCCACGTTCCCGCGGCGATGGACGACCTCGTGCGCCTACCCGGCGTGGCCCGAAAGACCGCCAACGTGGTCCTGGGCACCGCGTTCGGCATCCCCAGCGGCATCACGGTCGACACCCACGTGTTCCGCGTGGCCCGCCGCTGGGGCTGGCACGAGGAGAAGACGCCCGAGAAGGTGGAGCCGATC
>VGRE01000410.1 GCA_016875435.1 Deltaproteobacteria bacterium | reverse complement strand
TGTCTTGCTCGATGGTGGCCGCCGCGAAGGCCTCCTCGACCTGGGCCTCGAGTTCCGGGCCCATGTCGGCGATGGTGGAGTCGAGCGTGCCGGCGACCAGGGACAGGATGAGGTCGTACAGGGAGAAACTAACCAAATCGTTGAGCAACTCCTCGATGTCGCCGATGGTGCACTCGCCCAGGTAGATGTCGTTGGCGCCGTCGATCTCGTAGTCCACCACGATCTCGCCCATGGTGGCGTCGAGGCTGCGGGTGCCGTCGCCGTTGTCGACGATGGCGAGCATCATCGAGGTGCTGACGTTGACCGGGAAGGGGTTCACGTAGCCGTAGCAGGTGTCTTCGATGCACTCCACCATCGTGTAGAGGCCGAAGGGATCGCTGGCGTCGTTGAGCGCGACGAGCAGCTCCGCGTTGACGTCGAGCACGCCCTCGCCCGGGCTGATGCTGACGGAGTTCACCTCGATCTCCACCTTCGCGTTGCTGATCTCGTAGGCGTAGCCGCCGAGCCAACACTGGTCGAGCACGCCAGCGTAGCTGTCGCCGGTGGTGTCGATGGGGATCTCGGGGGGCAACAGCGCGGGGATCAGCTCCGCCACCGCGTCGAAGCCCTCCTTGGTGATGTCGGCCGAGAGCCCGGGGTTGATGGTGGAGCCGGCGGGCCAGGAACTCGCGAGGGCGGGGGCGGCGACGAGAAGGGAGGCGAGCACGGGCTCTCCGCGTGGGCGCGCAAAGGCTACTCGGTAACCATGCCTCCGCGCAACCGCGAGCGGCTCATGGGCGAGGGCCGTAGGCCAGCAGCGCCTCGCCCTCGACGCGCAGCTCGCTCTCGCCCGGGGCGATGATCGCGGTCGCGCCAAGGGAAAGCTCCACGCCGTCCACCTCGGCGCGACCGCGCACCACGGTGAGCGCCGCCCAGCGTCGTGAGCGCCGTGTCAACGGGCGGCACAGGCGCGCAATGCCGAAGTGGGGCCCGGCGAAGATCTCGCCCTCGCCGTGCTCGCGCGAGGCCCAGCCCGCCTGAGGCCGCGTGACCGCCACCGCCGCCGCCTGCTCCAGTTGCAGCGGGCGGCCCCGGTCCCAGTCGTAGAGGCGCCAGGTGAGGTCGATGGGCTGCTGCACCTCGTAGAGCAGGAGTCCCGGCCCGATGGCGTGGATTGTCCCGGGGGGCACCGTGATGAGGTCGCCCGGGCGCGGCGCGATCCAGGCGAGGTCGCCCTCGATCTCGCCGCTGCGAGCGTGCCTCGCGAGCTCGGCCGGCGTCATCTCGCGGTTCACGCCGTAGGCGATCTTGGCGCCGGGCGCCGCGTCGAGCACCACCCAGGCCTCCGCCTTGCCGTGCGGCGCGCCGGCGAGGGCGCGCGCGTCGGCATCGCCCGGGTGTACCTGCACCGAGAGCATCTCGGCGGTGTCGAGCAGCTTCACGAGGACGGGCAACTCGGCCACGTCGCCCTGGCGGCGGCCGTCGGCCAGCCGATTTTCGCGCCAGGCCTCCCAGGACTCGCCGATCTTCCCCTCCCCCTTGCCGAGGTCGCGGCCGAGGCGCTCGCCGCCCCAGAGGGGCCGCGTGAGGGTGGGGATCACCGAGTAGGCGGGCACGGCCCGCCGGCTAACCGCTTTCCATCGCCGCGCTCAGCGTGCCGGCGAACACGGCTCGCGACTCCCACTCGTCGATCCAGACCAGCAGGCGGGCGACATCCACGCGGGGGCTCAGCACGACAAGGTCGGTGCCGACGACACGCTGGGCGCGCGCGTCGGAGCTCGCGTGATCGAGGACGATGGTGTGGCCGACGAGCATGCCGGCCCCCGCCCTGGGACGGCGCGCCAGCGGCCGCCACGGCCCCTCGCCGGGCTGATCGCGCAACTCGCCGAGCTCCTGGCCGTCCACGGCGAGGCCGAGATCCACCCCGGCCTCGACGAACACCGTGCAGGCCAACCGGCGCGCCGCCAGCGAGACGAGGATCGGCAAGGCGCGGGCCTCCTCGCCGCGTCGCACTTCGAGCAGCAGTGCGCAGCGCGCGGGGTGGCGCCCCCGCAGGACGGGGCGGCCGGGCCAGGCGGAGGGATCGACCCACCATGCCCAACCCGCGGCGACGGCGGCAACGGCGAGCCACGCGCCGGGGAGCAGCAGGAGCGGTACCGCGAGCCACCCGGCCCAGGCCAGCGCCAGGCCCAGGGAGAAGGCGGCGGCCGGAGCCACGAGGAAGCGCGCGAGCCGGACGACCACCCGGTGCATCTAGCCAACTGCGACGTGGCCGACCGCCGGGCCTGATGGCATGCCGCGCCATGGCCACCCCCGCCGGCGAGCGCCGGGCTGGCCTCGAGAACGCGATGCCAGGGAGAATCGCCGCTTGCGATACCTCGAGGTGGCCGGGGGGCTTCACCCCTCCGGGCGCGGCGCCGGTGGTGGCGGCGGCGGGGGACTGGGCGACGCGGTGTCGCGTTTCTGCGCCGAGGAGGCCGAGCAGGTACGCCGCGCCGTGGCCGAGTACGCGGCGCATGGGCCCTTTGCGCTAGGCCGGGGCGAAGATGCTGGCCCGGGGGTGGCGTAAGCGACCGGCGGGCACGGCCACGTCGCCAGCGGGCACGCGCGCGGCCACGTCGCGCCCCGCCTCGCCCTCGGCGAGAAACACCAGCTCCCGGGCTCGCGCGAGGGCAGGGAGGTTGAGCCCCACGTGACGGTGTCCGGCCCAGGTCCCGTACCTCGGGGCGGAGTGGACGCCGTTGACGGTGGACGATCTGTGCGGCCTCGGGAGGTTCCCATGCGAGTGAGCAGTCGGGACACGTCCGGGGCAGAGGATAGGCAACATGAACCTCTCTCCGGGAGGTAGACCCGGTCATCGTAGCCCCCGCGAGCAGGCCCGACGAGCGGCGGGGAGTGCTCACGAGCTGGCCTCCAGCGGGTGAACCCGGTCCCGAGGCGG
>VGRE01000409.1 GCA_016875435.1 Deltaproteobacteria bacterium | reverse complement strand
GCCGACACCGCCGCGGTCGAGGACACCGAGATCACCGGCTACGAGGTGAGCACCTGGACCGACCCCGAGCCGCTCGTGGCGGGGAGCACCGGCGAACTCTACGTGCAGGTCGTCGACCAGGACGGCCACCCCATCGAAGACCTCCAGCAGAACCACGATCGCCTCGTCCACAACGTGCTGATCAGCGCCGACTGGACCTTCTACGCCCACCTGCACCACGAGGACTACTACGACGTGACCGTCGACGACCTCAAGGCGGGCACGCTCCACGTGCCGGTGACCCCGCCGCTCGCCGGCCACTACCTCGTGGCGCTCAACTGGGCGCACGACAACCAGTGGCAGAGCACCGAGTCGGCCTTCGAGGCCACGGGCGAGCCGCCGATGGCCGCCGAGCCCGACACCACCCCGGTGGCCGAGGCGAGCGACGAGGGCGTCACCGGCACGCTCGCGTGGGCCTCGCAACCGATGGCGGGCTACTCGGCCACATGGACCGTCACCCTCCGCGATGCCGAGGGCAACGACGTCACCGACATCGAGCAGTACCTCGGCGCCGACGCCCACGCGGCGCTGGTCAACACCACCCTCGACTGGGTGAGTCACACCCACGCCTACGTGCCGGGCATGGAAACGATGTCGCCGTCGATGGACATGCCCCACCTCTACCCGGGGCCGACCGTCGATTTCCGCTACGTGTTCCCGGCCGGTGGCGCCTACAAGATGTGGGTGCAGTTCACCCGCGCGAGCCAGCCTGGGCTCGTGTACGCGCTCCCGTTCGTCTTCCGCGTGGAGGGCTAGACCTTCGAGAGACCCAAGGCCAACGGGTGCCTACCCGCCGCCCTCTTCAGCGCGCGTCGGCCTTGCTGCCGTCGGCGCAGAGCACGCGCACGTGCAGGTGATCGGCGTGGTTGGGCGCGTGGCGCACGATGCCGACGTTTTCCCAGCTGGCGCGGCTGCCCTCGGGGGGGAACACGTGCTCGGCCTCGTCTTGGGTGAGCAGGCCGGCGCGCACGGTATAGGCGCGGAGGCGCTCGATATGCCCGTGGTCGAGCAGCACCATGTCGATCTTGCCCGTGTCGAGCAAGGTGGAGATCAGCATCCAGTTGCGCTCGAGGTCGAAGGTGCCCGGCCCGAGCGTGGTGAACCCGCGAGGATCCTGCTTGCCGCCGGCCATGTAGATGCCGATATCGGCGTCGATGCCGCCGCGATGGGACTTGTGGCCGCTGAGGAAACCGCCGCGCTGGGACGAGATGTCGCCGATGGTCAGCGGGTCGGCCTCGGGCATCAGCCAGCGCAGGTGGCGCGAGGTATCGATGATGACCTCGACCATCTCGCGGCTGCCCCAGGAGTGGCTGGGCTGCGCCCGGTTGTAGAAAAGGGGCAGGTCGGGCAGGTCGATCCCCTCGCTGAGGTACTGGTCGGAGCAGCCGACCACGCCCGTGTCGGACTGGCCGTGCCGGCCTGCCGCGATCTCGTCGCCCTCGATGCCTTCCACCAGCGGACCATACTCCGCGGCGAAAGCAGATAGAACGAGGGTCAGGGCGATCGTCAACAGGTACTTCCTCTCCGAGGCCCGCCCGTCCTAGCCATCGAAGGAGCAGGTGAAAAGGCTGCGGTGCGAAGTTTTTTACGCAGCGTGAAAATGGATTGCCTAGGATCAAGCGGCCTAGCGGATCACGAGACTAGTGTTCTTGACATGTCAACAACACTACAGTTGTTCAGTTCTGCCAGTCGCGACAGGGCACTCACGAGCGCGCGGCGAGGCATCCCGCCCCACGCGCGTTCCACGCGAAGGGTCGCGCCGTCACGACGAGCCTCCACGCGGCCGGCCAGGTGCCCGTCGATGAGCACGGGACAGACGTAGTAGCCGTACTGGCGCTGCGCGGCCGGCTTGTACACCTCCCAGGTGTAGTCGAAGCCGAGGGCGTCGCGCACGAGCGCGCGGTCCCAGAGCAGCGGATCGAGGGGGCCGAGGACCACGGCGCGGGTGGCGGGACGCTCCCTCGTGGCCGCGAGAATCCCGGGCTCGGCGAGGTAGGGACGGCGACCCACGCGCACGCTGACCAGCCGCCCCTCGGCCACGAGCCGGTCGACGGTGCCGTCGGTGCGTGCCTCGCCGAGCATCGACCACGTGGGCCCGCTCGCGCGCGCGAGCAGGCCGGCGCTGCGCACCCGCGCGAGGATCATCGCCTCCGCGAACGGCTCGGCGGGAGGGTCGTGCGGCACGCCGGGCAAAGCGCGAGCGGGGATGTCGTACACGCGCCGACCCCGGGCGTCGCGACCCGACACCACGACGGCGCAGCGCGTCCACAGCACCTCGAGGGCGAGCACCTCCAGGCGGCCGCTGCCCTTCCAGCCGGCCCAGTCCATCGGCTCGGTCTTGCCGCGAGGGCTCAACTCGCCGGTCGTGAGCGGGCCGCGTTCGACGACCTCGGCGAGCACGTCACCGACGAGCGCCTCGTCGAGCTTCCGCATGCGCTCGCTATTGCGCCACCACGGCGTCTCTACCGCCTGCGCGCGGTAGTGCGCGAAGTGGCGCGCGTGGACGATGCAGCGCTCCTTGGCGAAGTGCTCGAAGCTCGCGCCCTTGAGCACGCGGTGGACGTCGCCGCGGCGCGTGCCCTCCACGCGAGCGCCCACCACGAGGTCGGCGTTCTGCCCGCAGCGGTCGATGGGATCGAGCTGCACGATGTCGAGGCGGTCGAGCAGGGCCACGATGCCCGCGTCGCCTGCCGGGAAGGGCTCGGCCAGCGCCACCCGCTGCAGCAGGTAGGCGGCCGCGACCTCGGGCGCGATCGTCTCACTCGGCGGCAGGCGCGTCCTCGGCAGGCGCCGGCTCCACGGCCTCGGCGCCGGCCTCCGCGGCCTCGGCGACAGCCTCTGCGGCCTCGCCAACGGCGTCCCCGCTCGCAGCGGCTGCCTCCG
>VGRE01000408.1 GCA_016875435.1 Deltaproteobacteria bacterium | reverse complement strand
GCTCCAGGCCACGACCTCGCGCAGGAGCGCCAGCAGCCGCGCCGGCGTGGTCTCGCGGCCCGTGGCCCACCGCCGCGTGGCCACGAGCGCGCCCTCGGCGTCCACGCAAGCGGCCAGGAGCTTGGTGCCGCCCAGATCGATCCCCAGGATCACGCGGCCACCTCGATGCGGGCGGCGGGGGCCAGCGCGGCGACGCTCTCCAGGGCGCGGCAGAGCTCGATCGGCGCCACCTCGGGCACGATGCGCACCGCGTCGATGGCCACCGGCATCACGAAGTGCAGCGCGCCGCCGCGGACGCGGCGGATGTCCGAGAGCCGGTCGAGCGCCGCGAAGAGCCGCTCGCGCGGGACCCGCGGCGGGAGCCCGTAGGCGGCGAGCAGCGCCAGGATGCGCTCGGCGACCGGCTCGGGACATTCGCCGCGCGCTTGCGCCACCCGCGTCGCCACGGCGAGCCCGACGGCCACCGCTTCGCCATGCAGGAGGCCCGCGTAGTGCAGCTCGGTCTCCAGGGCGTGCGCCAGCGTATGGCCCAGGTTCAACGCCCGGCGCAGGTCGATCTCCAGGGGATCGGGGGCGAGCAGCGCGATCTTGCGGGCCGCGCTGCGGCGCACGATCCGCTCCAGCAGGCGGACGTCCCGCCCCTCCAGCACGGCCGCCGGATCGGACTCCAGCAGCGCGAAGAGATGCGCGTCGCCCGTCAGCGCCACCTTGAGGGCCTCGGCCACGCCCGCCGCGAGGTTGCGGGCGTCCAGCGTGCGCAGGGTCTCCGGATCGCAGTAGACGGCGCTCGGGTGGTGGAAGGCCCCCAGCGCGTTCTTCGCCCAGTCGGTGTTGATGGCCACCTTGCCGCCCACGGCGCCGTCGTGCTGCGCGAGCAGCGTCGTCGGCACGTTCACGTAGGGCACGCCGCGCATGTAGGTCGCCGCCACGAAGCCGCCCACGTCCGACACGAGGCCGCCGCCCAGGCAGAGGAGCGTGGAGCGCCGCTCGAAGCCAGCCTGGTGCAGATCGCCGATCAGCCCGTGCCAGACCTCACCGCACTTGGCCGCCTCGCCCTCGGGGATGCGGCACAGCGTCGCCTGGAAACCCGCCGCCGCCAGGCCGCCCATCAGGCGCTCGCCGTAGAGCGCGCCGACCCGCGGATCGGTCACGACCACCGCCCGCCGCGTGGACAGGCGCGCGAGCAGCCGCGCCGGCACGGCATCCAGCAGGCCGGCGCCGATCTCGACCGGGTACTCGAAGCGCGGGGCCACGGTCACGGTCAGGGGTGGCTCGGCCGAGGCCGCGGCCGCGACCTGCGGCCACTCGATGCCGCGATACCACTCGATCAGGTGCCGGGCGGTCTCGGGGAGCGCGTGGCGCGGGGTGAACCCGAGCGCGCGCAGCCTCGCGACGTCGGCCCAGTGGTGCGGCACGTCCCCCGGCTGGCGGGCGCCAGACTCGATCTGCACGCGCCCCGTCAGCCCGGCGGCGGCGACGAGGTGCGAGACCAGCTCGCCCACGGGGGTGGCCACGCCGCTGGCCACGTTGTAGACACCACCCGCCTCGCCGCGTGTGGCGATGAGGCGCAGCGCGGTGGCGGCGTCCCGGGCGTCGAGGAAGTCCCGCGTGCCGTCGAGCGGGCCGAGGCGCAGCACGGGCTCACCCACGCCGTCGGCCAGATCCACGAGGGTCGCGGCCACTCGGCTCGGCAGGTGCCGCTCGTCCAGGCCCGGGCCGATCGGGTTGAAGATGCGCGCGATGCAGAGGTGCAACCCCTCGCGGCGCGCCACGAGGAGCGCGGCCTCTTCCGCCGTGCGCCGCGTGAGGGCGTAGAGCCCCGCCAACGGGCCGAACGGCGCGGCCTCGTGGAGCGGCAGCGTGACCGGCTCGCCGTACACGGCGCCGCTGGAGCCCAGCACCAAACGCGGCCGCCGTGGCAGGCCCGCGCACACGTCCAGCAGGGTCAGCGTGCCCTCGACGTTGACCCGGACCAGATCCGCCGGCGCGTCGTCCTTCAGGCGGGCGGCGAGGTGGATCACCACGTGGGGCTCGAACGCCGCCAGGGTGCGCAGCAGGGCGGCGCGGTCGAGGACATCCACCGCGGCGTAGCTCGCCCGCGGCGAGGCGTGGCTGCGCTGCATCGCCGCCGGCAGCGGGGCCGGGACGGCGCGCCCGCGGCGCGTGGCGTCGTGGGTGAAGCCGGCGCGCGCCTCGGAGCGGCCCAGGCCCATCACGACCGCCTCGGGGCAGGCCTCCAGCCACTCCGCGGTCAGGGTGCGGCCCAGGAAACCCTGGGCCCCGGTGATCAGCACTCGCATCTCGGTCGCCATCGCCTTGCCTCCGCCTCATGCCCGTTTCACGCGCCCTGCTGCCTCCACAGCGACGTCACGCCCTCGCGCCAGCGCGTCCGCGGCTGCCACTCCGGCACGCGCGGCGGCCCGATCCCCGCGGGGATCTCCCGCTCACCGTCGCCGCCGGGATCTTCGGACTCGGCGCGTCCGTCGCGCAATGCCTCGATGAACGCCGCGAGGCGTCCCGCCTTGACCGCGATCGCGCCGCCCGCCCCGAAGACGCCCCCCTGCACGCGGGGGGGCCCGTCGAGGGCGAGCGCGAGCGCGGCGCAGAGCGCCAAGGCCACGTCGTCCACGTGCACGGGCTCCACGAACGCCTCGGGATCCCGGGGCCGAACCGGCGCGCCCGCGCGGGCCTGCGCCATCAGCTCGGGGATGAGCGTGGTGGGGTGCCCGCCGGGCCCGTAGACGTTGGCCGGTCGGACGATGAGCGCCGGCACGTGGGGCGCATAGGCCCGGATCACGGCCTCGGCGGCGGCCTTGGCGTCCGCATAGACTTCGGCGCCGGGGGGGAGAGCCCGCGGGCGGCGGCGTCCGACGAGCCGTAGACGACCGCGCACCGCGCCTCGAGCGCGGCGGCCATCACGTTCGTCG
>VGRE01000407.1 GCA_016875435.1 Deltaproteobacteria bacterium | reverse complement strand
TTCTCGATCGACGGGGAGTCGGCGCTGGTGGCCGACGAGGACGGCGTGGTGCTCCTCGACTTGCGCGCCAACAAGGTGTCGCGACGCTGGGATGGCGCGCTCACCCCCGTGGGCTTCGCCCCCGCGCCCCTGTTGCTCGACCGCGACCTTGGCGCGCTCGTCGACGCCGGCGGTCACGTGGTCCTCGATGGCTTTGGCGCGGCCACGGCCTCGTGCAAGGGCGCGATCCTCGCTGGCCCCGGGGGCACCACCTGGCGCCTCGACGCCGGCGAGCGGCTACCGGGCCCGCCCTACCGGGGTGTCACCGCCACCGACGGCGACCGGGTGATCGTGGTGGACGACGAGGCCTTCACCGTCGACTCCGCGCTGCACCCCCACGGGCTGTGCAGCGGCGACGACTTCGTGGCTCGCGCCGCCTTCGATGGCGACGAGGTGCTCATCCAGACCATCGACGGCGAGACCGGCGCCTTCGGGCTCGACGGGAGCGTGCGCTGGCGCCGCCGCGACGAGGCCATGCCCGACACGGCGCCGCCGGTGCCCGAGGGCGTGGTGCCGGGCAGCGACGCCGAGCCGAGCGAGTTCAGCGTCGACGGCGTCCGCTACCCGCTGCCAGGGACGGCCTTCGCGCGCGCCGGGGGGCGCACCTGGGCCTGGAGCGACGAGGGGTTCCTCGTGGAGCTTTGACGCGCGCTACGGTCGAAGCCCGACGACGCGCCCGTTGGCGAGCCCCACCACCATGCCGTCGCCCAGCAAGGCCGGCCCGGCGGTGACCGGCGCCCCGAGCTGCAGCTTCCAGTCTACGCCGCCGTCGAAGCTGTCGATGGCGTACAGCGCCCCGTCGCTGTTGCCCACGTAGAGGGTTTTTCCCGCGATCACCGGCTGCGTCAGGAACTCGCCGTAGCCCTCGGCCGTCCACAGCTGGCCACCGGACACGGGGTCGAGCGCGTAGACGGTGCCGTCCTTGTCGGGCACGTACACGGCCTCGTGGACTGCGGGCGCGGCCTCCGGGGCGAAGCCCGTCGGGAAGCGCCAGGCTTCCTTGCCCGCGTCGGCGCCCACGCGCCAGATGGCGACGACGCCGCCGGGCTCGCCGCCGCGGGCGCCGTAGCTCACGTAGGCGCGCTCGGCGTCGAGGGCGGGACCGTCGACTGGCGGCGCGGGGAGGGGACAGCTCCACGCCAGCCCTCTCGGCCCCGCCGCGTGGAGCTTGCCGTCGGTGCTGGCGAAGTAGACCGTGGAGCCGTCGGCGGCCGCGCGACCCGAGGGGACGACGCTGGTCGGCACGTTCCAGCCGGCGGTGCTGCTCACCTGTCCCCCGGCCGTCACCCAGGCGAACCCGCCATCGACCGGCGCGACTCGCCCCACCACGGCGCTGCCCGGACCGGTGGCGCTGCTGTCTTTCCCGGTCGCGCGGTCGACCCAGTGCACGCGGCCGTCGTCGCTGCCGACGATCACGCTGCTGTCGAGCAGGTAGGGGCCGCCACGGGCGTCGATGCGCGCCTCCCAGCCGCGCTTGCCATCGGCGCTGAAGGCCACCAGCCGCCCGTCGGCCACCGCGAAGGCCTGGCCGCCGCCCGGGCCGAGGGTGTCGCCCGCGATCGGCTCGGTGATGGGCCCACCGAGGGTGAAGCCCCAGGCCTCGGCCACGCGCTGGCCCAGGGCCGGGGCGGACGTGAACCCGGACCGCCAGCCGGGGAGGGGATCGGGGCGTGCCACCGGCGGCGGCGGGGCCTCCTCCACCACCGCGGGGAGCGCGGCGATCTCGCGCGGGGGCTCGTTCTTCACACAGGCGAGGAACCAGATCATCGGGAGTCGCCCTTGAAGCGGTAGCCCATGCCGCGCACGGTGAGGAAGTGCCGGGGATCGTCGTCGTCGAGCTTCTGGCGCAGCCGGGTGATGAAGTTGTCGACCGTGCGCTCGGTGCCGAAGTAGTTCTCGCCCCAAACCGCGTCGAGGATCATCTGCCTGGTGACGACGCGCCCCTCGTGCTTGGCGAGGTACTGCAACAGCTGGAGCTCGCGGGCGGTCATCTCCTGCAACTCGCCCTTGCGGCGCACCTCGCCGGCCGAGAAGTCGGCCTCGACGTCGCCGAAGCGCAGGGCGAGGGCTAGCGCGGGCTTGCCCCGGCGGAGCTGGGCCTTGATGCGGGCGAGCAACTCGGCGAGGCCGAAGGGCTTGGTGACAAAGTCGTCGGCGCCGATGTCGAGGCCCATCACCTTGTCGGGCTCGGTGCCCTTGGCGCTGAGGATGATCACCGGCACCGAGAAGCCGCGGCGGCGAAGCTCGCGGCACACCTCGTAGCCGTTCATCGCCGGGAGCATGATGTCGAGCAGCACGAGGTCGGGCTTCCACTCGGTGGCCACGCGAAGCCCGCTCGGCCCGTCGATGGCGGCGCGCACCTCGTAGCCCTCCAGGCCGAGGTTGAGCTCGAGGCCGCGCAGGATGGACGGGTCGTCCTCGATGAGCAGGATGCGGTCGGGCACGGCGGCCCTTATCACTGGTTGCGCTTGCGGAGGTGGTAGTCGACGGTGAGCTCGGCGAGCAGTTCGCCCTCGTCGGAACGAACCTCGATGCGGAGCGGGAGGTCCACCTTGCCGGCGGCCTCCACCGCGGCCACCGCCTGTTCGACCTCCTCGTCGGTCACGCGGGCGTGCGCGTTGCACCCCGCGGGGGCCGGCCGCCGGTAGCGGATGGCGAGGCCCTTGGCGAGCAGGAGGTACGGCGACAGGCTCGGGTGCGACAAGAGCGCGAGCCCGCCCGCGGTTTCCCCCACCAGCACCAGTGCCGCCGCGTGGATGGTGCCCACGTGGTTGAGGTTGCCCGGGACATGCGGGATGCGCACCACGGCGTGCCCCGGTTCGCTGTGGACGATCGACAGGTCGGCCCCGTGGGCAAAAGGGACGGTGCGAAGCAGCTCGGCGACGGACATGGGTGGACCCTAACCGTCC
>VGRE01000406.1 GCA_016875435.1 Deltaproteobacteria bacterium | reverse complement strand
TGTGTCGTTCGCCACGAGGATTAGGCCGGCCATCGCCACGACCATTAGGCCAGCCGTTGGCCCGGCGTGACGGTGCGTAGTGTAGCTTTGCTCCGCCGGATGTGAAAGCCCGCGGACGGCCGTCGCGAGCGGCCGATCAGCGGTGGGCACCTCCTGTGGCGTCGGAGTCAGGTGCTGGCCGCGGCGCCGAGGTGATGGGATAATGAGGCGTGCCCGGGCGGAGGATAGGGCAACGGTGGGGACCGACCTGAGCGCCAGCCCGGGGCCGCGTCTGTCGGGAGGCGGGGACGGGCGAGCCGTCCCCGCTTCCTTGTGCCGGGCGACAGATGCGGCCAGACAGCGCTAAACCCACCGAGCTTTTGGCACCGATCGAGGTGGTCACAGCGACGATCCGTCTGGCCAGCCCGTGGGCGCCAGCTTGGCCCGGTAGCTGGGGCCCTCGATGACGAGCTGGTGCGCGCCGTTGGCCAGCCGGTCGAGGGCGCTATTGCCCAAAAGCGGGTCGTCCCAGAGGCCGAGCCACTCGTCGACCGCCCGGTTGGAGGTGATGAGGAAACTCGAGCGGCGGTGGCGTTCGATGATCAGGTCGTACAGATCACTGGACTGTTGGGCACTGAGCCGGTGCAGGCCGAAGTCGTCGAGGATGAGGAGCTCCGGGGCGAGATAGGCGCGGAAAGCTTTGGCCAGCGAATGGTCGGCGCGGGCCTGGGCGAGATCGCGCAGCAGGGCGTCGGCGCGGACGAACAGGACACTGTGGCCCGCCCGCACCGCGGCCGCGCCGACACACTGGGCGAACAGCGTCTTGCCGACGCCGACCGGGCCGACCAAGATGACGTGTTCCTTGCGCCGGAGGAACTCCAAGGTAAAGAGCGCCTGCAAGCGGCGCCGGTCGAGCTGGATGGGCGCGCCCCAGTCGACGGTGTCCAGGCTGATCCGGTCCTCGAAGCCGGCCCGCTGCAGCCGCCGGTCGAGGGCGACGCTGTCGCGGCGAGCGACCTCGTCGGCGAGCAGCAGCGTCAGGAACGCCGCGTAGTCCAGCTGCTGCGCCCGGGCGAGGGTGAGTCGCTCGGGCAGCGTGGGCGCCAGCGCCCCGAGCTTGAGCCGCTTGAGCAGCCGGAGGAGATCGGCGTCGACGCTCACCCTTCGACCTCCGTCGGGGAGTCGGTCGGACGATGGTCGAAGGCGCTCGCTGGCCGGGCGAAGCGCCCGGCTGGCAGCGCGCGCAGCCGCGTCTCGGGGGGCGGCGCTGGCTCGCCCGCGTGCTCGAGGGCCAGAAGGAGGATGCGTTCCAGCCGCCGAACATCGACCAGGTCGAAGCCCAGCGCCCGCGCGCAGGCGGCGTCCAGACGCGCCGGCGTGTAGCGCTCGGCCAGCCGCAGGAGCTTGTAGCCCTGGCGCAACGCCGCCCACGGCAGCGGTCCGGACAGCAGCCGCTCGGCGAAGCGACCGATGTCCGTTCCCAACTCCGTCGCCTGCCGGATGAGCCGATCGGGGGCACGCAACGCGTAGGCCGTCTTCTCGGCCGGGTAGTCGTCCGGGTCGGTCGCCCGCTCACCCCGCTGGCGGCGCGCATGGACCTTGGCCAACTCGCCGCGCCGATACAGCCGCACCAGATCGCGATCGCCACGCACTTCCAGCTTGGTGCCCGGCGGACAGCTCGCGCTCGGGGCGGAGTAGAGGGCCTGCTCGAATTGGATATGGTGGTCCGGGCGGACCGTCGCCGTTCGCCAGAGCGGCACGTCGTAGGGCGCTTCCCCCGCTGGCGTGGCCGCCAACGGCACCAGGACCGCCCGCTCTTCATCCTGGAAGACCACCACCGGCACCCGACGCGTCGTCCCGTGGACCCGCTGCCCCGCCACCGTCAGACACCAGTCCCGCGCCTGCACCCGTGCGTCCGGCAGGTCGGCGAAGCTGCCCCCTTTCCAGAAGCGTTCGGTGACGTAATCGATGTGGCGCTCGACATGCGGCTTGTCCTGGGGGTGGCGCACTCGCGCTGGGTCGGCGAGAAATCCCCGCGCCTGGCTGTACTCCAGAAAGCCCCGCGTCAGCTTCGGCGCCAGCGGGTCCGCGCCGGCGACCGCCGCCGGGAAGTTGTCCAGGACCAGCCGCCTGGGCACGCCCCCGAAGAAGCGCCAGGCCGCCTCCAGTCCACCGATGACCTCCCCCAGCGTCTGCGTGAAAAGCGGCCAGACGAAGGCGTGGCGGCTATAGACGAGCACCACCACCAGCGCCCAGACTGTCCGGCGCTTGCCCGTCGCCGGATCGACCAGTGGTCCGAGCTTGTCGAAGTCCATCTCCGCCACCTCGCCCGGTGCCGTCTCGGCCAGGCGCACCGTCGTCTTGGCGCGCCGACCCAGCCCTTCCGCCGCGACAAAGCGCCGTAGGCTCGTGTAGCTGACCGCCAGCCCGTCGCGTTCCAGTAACTCCTGCACCCGGCTCAGGCGCAGATGATCCTCGGCCAGCCAGCGGCCAATCCGCTCCCGGTGCGCCGTGAGCAGCGAACGCGCTGGCGTCGAGCGTTCCCCGCTTGGCCGGTTCTGCCGCACCAGCGCCAGCACCTGGCTCTCGGTCGGCGGCGGTCCGCCAGCCACAAGTCCCAGCTGGGCGGCTCCGCTCACATACTTGTCCACGGTCGCGCGCGCCAGACCCAGCCCGCGGGCCATCGCGCGCCGACTCTCGCCCGCCTGCCAGCGGCGGACGACGTCCACGATTTCCATCCGACTCATCTCCCGGTATCCCATGCCCCCTCCTGGGGCGGCATGGTCGTGTGTCCGGGCCGTCGGCTGGCCTATTGCTCCTGGCGACCTGGCCTATTCCTCGTGGCGATTCCGCCCTCAAGTGGCCTATTCTTCGTGGCGATCTACATGATGGTTCTGCACGACGACCAGGGATACCCCAATCCGTATCAACTGGCAATGTGGGACATCACATCGACCAGAGATGTGAAGCGGGCACTCGAGCAATTCGGGGA